>NZ_JAGEMG010000004.1:0-340521 GCF_040148835.1 Allomuricauda sp. NFXS6 | reverse complement strand
TCCACCTGGGATACTACTGCCAATTTAAAGCCTAAGTTGTAATCCTTTTGGGTCCGCTTAACTGTTTTGTTTGTTGATGATTCCATAAATAAGTCGAATTGTTGTCAACTTATTTCAGGACGGGTCAGTCTATAAAGCAAAGCCGCATCAAGTTGATGCGGCTTTTTTATTTTAAAAGAATTGAAATGTGTCATTCTGAATTTATTCCAGAATCTCATTATATTAATGTGTAAGTCACTATGAGAACCTGAATCAAGTTCAGGTTGACAAAAACTGATGTTTCATCCTTACTCGCTTTTAGGGAACTTACCTAAACAAAATCGCCACGGCACCAATCGCCGTCACAATCAAAATAAAGCGTTTGTAGTTTTTTTCGTTGATTTTCTTCACCAAGAAAACTCCCAAAACCAAACCAACAAAAATAGCTGGGAGTAATCGTAGATTAATCAACAGACTTTCCACCGTAATGGTCTTCCAGACAAAAACATGAAAAGGCATTTTAAACAAATTGGTGATAAAAAACAACCAAGCCGCCGTACCCACAAATTCATTTTTGGGCAATCGCATTGCCAAAAAGAAAATATTGGTAAAAGCGCCGGCCAAATTTCCGATCATGGTGCAAACACCAGCGAATATTCCCATGGAACCTGAAAACAACCAATGGGTGGGCACCTTCTTCGACTTTCGGCGGTCCCAAAAAACCAACATGCCCAAACTTATAAATATCACCACCACCATGGCCCATTTAAATTCCTGTTCGGGTAGGTCTTTTCCAATCAAAACACCCAGTAGAATTCCCAAAATCATCCATGGAAGAAATTTTATAATATACTTCCATTGGGTGTGTCGGTTATAATAAATCACGGCAAAAGTATCGCCCACGATCAACAAGGGAATAAAAAGTCCCGTGGAAGCCTTGGAACCAAAAGCCAATGCCATTAAAGTCACATTAAAAATGGACATTCCCTTGAGGCCCGCCTTGGAAACCCCCATTAAAAAAACAGCGGTGGCGGCCATGGTCCATGCGGCTACGGAAATATCTGAGAATGTGGAAAGAAACATGAAGACTTTTTACAGGTTCACAAAAGTAACTCAAAAAACCTATCTTTAGCTCCAGCCAAACTAAACAAATGAAACTAGAACTTTTAGATTACATCATCATTTTTGGATTTTTTGCCATAGTCCTTTTTATCGGAATCTATGTATCCAAAAAATCAGGGAAGAACACAGCAGAATACTTTTTATCTGGCCGTAGTATGCCTTGGTGGCTTTTAGGCTTTTCCATGGTAGCCACTACGTTCTCCACGGATACCCCCAATTTGGTAACGGATTTTGTTCGTACGGATGGGGTTTCTGGAAACTGGGGTTGGTGGGCCTTTTTGCTCACAGGTTTGCTTACGGTATTTGTCTACGCGAAACTTTGGAGGAAATCCAACGTCTCCACTGATATGGAGTTTTATGACCTAAGATATGGCGGAAAGCCTGCACATTTCCTAAGAGGGTTCCGGTCTTTATATTTGGGAGTTGTCTTTAATGTAATGGCCATGTCGGCCGTAACTTTGGCCGCCATCAAAATTGGACAGGTAATGCTGGGTCTGGAACCTGTTGAAACGGTGCTGCTGGGAGGTACAATTACCGTAATATTCAGTGCCGTTGGTGGTTTTAGAGGGGTGGTTTATACCGATTTTCTGCTGTTTTTTGTTGCCATGGGCGGTGCTATCGGAGCGGCTGTCTACTTGGTAAATATGCCCGAGGTTGGTGGTTTGGACAATATTTTGACCAATGCACAAGTGCAGGAAAAAATGTCCATTCTTCCCGATTTTTCAGATACCGAAGCCTTAATTGGTCTGTTGATCATACCCTTGGCAGTGCAATGGTGGAGTGCATGGTATCCCGGTGGTGAACCAGGCGGCGGAGGTTATATTGCCCAACGAATGTTGGCCGCCAAAAATGAAAATCATGCTATTGGAGCAACGTTTTTCTTCAACATATTACATTATGCGCTAAGACCTTGGCCGTGGATTTTGGTGGCATTGGCCTCTATCGTCGTATTCCCAGATTTGGACAGTATTCGTCAAGCCTTCCCAAATGTGCCCGAAAACATCCTTAAAAATGATTTGGCCTATTCCGCCATGCTCACCAAATTGCCCACAGGCTTATTGGGATTGGTAATGGCTTCTTTGGGAGCGGCCTACATGTCAACCATATCAACTCACCTTAACTGGGGTTCCTCTTATATTGTAAATGATTTTTACAAACAACAGATTAACAAGGATGCTTCAGAAAAAGAGTTGGTGAACGTGGGAAGAATTTCCACCGTTGTTCTGATGATCTTGAGCAGTTTATTTGCTTTGGAACTCAACAATGCAACGCAATTGTTTGACATCATTATCATGTTCGGTGCTGGAACTGGTCTTATCTTTTTGTTGCGATGGTTCTGGTGGCGTATCAATGCATGGAGCGAAATTGTGGCGATGTTCTCATCGGGTATCATTTCCATTTTGTTCTGGCAGTATGAAGACGCGCTCTTTTTGTCAGAAGCGGCACCATTTCCAGGCTGGAGCAAATTTCCACTGGTCGTGCTTATAACCACGATACTTTGGTTAGCAACGACCTTTTTAACCAAACCTGAAGAAAACAAGGTATTGTACCGATTCTACAAAATCACAAAACCGGGAGGTCCTGGCTGGAAAAAGATTCATGAAGAAGCCAAAGCCGAAGGGGTTTCTTTGGATGATGGTAATGAAAAATGGACAGTTCCATCTGGTGTTTTGGCCATGATAGTTGGCTGTATTTTGGTGTATGGCTGTCTTTTTGCCACAGGAAACTGGATTTATGGCAATTATCCATTGGCCATGGGGCTCACAGGTTTGGTGTTGGTAGCAACATTTTTCTTAATAAGAATATGGCGCGGAATGCGGAGTGTGCTTTGATGGGTATTAACCCCTCAACTCCAATAACCTGGAAACATACTTCCCGACCACATCAAACTCCAAGTTTACGGTAGTTCCCACTTTGTAGGTATGGAAACCGGTATGTTCGTGAGTGTAGGGAATAATCGCTACGCTGAAACTATTTTTTTGTGAGTCAACCACGGTCAAGCTCACTCCATCCACCGTAATGGAGCCTTTTTCGATAGTAACATTATTGAGTTTGGGGTCATATTCAAAACTGTAGATCCAGCTGCCTTCCTTTTCCTCAACCAGTTTGCAAATCGCTGTTTGGTCCACGTGCCCTTGCACAATGTGCCCATCCAAACGGGCTCCCAGAACCATGGCGCGCTCCAAGTTCACCACATCGCCCAATGTCAAATCTCCTAAATTGGTTTTCTCAAGAGTTTCTTCAATGGCAGTTACTGTATAGTTGTCACCATCAATGGAAACCACTGTAAGGCAAACCCCATTGTGCGAAACACTTTGGTCAATTTTGAGTTCCGAAGCAATATTTGAAGCAACGGTAATGTGCAGATTTCCGCCTTCTTTTTCCAGCTTTTCAACTTTCCCCAAAGTCTCTATGATCCCTGTGAACATGTGTCTTATTAATTGACTAGTTTTGTAATGCAAAAGTAGCCATAACGGCATTCATTTTATGAAGGAAAATCAAAAAATAAAGTTAGGGATCTCCATAGGGGACATTAACGGTATTGGGTGCGAAGTCGCTCTAAAAACATTTGAAGATGCAAGAATGTTGGACTTTTGCACCCCGGTCATCTTTGCATCCAACAAAACCATATCGCAACAAATCAAAGATTTGGGAATGGACCTCAAATTCAACGGTGTTAGGGATGCAGGGCAAGCCTTGGAGGGCAAGGTCAATATTGTGAATGTATGGAAAGAAGTGCCGAAAATTGAATACGGTCAATCCACGAAAGAAGGAGGTGATTTTGCTATTCGTTCGTTGAGAGCTGCCGTTACTGCCCTAAAAGAAGGTAAAATTGATGTGTTGGTCACAGCGCCCATCAACAAAAACAATATACAGTCCGAAGATTTCAAGTTTCCAGGACACACGGATTTTCTTGCGCAAGAGTTAGGGGGCGAAAGCCTTATGTTTATGGTAACCAATTCCTTGCGTGTTGGCTTGCTCACCGACCATATTGCGGTAAAAGATGTGGCCAAGGCCATTACCCCTAAATTGATTCGTGACAAGGTGGCCACAATGGAAAAATCCCTTAAAATGGATTTTGGTATCCGCCGCCCCAAGATTGCGCTTTTGGGAATTAACCCACATAGTGGGGACAGTGGCACCATTGGCGAAGAGGACGATAAAATATTGAAACCGACCATAGCGGAAATGTTCAATAAAGGAACTTTGGTTTATGGGCCCTATTCGGCGGACAGCTTTTTCGGCTCCGATAACCATAAAAATTTCGATGCCGTTTTGGCCGCCTATCACGATCAAGGCTTAATCCCTTTCAAAACCCTTTCCTTTGGAAAAGGTGTCAATTATACCGCAGGTCTGGACAAGGTAAGAACATCCCCGGACCATGGAACCGCTTATGAAATAGCAGGAAAGGGCAAGGCAGACGAGGGTTCTTTTAAAGAGGCCGTATTTACTGCAATTCAAGTATTTAAGAATAGAATAGAATATCGGGAACTGACCAAAAACCCCTTGCAAAAGCAGAAAATTAAGCGAGAAAGGTAAAAAGTTTACATCATTTTGGATATTTGTTGTAGCTAGAATTGCAGTTTTGTAAATTAGTAGTATCTTTGCACCCGCCTTTAAAGGCTGGTACACAAACCTTAAGTGTAGAAATGATGAAGCTGAAAGAGTTTTTTATCCCTTTTTCAGGTCTGAAGTTGGGAAAACATAAATTTGTGTACGAAATTGATGATGCGTTCTTTGAATCTTTTGACTACCAAGAATTTAACGGAGCTTCCGTTCGAATTGATGCTGTTTTGGAAAAAATGAGCACCATGATGGAACTTCAGATTGAAGCGAAGGGTACGGTAAATGTTGATTGTGATCTAACGGGCGAACCTTACGATCAGCCTATCGATTCCGATTTAAAGCTTGTCGTCAAGTTTGGCGAGGAGTTCAATGATGAAGATGATGAAATCTTGATCATTCCACACGGAGAGCACCAATTCAATATAGCACAGTACATTTATGAAATGTTGGTGCTGGCCGTTCCACAAAAAAGGGTTCATCCCGGTGTTGAGGACGGAACCTTGCAATCAGAAATCTTGGACAAACTCGAAGAGTTACAGCCAAAAGAGAACACCAAATCAATAGAAGAAACAGATCCCAGATGGGACGATTTAAAAAAGTTACTAACGGATAAATAGGTTTTATAATGGCACATCCTAAAAGAAAAATATCAAAAACCAGAAGGGACAAAAGAAGAACCCATTACAAAGCAGTTGCGCCAACAATTGCCAAGGACTCTACAACAGGTGAAATGCACTTGTTCCACAGAGCCCACTGGCATGAGGGCAAATTGTACTACAGAGGTCAGGTTTTGATTGACAAAACAGAAGAGGAAACTGCGGCCTAACCGCAAATCCCTTATAATAAAGCAACTCCCGTTCAATTTTTAACGGGAGTTTTTTATGGGCCCACGTTAACACCCAAAAACGGTTAATTTTCCCTGTAAAGTCATATAAAATGACTAATTTTCACCGCTTTTGGGTCAAATTTCAATCTTTTTGACAATAAAGAGAGGCTAAAAATGAAGAAAACAACAGCAGCAATAACAGCTGTAGGAGGATACGTTCCGGATTTTGTGCTTTCCAACAAAGTGTTGGAAACCATGGTGGATACCAACGATGAATGGATCACCACCCGAACAGGAATCAAGGAGCGAAGAATCTTAAAAGAAGAGAACGCGGGAACATCTTATATGGCTATCAAAGCTGCGGAAGACTTGCTTCAAAAAAGAGGCATTGACGCTTCCGAAATAGATTTTGTACTCGTTGCCACTGCAACCCCGGATATGCCCGTTGCCTCCACAGCAGCTTATGTAGCTTCGGAAATTGGTGCGGTAAACGCTTTTGCTTACGACTTACAGGCAGCCTGTTCCAGTTTTTTGTACGGGATGTCCACCGCGGCCAGTTATATAGAATCCGGCAGGTACAAAAAGGTATTGGTCATCGGTGCAGACAAAATGTCTTCCATCATAGACTATACCGATAGAACTACTTGTATTATTTTTGGAGATGGTGCAGGCGCGGTTCTTTTTGAGCCCAATGAAGAAGGTCTAGGTCTACAGGACGAGTACCTTCGTTCGGATGGTATTGGCCGTCAGTTCTTGAAGATTGATGCAGGAGGTTCCATTTTGCCCGCATCTGAGGAAACCGTTAAAAACAAACAACACTACGTTTACCAAGATGGGAAATCGGTCTTTAAATTCGCCGTTTCAAACATGGCCGATGTTTCGGCCTTGATCATGGAGCGGAACAACTTGAACAAAGACGACGTGCATTGGTTGGCACCCCATCAGGCCAATAAGCGTATTATCGACGCCACTGCAAACCGCATGGGGTTAGAAGCAGATAAGGTGATGATCAACATCGACCGTTACGGTAATACCACATCAGCAACACTTCCCCTATTGTTGTACGATTACGAAAAACAATTGAAAAAAGGGGATAATATTATATTCGCCGCCTTTGGTGGTGGTTTTACATGGGGATCCATTTATTTAAAATGGGCCTATAATTCTTAATCACACAACTAACTAAATTATATTCCATGGACATTAAGGAAATTCAAAGTTTAATCAAGTTCGTAGCCAAATCGGGGGCTAGCGAGGTGAAGTTGGAAATGGAGGACATTAAGATCACCATTCGAACGGGAAGTAACGATTCCAACACACCGGAAACCACCATTGTTCAACAAATACCGGTAGCTCAAGCTCCATCTTCTGCACCGGCTGCTCCAGCGCCTGCTGCACCGGAAGCTTCGGCCCCTGCATCATCCGATACGAAAAAAACGGACGATAATTCAAAATATATTACTATCAAATCCCCGATCATAGGAACATTCTACAGGAAACCATCTCCCGACAAACCACCTTTTGTGGAGGTTGGAAGTACCATTAACCAAGGTGATGTCCTTTGTGTGATCGAAGCAATGAAACTTTTCAACGATATTGAATCAGAAGTTTCAGGTAAAATTGTTAAGATATTGGTTGATGATTCCTCTCCAGTAGAGTTTGACCAACCTTTGTTCTTAGTAGACCCATCGTAGTGAATTTTAAATGATATTTTTTGGGCAACATTTATGGCCCAAAACCATTTAAGATTTAGAATTCCGAATTTAAGATTGTGTTCTATGTTTAAAAAAATATTGATTGCAAATAGGGGTGAAATTGCCTTGCGGATTATTAGGACCTGCAAGGAAATGGGCATAAAAACGGTTGCCGTTTACTCCAAGGCCGATGAGGAAAGTCTTCATGTCCGCTTTGCCGACGAAGCCGTTTGTATTGGACCTCCCCCAAGTAGTGAATCTTATTTAAAGATTCCAAATATTATAGCCGCGGCAGAAATTACCAATGCCGATGCCATTCACCCAGGATACGGTTTCCTTTCAGAAAATTCCAAATTTTCAAAAATCTGTGCCGAGCACGATATAAAATTTATCGGCGCCTCTGGCGAGCAGATCGACAAAATGGGAGACAAGGCAACCGCCAAGGAAACCATGAAGAAAGCCGGTGTACCCACCGTGCCTGGCTCCGAAGGCCTGTTAAAGGATGTTGACCATGCCAAAAAGGAAGCCAAAAAAATGGGGTATCCCGTTATGATCAAAGCTACCGCTGGTGGTGGCGGTAAAGGAATGCGAGCCATTTGGTCCGAAGATCAAATGGAGAAAAACTTCAACAGTGCCGTTACGGAAGCTACTGCAGCCTTTGGCAACGGAGGCATGTATATGGAAAAGTTGATCGAGGAACCTCGGCATATCGAAATCCAAGTTGTGGGAGATCAATATGGCAAAGCCTGTCACTTGTCCGAAAGAGACTGTTCCATACAACGTAGACACCAAAAGCTTACCGAGGAAACCCCTTCTCCTTTTATGACGGACAAGCTCCGTGAAGATATGGGGAAAGCGGCTGTAAAAGCGGCAGAATATATTAAATACGAAGGTGCGGGAACCATTGAATTTTTGGTGGACAAACACCGAAATTTCTACTTTATGGAAATGAACACCCGTATCCAAGTGGAACACCCTATCACAGAGCAAGTAGTAGACTACGATTTGATCCGAGAACAAATTTTGGTGGCTGGTGGAGTGCCCATTTCAGGAAAAAACTATTATCCAAAGTTGCATTCCATTGAATGCCGAATCAACGCAGAAGACCCCTATAACGACTTTAGACCGTCGCCCGGGAAGATTACCACCTTGCATACACCGGGTGGACATGGAGTGCGATTGGACACGCACGTGTATAGCGGGTACATGATTCCACCGAATTATGATTCCATGATCGCCAAGTTGATAACCACAGCACAAACCAGGGAAGAGGCCATCAACAAAATGAGGCGAGCTTTGGACGAGTTTGTGATAGAGGGTGTAAAAACAACTATTCCATTCCACCGTCAATTGATGGATCATCCAGATTATTTGGCCGGCAATTATACTACCAAATTCATGGAGGATTTTAAAATGGACCCAAAATACAAAGACGAACATTAAACAAAGCCCCGATTTATCGGGGTTTTTCTTTTATGAAATTAAGTTATTGGGAACATAAGAGCTGGTTTTCCAAGGTCGATTTTACCATTGTTGGCAGTGGTATCGTTGGCATTAACTGTGCTATCAGTCTAAAGAAAAAGTACCCCCACAGCAACATTCTGATTCTGGAAAAAGGCAGTTTACCACAAGGCGCAAGCACCAAAAATGCGGGCTTCGCATGTTTTGGGAGCGTTTCGGAAATATTATCCGACCTAGAGCATCATTCAAAAGAAGAAGTAGGCCGATTGGTTCAAAAACGTTGGGACGGCATTCAACGATTGCGGAGTCTGTTGGGCGATGAAGCCATAGGTTTTCAATTGCACGGCAGTCACGAACTTTTTCCTTTGGAAAAACCTGAATTTTATGAAAAGTGTTTGGCATCCATTCCATACCTAAACGGTTTGATGGCGCCCGTTTTTGGTCAAAACCCATTTGTGACGAATCAAAACCTCTTCAATTTTGAAGGTATTCAAGAAAAATACATCACGCACCAGCTGGAAGGGCAATTGGACACGGGCAAAATGATGCGTTCCTTGATTCAGAAATGTATGTCGATGGACATTCCTATTTTGAACGGTGTACTGGTCAAGGATGTTTTTGAATCGAATAATCAAGCGACCATCGTAACTGATGACTTCGAGTTTTTATCCAAAAAAGTGTTCGTGGCCACTAATGGTTTTGCTTCAAAGTTGATAAAATCTGAGACCGTTAAACCCGCTAGGGCCCAAATTTTGGTTACAGAGCCCGTCAAAAATTTACATGTCAAAGGGACGTTCCATTTTGATGAAGGGTATTATTATTTCCGAAACATTGATAACAGAATCTTGTTTGGAGGTGGCAGAAATCTTGATTTTGATTCCGAGGAAACTACGGAATTTGGAGAAACACAAATTATCCAAAATAAGCTTGAAGCATTGCTCCATAATATGATTTTACCGAATCATCCCGTTAAAATTGAACGAAGATGGAGCGGCATTATGGGTGTGGGCAAACAAAAATCGCCTATTGTAAAACAGGTTTCCGATTCCATATTTTGCGGTGTTCGGTTAGGAGGCATGGGCGTTGCTCTGGGCAGCCTAGTTGGCAAAGAATTGGCCGAATTGGCTGATTGATTTTCAAGTGCAAGCTCAGGGATCAAGTTCAAGAACAAAGAGAAAAGAATCAAGAACCAAGACACAAGACTTCCTGCATCCGGCTTCGGACTTCTGACAAGTTCAAGAAAAAAAGATCCAAGACCGCTTTGCTGTTAGATACAAGAATGAAGACCAATAACTGAATCATCCAGCAACCTGAAACTGATTTTCCCGACTTCGGATATCGTGCATCAAACCATTCTACCATCCAATAAATTGATAGTCCTGGAACCATATTCAGCATTTTTCTCGGAGTGCGTCACCTGAATTATGGTTACCCCTTCATCATTCAATTTTTTAAACAGTTCCATGATTTCCTCTCCCTGCTTGGAGTTTAGGTTTCCTGTGGGTTCATCCGCCAATATCAGTTTAGGATTTGAAATCAATGCTCTAGCCACCCCGACCAATTGTTGCTGCCCCCCACTTAACTGGGCTGGAAAAAGGTCCTTTTTTCCTACAATATTAAAGCGGTCCAGCATATCGGCTACCATCGCCTTTCGTTCCGAACCTTTAATCTTTTTATAGATTAGCGGCATTTCCAGGTTTTCCTTTACCGTAAGCTCATCCAACAAGTGATAGGATTGAAATACAAAGCCAATGTATTGTTTGTACAGATTAGATCGGTGCTTTTCCTTTAGTGAATGAACGGATTCATCCAAAAAATTATATTCCCCTTCATCAAAAGTATCGAGCATCCCGATAACGTTGAGCAAAGTGGATTTTCCCGAGCCCGATGGACCCATTACAGAGATAAACTCTCCTTCTTCTACTTCCAGGTTAATGTCCTTTAGCAAAAAAATGCGTTGGCCGCCCGAGTTGACCCATTTGAATATGTTGTTGAGTTGTAATAGCATTTGATAAATTTTATTCGGTTCTTAAACTTTTAACTGGATTGGCTGTCGCCGCGTGGAACGATTGAAAACTACAAGTAATAATTGCAATGATTAACGTTACGAATCCTCCACTCAAAAACATCCAAACGGATAACTCAATACGATATGCAAACGTTTCTAACCACAAATCACCAAAGTAGTATACAAGAGGTGTCGCTATAAAGAATGCCAACGTTATCAAACCAATGAATTTTTTAGTAAAAAAAGAGAAAACCTCTAAGGTATTGGCCCCTAACACTTTTCGAATTCCAATTTCCCTTTTCTTTCGGGAGGCAATAAAGGACATCAATCCCAAAAGTCCCAAACACCCAATGCTTACCGCAAGAATAGAAAGAATGGTAAAACCCTTAAAAATAAGTTGTTCGAGAATATATTCCTTTTCAATAGAGTCATTCAAAAAACTAAAACTATAGGTTGAACCAGTAAATGTATTCTGCCATATGTCCTTTATCTTATCAATAGTCTCTGCATTATTGCCCCCAATTTTTATAAACGCCTGATTTTGAAAAAATGTCCAGTTCGCGATAATACAAGGTGTTATTTTCCTTTGAAAAGAATTGTTATGATAATCCTTAACGACCCCAATAATGGTTGCTGGCCCCTCATTAATCTGAATTTTCTTACCAATTGCTTCTTGGGGGCTCCAACCAAAGGGTCTCAATAAGGTCTCGTTAACAATAAATTCATCGAAAGCTTCCTTATTTGTGGTGAAGCTTTTACCTGCCAAAAGTTCCATTTCATAGAAATCAACATAGTGTTTATCTCCAATTTTCATTTCGGCTTCCAAAGCTTCTTCAGGAGGTTGTTCGGGCAGACGGAACCTTGTTCCCAATTGAAGACCGTTCACAGCCATGGGAGGCCCGGAAGCAATAGTGACGTTGGAAATATCATTGTTCTCCAGTAGTGACTGTCTATAAACCTCTAATTTTTCAAAATCGGGAGCTGGAGTGACCACAACGGCATCCGACGAAAATCCCATAGGTTCACTCTTAAAATAATCCATTTGCAATGAAACAATGATAGCCGCTATTACGAAAAGTTGAACCACTACGAATTGAAAAGTAACTAAAGACTTGCGTATATTTACTCCATTCTTTCCTGAAAATTGAACTTTGTTCCTAAGCGCCTTGACGGGTTTAAATGCGGAGAGGATTAAGGCCGGATAAAATGCGGCCAAAAAAATGGTTGAAAGGCCTATTATGAGTATTAGACCGATATGATTCAAGCCCAATTCCAGTTGAAGGTCGATTACCGACAAATTTTCATTGAGTTGTGATAATAAAATGTTCAGAAGCACAATGGAAAGAGCTAGCGACCCAAGGATTATCAAGCTATTTTCAAAGATGAACTGGATTATAAGATCTAACCGTTTACTACCAAGAACTTTGCGTATGCCCACTTCTTTGGAGCGTGAAGTTGATTGGGCGGTCAGCAAGTTGATGAAATTTACAATGGCTATTACCAAAATGAACAATGCAACAACAGAAAGGGTATAAAGTATGTTTGATGGCATAATATATCCACCAGGACTACTTCCGTAAAGGGTTTCGTTATGTATGTCGGTAAGAGGTTGGAAAAAATAAGAAATACGCTTATAATCCTCAGGCTTGAGGTACTTTTTCTTCCATGTCACAATCTTGGATTCGAGTGATTTTAAAAAAGTGGTGTTGGGCAAGACCACAAATGTTGTTCCTTGATGATTTGCTGACCAGTTTTGTACTAGACCCGGATTTTTTGTTTTGAAGAACTCATACGGAATTAGTAAATCGAAACGTTGGCTGGAGTTCCCTGGGACATTATTGATTATTCCAGTAATAGTGAGAGGCTCATCATCTTGGTCTACTATTGTCTTACCCAAAATGGACTTAAAATCTCCATCGGTATTTCCAAAGTATTTTTTTGCAATATTTTCAGTAAGCACGACAGAATTAATATCATCCAAGGCCTTATCAGGATTTCCTGATATCCATTCCAAATCGAATATTTTTGGATAAAATTGATCTACAAAAAGAACCTTTGGTTCTTCAAACCTTTTTAAATCCGACCCCTCTGCTATACTAAATTCCTGACTTACCGGACCCTGTGTTTGGGTTACCATTTCAATTTCAGGAAAATCGTTCCTAAGTGCTTCCGCCAAAGGGTAGGGGGTAATGCTCCAATATAAGGTCTGATCAGGCACCCTGTTATGCTGTACCACTCTATATATATTCTCCGATTTCGCGTGATAATCGTCAAAAGTTGATTCATACCAGACAAAAATCAGGATGACCATGCAAGCACTTATTCCAATGGACAGTCCAATAACATTGATAAAAGAACTGAGCGTATTCTTGATCAGGCTTCTCCAAGCGATTTTAAGATAGTTCCTGAACATTTTCTTTGGTTTTGATGATTTATTTATTCTATCCTAAGGCTTTCCACAGGGTTGATATTGGCTGTTTTGTAAGTTCTCGCCCCTATTACGGCCAAAGCAACCAGCACCATTCCCGTTCCACTGGCTATAAACACCCACCAACTGAGCGACGTCTTATAGGCAAAATCCTGGATCCATTCTTGGATCAGGTACCACGAAATGGGCACGGCTATGGCAAAGGCTATTCCTACCAAAATCAAAAACTCCTTGCAGAGCAATAAGTTCAATTGTGCTACATTGGCACCCAAAACTTTACGAACTCCTATCTCTTTTACTCTGCGTTCAGTGGTATAAACAACTAGTCCCATAAGCCCCATGCAACTAATTAAAATTGCCAAGCCTGTGGCCCACTTTAAAAGTTGCACCGTGCTTTTTTCACTTCTATAAAACCCTTGTACTATTTCGTCCATAAACTCGACCTGCACTTCTTCATCTGGGTAAACAGAGGCCCATGCCTGTTCTACCTCATCAATGGTTTTCGTCCATTGTTCGGAATTTTTGCCAAGGTCAAAATGAATTATGCCGAAACCACTTCCATAATGTCCCCTTACCACTAATGGTTTAATCTCGGACCGTAAAGATCTTTGATTAAAATCCCGCATTAGACCCACTATTGGTATTTTAAGCGTGTCCAGCTTAACAAAGGCGCCCACAACTTCCTCTGGGTTTTGGAAACCAATGGCTTTGGCAAAGGTTTCATTAACAACATATTCGTCAATACTATCATTCAATCTTTCTCTACCGGCCAATAAAGGAATGCCGTACGTTTTGAGATAGTTAGTATCTCCAATCAGCATTTGGGTTTCCTGATGCATTTCAGCCCCATCATCAAAATAAGTAAGCATGGTTGAGGACATGTTGTTGGATGCGGGTGGACTACCGCCCCAACTTACTTGTTCCAGTCCTTTGATGTTTTTAATTTGAGTGAACAGTCTTTCCTTTTTCACTTCCGCCCTGTTGTCCCAAGGCAAGGATACATAAGCTGCCGTTTCGGTCTTCATTCCCATATCCTTGTTCATTACAAAATGTAACTGCTTGGCAACCAATAGTGTTGCAATCACAAAAATCTGTGCCACCACAAATTGGAAAACCGTCAACGTTTTTCGAAGACGAACCCCTTTGTCTCCTTTAGTAAATTGACCTTTCAAAACGGATACAGGTCTGAATTTAGACAGCACAAAGGCAGGGTAGAATCCAGAAAATAAACTTACAATAGTTATTAAAATAAGTATTCCGATAATACCTTCCATACTGTATAAAACAGATAGGTCAATCTCACTAGGTAAAAAATCCGCAAATTGACGCAAAAGGAACGGCGCCATCAAAAGGGATAAAATAATGGCAAGGGTTGTTAAAATAAATGTCTCTCCCAAAAATTGCCGTACGACTTGCTTTTTGGAACTTCCCAAGGTTTTGCGAATCCCTATTTCCTTGGCTCGGGTAAGGGCTTGGGCCGAATTTAGATTTATAAAATTAGCACAGCCGAGCAACAATAGAAAAAGTGCGACAAAGCCGAGACTTTTTAAAACCTTAATACTGGCGACATAGTCGGAGTTGTTAAAGGGGTAATCCCCGTGTTCGCCGCCAAAATGAATATTCGAAAGTGCCTGCAATTGAAACAGCCGTTCATCATTAACTGCCCATGGTGCAGGGTTTTTATGTTCTTTGGCCAGAGCATCCAGTCGTGATTGGATTCCAGCAATACTGGACTTATCTTTTACCCTTAAAAATAATTGGTCGCCTGAACTTGTCCCGTTCCATGAGTCATCCGTGGCAATATCTTTTTTATCAAACATTTTTGCCGATTCCATGGACATAAACTCGGAAAACTTAAGGTCGGTGTTCTTCTTAAAGTCTGCAACAACACCGGTTACCTTTACGTTGATAGAGTCATTATATATCAACGTCCTGCCGACGACATCCGCTGTGTTCCTATTTGGGAAGTATCTTTCGGCCTTTTTCTGGGAAAGTACTACCTGTGCTGGTTGCGATAAGGCCGTTTGCCTATCTCCCGCCAACCATTTATAATCAAATAATTGAAAATATGTATCATCTGCTAAAATGGCATCTTCGCCATTTTTAAAAATCAAATCTTGGTTTTTGTTCTCTACTTTGGAAAAATGTGCGTTCATAAAAGGTACTGTGAGTTCCACACCGGGAACACCTTCTTTAAAGGTCTTCATTAAAGGAACAGACACGCCCCTATTGGAAAATTCATTTTCACCGGATTTAAAAAGGGTGGTTACCCTATAAATCTTGTCTTTGTCCTTATGAAAAGTGTCAAAGGAAAAATCAAAATAAACTATGGCACCAATAACCAAGGCTGAACATAGGCCAATGGAAAGTCCTATAACATTTATCAAAGAAAAGAGTTTATTCTTGAGTATGCTTCTCCAAGCTATTTTTAAGTTGTTCAAAAACATGGTTCTTGGTTTTTTGTTGGTTCTATTCTGTTCTAAGACTCTTTACTGGATTTACAATAGCCGCTTTAATACTTTGATAACTCACGGTCAACAGGGCAACTCCCACCGCCAATAATGCCGAGAGGGCAAAAATCCACCAAGGAATGTCTATTCGGTATGAAAAATCTTGCAACCACCGATCCATGGCATACCAACCCAACGGTAAGGCAATAAGCACGGCTAGCCCCACAAGTTTTAAGAAATCAACGGATAGTCGGTAAACAATCTGTCCGACACCTGCTCCCAAAACCTTTCTTACGCCAATTTCCTTTACGCGTTTTTGTGCATTGAATGTGGCAAGTCCTAAAAGTCCGAGGCATGCAATGATTATGGAAAGTATGGTAAAAATCATAAAGATTCTCCCCAAACGTTGCTCTGCTTCATAACTTGTGTTGAAAGAGTCGTCCATAAAATAACTATCGAAGGGTTGGGTAGGCGCCATTTCCCTCCAAATATTTTCAATTTCCGAAACGGTTCTCGACACATCGCCTCCATTGAGTTTTATGGCCAGATTGCTGGCATATTCTGCTCCATGGAACAGGGCCAATGCACCGACCTCATCCCTAAGGGTCTCGTAGTGAAAGTTTTTTACAACACCTATTACGGTAGAATAGCTTTCCTCTTGATCCAAATGCCCTACAAATCGGGTTCCAATAACGCTTTCAGGGGTTTTTCCCAGAATAGCAACGGCCTTTTCATTAAGAATCACCGCTGATGAATCCGTCGCAAACCTGTCCAAGTCAAATGCTCTTCCTGAAATTAATGTAAGGTCTATGGTAGACAAATAATCTTCATCCACTGCCCATTGTTGCATATTGATGGATTTTTCTTGACTACGGTCTTCGGCCAACAAATAAGTTCCGTTGCTACGTGCGGATGGAGTGGGCAAATAACTGCTTAAAGTAGCTTTGCTGACTTGGCTAATTCGCAACACAGCATCTTTAAATGCCTGTTTTTTTCCTTCAAGGGAATTTACTCCGCCGATTACAAGCACTTGGTTTTTGCCATACCCAAGGTCCTTTCCCTGAATGTATCTAAGTTGTTGAAATACGGTCAACGTGCCCATGATCAAGAACACTGATATACTGAATTGAAATATTACCAATGCATTCCTAACCCTTCCCCCACCAATAGCATTGTCTCCTTGACCCTTCAATACTTTTGCCGCGACAAAACGTGACATAAAAAAGGCAGGATAGCTTCCGGAGAACAACCCAAGAATCAATGTTGCCAAAAGCAAAACCAACCAAAATAAAGGGTTTGAAAAAGGGATTGACAAATCTTTTCCTGAAAGATCATTATAAAATGGCATGGCAATAGATGCTATGATCACCGCAAATATCAATGACCCCATAGCTATAAATCCGGATTCCGTCAAAAACTGTCCAATCAATCCACTACGCTGAGAACCAAGTGTTTTCCGAATCCCGACTTCCTTTGATCGTTTGAGGGAGTGGGCCGTGGATAGGTTCATAAAGTTTACACTGGCCAACACCAAAAGAATCATGGCTATCGCCCCAAGAATGTATACGTTTTTAATATCACTCACAGCACTGAATTCAGGACTTCTTCCAGAGTGTAAGTGAATATCCGTTAATGGAATGGTGGAATAGTTCACATAATTGCCCGAATCCAAAAATTGTTGTTCGGTAATACCAGGGAAGAATCTTTGTGCGTACGGAATAAGGTATTTTCCGACCATGCCCTGCATTTCGTCCTGTATGTCCGAACCAGAAGCTCCGGGCACTAATTTTATAAATGTGTAATAATTATGGTTTCCCCACTCGGCGAGTTGAGCATCTTCGTATCCAGACATGGCCAAGAAAATGGGCTTATCTCTAAATATTGAGTTTTTAGGAAGGTCCTCTATTACACCTGAAACAGTATACACATCTTGGTCGTTGATGACGAGCGTTTGCCCTATGGCTTGATCTACTGGAAAATGTTTTTCGGCTGCAGTTCTAGTCATCACCAAAGTATTGGGTTCTACCAATGCGGTGCGCTCATTCCCATAAAGCAATTTAATGCCGAACATTTTGAAAAATGTGGAGTCGGCGTATGACACTTGGGGTTCCCTAACATTGTCTGTCACATCTTGTGGTCTGATTAAAACACTTCCTATGCCCCTAAATCTTGTGGCCATTTTAACCTCTGGAATATCGGTTACCATGGCTTGGGCCATGGGTGCGGACACCTGTGAAGACCTTTCTGCCGCTCCACCAAACTTCATGTCCGTGTTGATTCGGTAGATTCGTTCTGCATCGGTGAACATTTTATCGTGGCTCAGGTCATCATAAATATAAAGACCGAGCAAAAGCCCACCAGCCATTCCAATGGCTAATCCAAATATGTTGAGGAAGGTGAAGAATGGCTGCTTTTTAAGGCTTCTCCATGCTATTTTGATGTTATTCTTAAACATGATTTTCGTTTTTTGATTGATTTATTCCGTTCTCAAACTACGGGCAGGGTTGGATTTTGCCGCCTTAATGGCCTGAAAGCTTACCGTTAAAATGGTAACCGCTAAAGCACCGATCATGGCCAGAGCAAAAATCCACCATTTCAAAATCACACGATATGGATACTCTTGTAACCAACCGTTCATTACATAATAGGCTATAGGGACTGCTATAAAACAGGAGATAATTACCAGTTTTAAAAAATCCCTAGACAACATGTTCCATACATTGAACACCGAGGCGCCCAGTACTTTCCGTACCCCAATTTCCTTGGTTCGTTGCTCCGCCACAAAGGAGGTCAAACCAAATAATCCCAAACAACTGATCAAAATGGCAAGGGCGGTGAAAATTCCGGAAAGACGGCCTATACGTTCTTCGGCGGCAAATTTTTCACCATACTCTTCATCCACAAAATCGTATTGAAATGGGATATTGGGAAAATGCTCTTTAAAAACTCGTTCGATTACCGCTATATTTTGGCTGGCACTTTGGCTAGGGTTCAACCGCATATTATAAAAAGAACCATTTCCATTTTTGTCAAACACATACATCCCTTGTTTTACGGGTTCGTATGGAGATTGGGCGATCATATCCTGGACCACTCCAATAATCTTCATTGGATCGAGAGGGTTTTCTGTGTCAGGATCAGTGATTAATTTGCCTATAGGATCTTGAAGGCCCATGTATTTCACTGCAGTTTCATTAAGTAGAACAGCAGTAGAGTCAGAAGCAAACTCTCGTGAAAAATCCCTTCCTGCTATAATTTTTAAATTAAGGCTCTTGGCATATTCTGGAGATACTTCGGTCCAAGCCAAATCTTCTTGAAAGCCCTCTGGTTTACCCTTCCATTCAAATCCACTCCGGTTGGACCAAATATTTGTGGTTGGAGCACTTGAAGTTGACATTTCGGTAACGGCTCCGGAATTGATGAATTCTTCCCGCATCAATTCAAACTTTCCGGTAAAATCCTCACTCATTGTCGGCACTTGTACCAAACCTTCCTTGTCATAACCAATAGGCCTGTTTTTTGCGTGGTTGATTTGCTGCATCACGATTACAGTGCCTATAATGAAAGCCACGGATACCGTAAACTGAACCACTACCAAGATTTTTCTGGGCAAACCAGAATGTTTACCCGTTTTAAAGGTGCCTTTTAGCACATCAACTGGTTTGAACGAAGACAAATAAAGTGCAGGATAACTGCCTGCCAATAATGCGGTAAACAGAATGAAGACCAAAGACGACGCCCAAAAACCAATGGAGGTCCATGGAAACACCAACTCTTTCCTGGCCAGGTCGTTAAACCCGTTAAGAGAAAGCACTACAATGGCAACAGCAATAACAAATGCAAAAAGCACTACCAAAAACGACTCACCCAAGAATTGATTGATCAATTGACTACGTTGTGACCCAATCGATTTTCTGATGCCCACTTCCTTGGCCCTCTTCTCGGACCTTGCAGTACTAAGGTTCATAAAGTTTATACAAGCCAAAAGCAATACGAAAGCGCCGATGATACCAAATAACCAAACGTACTTAATTCTACCACCGGCTTGTTTTCCATTTTCGAATCGTGAACGCAAATGCCAGTCCTTCATAGGAAGCAAAAACAATTGAGGGTTGAATTCCCTAGAGTTTTCGTTGAGGTCTTTTTTTATATTTTTTATCTTATCTGTGACCGCTTCCATGGAAGTATTGTCCGCAATCTGGACAAACATCTGATAAGAGTTGTTGCCCCAGTGGTCTACAGAATTTTTGATCCATTCATTAACGGAAACGTACTTGTCCCATGGCATCAAAAAATGGGTGTCATTGAAGGAAGTGTTGAACGGAATATCCTCAAAGACTGCCGTTACCATCATATCATACTGACTATTGACTTCTAAAATCTTACCAATGGGATCCTCGGTACCAAAAATTGCATCAGCTGTGGATTCGGAAAGCATGATGGAATTGATTTCCCGAATTCCATCCTTTTCTCCTTTTAAAATATTAAGGTCAAACATTTCAGGAGCCTCTCTTTGTATAAAGTTTCCCTCCCGTGAAATGCTGGTTTCCTTGTATTTAAGATACTGTGGAGTGGTCCAGGATGACATCACTACATGCTTAAAATTATCCATATAGCCTTCCCTAATAGCCATTTCTAAAGGTCGTGGAATGGCAGGCCCAGTTCCTGTTTCTCCATTATTTGTCTGGGATTGATATACCTGCGCTATTTGATCTTTGTTCGAAAAATAACTGTTATGGGAAAGCTCATCCTTGATCCATAACCCTATAATTAAGGCCACAGCCATTCCAAGTGCAAGACCGCCCACATTAATAATGGTATAACCCTTGTTCTTAGTAAGGTTTCTCCAGGCTATTTTTAGATAATTCTTAAACATGATTGATGGTTTTTGATACTGAAACAAGTCCAGCACGGGTTGTTTTATTCTGTTCGTAATCCTTTTGTGGGCTGCAAAAATGCCGCTCCTATCGATTGATAACTAATTGTAAGTATTGCTATGCCAAGCGCTATAAGTGCCGCGGTTGCAAATATTTCCCAACCAATGGTTATGTGATAGGCAAACCCCTCCAACCATCGGTTCATAAAGTACCACCCAATTGGAATTGCAATGCAGATGGAAATAACGATCAGCTTTAAAAAATCGAGCGTGAGCAACTGGTAAATGTTCTTGAACGGAGCCCCCAAAACACGTCGGATGCTTATTTCCTTTCTACGTTGCTCCACCATAAAAGCAGAGAGAGCAAATAATCCCAAGCAAGCCACAAGTAGGGCAAATAGGGCGAAACTGTTGAATATTTTGCCCATTCGATGGACGTCATCGTGCATTTGTGCAAATTCTTGTTCTAAAAAGGTGTAGTTGAGTGCTTGGTTCGGTATATTTCTGTTCCACACTTTTTCTATGGACGATAAAGCTTCTGTTGGATTCCCTTTTTCCAGTTTTACGGAAACTGCACCAATGTCTTTTCCTATTACCAAGGAAAGTGCTGAGATATCCTCTTTCAAAGATTTAAAATGGAAGTTTTCAATTACTCCAATTACCTCAAAGGTTTGACCGCCATTGTCAATTTTTTTGCCAATTGGGTCTTTTAAACCTAAATCAGAGGCCATTTTAGTATTGATGACAATGGAGTTAATGGAATCGAATGCAAACTTCTTGGAGAAATCCCTCCCTTTTGTCAGTTGAATGCCCAAAGTTTTAATATAGTCGTAATCCACTCTCCAAATTTGAGCTGGAATGCCTCTACCGCCATCATCTTGCCCTTCGACCATAAAGGTGTTGCCATTTCTACTTCCCCCATCAACAGGTAAATAATTGGTAGACGTAACGCCTTTTACTTGAGACAATGATGCTAGTTGCTCCTTAAAAGACCCTATTTTGTTCCCAAGAATATTGGTTCCTTCTAGAACCACAACCCGCTCTTTATCATATCCCAACTCCTTACTGATTATAAAGTCCATTTGACGGTAAATAATCAGTGTTCCAATAATCAAGATTACCGAAGTGGTAAACTGAAAAACCACTAAACCACTCCTTAATCTTCCACTTTTACTTCCAACACTCAGCGTGCCTTTTAAAACGTTCACTGGTCTAAATGCGGATAAATAGAATGCTGGGTACAAACCGGCCAAAACCCCAATCAATAGAGCGGCTATCAATAAGGCTGGAAGAAACCACCAATCGGACCATGGCAATTCCATGTTTTTGGAAGCAATCTCATTAAAAGTTGGAAGCAAGACCCATGCAAGTAAAACTCCCAAAACAAAGGAAATGATACTGAAGATCACAGACTCCGTAAGAAACTGGTTCACGAGATTATTCCTAAAAGCACCAATAGTTTTTCTAAGCCCCACCTCTTTTGCCCTATTGGCCGATTTGGCCGTGGAAAGGTTGATAAAATTGATCATGGCCAAGAGCAATACAAAGGCGGCGATTGCAGCAAACAACCAAACAAATTTGATGTCGCCATGCCTTAATCCATCCTGCATTTTCAGATCAGATTTCAAATAAATATCCGTTACGGGTTGGAGCTTGTATTCCGCAGTTCTAAGCACATCGATAAAGTCGGCTGAACGACCCCTTTTTATTTGGGCCGGAATGATATATTTTTCAACAATCAAAGACATTTTATGTTCCAATGCCTTAATATCCGTATTTGGGTTTACCAGCACATAGGTGAAGTAATTCTGGTTGGTCCAATTCTGATTGGTGTCCTCAATGGGCAACAAAAAGTCGAAATCGAGATGCGAATTCTCCGGTACATCTTCCATAATTCCCGTAATCGTGTATGGTTTGGAGGTATCATTGTCCAAGAATAGGGTCTGCTGCAAGGCATCTCCGTTCGGAAAATACTTGTCCGCCTTTGAACGAGACATTACGATACTACTGGGACGTGAAAGTGCCGTTTGGGGATTGCCCTCTTGTAGCTGGATTTCCAAAATATCAAAAGCCTCTTGGTCGGCAAGGATAAAGTTTTCCTCAAAGGTGTTTTCCTTTTGTCCGTTGACCCGCATTCCTCTTTTGCCCGCACCAAAAATTTCGATAGTATTTACCTTTCCTGCTTTGGTAATTTCCGGAAAATCGGATTGGAGCGCATCAGCAAAGGGCAATTGAAAATGCGTGCTCTTCATCACCTCTCCTTGAACCTCTCCCTGAAATACCACTCTATAGATCTGGTCCTTTTTTGCATAGTGCTCGTCGTAGCTGACTTCATTTCGGATAAAAAGAGCAATTAAAAGGCAGGCGGCGATGCCCACAGCAAAGCCCCCAATTTTGATAATAGTGAAGAGCTTGTCCTTTTTAATGGTTCTCCAGGCAATATTTAGGTGGTTCTTGAACATATTGATTTGATTGTTTTTGATTGATGAATAAACTCCTACACCATACTTTTCATGGGCTTGTTTTGACTTTCGGTTACAATTTGACCGTCGAATAGGTTGATGACCCTATGTGCGTAATGCGAATCGCGATCAGAGTGCGTTACCATAACAATGGTAGTTCCCTCTTGGTTTAGCTCTGTCAACAGGTTCATTACCTCGATACCGTTTTTGGAATCCAAGTTACCAGTTGGCTCATCCGCCAAGATCAGTTTTGGATTGGTGACCACGGCCCGCGCTATGGCTACCCTTTGCTGCTGACCTCCGGAAAGCTGTTGCGGAAAGTGTTTTTCCCTATGTGCAATCTTCATGCGCTCCAATACTTTCATAACTTTTTCCTTTCTTTCGGCCTTGTTCATTTTTAGGTAGATCAAGGGAAGTTCCACATTTTCAAAAACGGTAAGCTCATCAATTAGGTTAAAGCTCTGAAAAACAAAGCCCAGGTTACCTTTCCTTAACTGGGTTCGCTGGCTTTCTTTTAATCCACCTACTTCGTGCCCTGCAAAATTGTAGCTGCCCTCAGTAGGATTGTCCAGCATGCCGATGATATTAAGCAAAGTGGATTTTCCGCACCCGGAAGGCCCCATGATGGCCACAAATTCGCCTTCTTCTACTTTTAAATTTACCCCGTTCAACGCCAAGGTCTCTACCTCTTCTGTTCGGAAACTTTTTTTAAGGTCTGTTATCTGTATCATTTTTTTGATGGTTGTTTTATGTTTTATTTAAAGACTACACTTTTTTGATTGATGTTACATTTCTACGAATTATTTCAGCACAATCCGTTCTGCATCACCGAAACTATCGTAGTTGCTGGTAATGACCTGTTCTCCTGGTTGAAGTCCTTCGAGGACCTCGTAATATCTAGAATTTTGTTTTCCCAATCGCACATTACGCTTAATGGCTTCGTTGCCATCGGGGCTTACTACAAATACCCACTGGCCACCCGTACTCTGGAAAAATCCTCCTTTGGGCAACAACAAAGCATCGTTGGACGCTCCCAATTGCAGGCGTATGTTGTAACTCTGACCCGCTCGGATGGTTTCCGGTCTTTCATCCAAAAAAACCAAGTCCACGCGGAACCTGCCGTTCCTTACCTCGGGATATACTTTGCGCAAGCGCAATTTGAATTCGTTGCCATTACGCTCCAAAGTGGCGGAAAGATCTCTTTTTACACGATCAATGTAATGCTCGTCGATATCAGCTTCAATTTTAAAGTCCGTAAGTACGTTTATTTGCCCTATTCGTTGCCCCTGTGAAATATTCTGTCCGATTTCAGCATCCAAAAACCCTAATTGTCCATCAGCAGGGGCCCGCACATTTAAATGATCCAAGCGTTCGTAAACCATGGACAGGGTCTTCTGCATCCGTTCTAAATCGGTATCCAATCCTTTTAGGGAAGTTTCCCTTAATTCATCATCCTGCTCGGTCTGAAGTTTAACAATTTCCAACTGCTTCTCGGCCAGTTGATAGTCCTCTTTGGCCTTTAAAAACGTTTCCTTCGAAACCAATTCTTCTTCGTACAATTCCTGATTCTGCTCATAGGCCCGTTTTAACCGTTGTACATCATATTGTGCCGTGGCCAAGGATTTTCTGCCTTCAACCTGTCTGGAATCAAAAGTTAGTTTGGTAGATCGTAGGTCGTTCTGCTTTAGCGCCAGGTTACTTTCGCTTGCCAAAATCTGCTCGTACAGGGCCATGTTTTCCAATTTCAAGATGATGTCCCCTTTTTCAACCATGGAACCTTCTTCTATCAATTTTTCGGAAACACGTCCTCCTTCATAAGCATCCATATAAATGGTAGCAATTGGTGCAACATTACCGTTAATGGTTATGTAGTCATCAAACTTGCCATCGGTTACCGCAGAAATGGACAAACGCTCCTTTTCTGTTCTAAAAGTGGACATGGAACTGGCAAAAATCAATTTATAGCCAACAAACAAGAGCAATATGCCCAAAGCGATATAGCCGTAATGCTTGAGTTTAAGTCCTTTCTTTTTTTCTAATTGTATATCCATGGTATTCTTTAGTTGATATTAAAAATTGGTAGCCCGTTATAAAAGTCAATGGTGCTTTGGTTGACTTTTAACCTTAGACCTACTTGTAGGTTTTGGTTCTGCGCAACACCGTAAAGGTTCTTTGCCTGAAAAAGTTCCAAGGCATTGATCAGTCCTTTCTCGTATCTTTTTTGAGCTATGTTGAAGGCGATTTGCTGTGACTCCACTTGTTTTTGGCTCTGTTCGTATTCTGCAATTAGGGCCCGATTATCTTGCACCAATTGTTGCAATAACTGAAAAAGTTCCTGCTCTTGAATTTCCAAGTTGTTCTTCGCTTGCATGTATGCTATTTTCTGTTGCTTTACCCTAGAGTGGTTTGCCCAACCATTGGTGATCGGAATGTTTAATTGGGCTCCAAAAAATTTGGAAGAGTTATCGTTGAACTGTGTTTTAAAAGGTATAACATTTCCGTTTTCATCCACATTGGTCTCAAAATAGCTGGTTCCGTAACCCGCAAATAAAGACAAGGAAGGAAACAAGCCTCCCCTAGTGGCGTTCAATTGTTTTTTGGCCGCGGTAACCCTAAACTCTTGCGATTTAACCAAAGGCACAAAACCCCTCGCGGTTTGGTACAGGGAATCCAAGGTAACATCTTCATTTATCAAGGCTTGCTCCAAGGTTTCCTGAATCTCAATGTCTGACACACTGGTCAAATTCATTTCTTGCAAAAGAATCAGTTTGGCATTGGCCAGTTGATTTCTATTTTGAGTCAACAACAACTTATCTCCTAAAAGGTTGGATTCTGCTTCGTACAAATCCGCTCCAGCCATAAGTCCCAATTCTACCTGTTTTTCAACCAAATCGTAGTTGCCTTGGGAAAGCTCCAACTGTTCCAAGGTATTGGCTACTAACCCTTCATAAAATTTGATGTCATAAAAAGCGCTCATTACCCTAAAGGCCAGTAAAAACTTTTGCTGTAAAATATCTTCTTGAGTTGCCTTGTAAATAAACTTGGATGCTCTGATGGTGTTCAATTTTTGAAATCCACGAAACAAGTCCAGATTGGCATTAAGGGAATAATTGTTACTGAAGAACTCCGTATTCACAAAATCGTTGGTCTGTGGATCTGCAGATCTACCGTATCTAATACTGTAATCGGTGGATCCATTTACGGATGGCAATAAGTCTCTGACCGATTGCCTATAAGATTCCTTGCTAGATTCATTGTTATACCTAGTACTCTTCACCTGAAGGTTGTGCTCAATGGCGTAATCCACACATTCATCCAATGTCCAAACCTCTTGCGACATTCCAATGAACGAAGCAAATAATAGTAAAGTTGTAATATGTTTTTTCAGACTCATAATTTTATCCTGTGCCAAATCAATGTCCATTCTTATGCCAAAATAAAATTATACTGATTATCAGATGGTTATGCGAAAAAAAATATAACGACTGGTGGCTGGGTGTAAAAATTTTGTACAAAAAATGTCCAAATATTTTACAGTCTAACAAAACATATCGAAGCAATTACTAGTTTTAGCTATCCAATTGAATCTAAAAGCCCTATGGTTGATGCCAATATTTTAGTGGTTGACGATAATAAAAGCGTATTGAGCGCTTTGGAAATTCTATTGCAGTTTGAGTACAAAAGCGTACAAACTATTTTTAATCCCAACCAGATTTCCTCTTTTCCCAAACTAGAAGATATTGATATCGTACTCTTGGACATGAACTTTTCTGCTGGAGTAAACACAGGTAACGAGGGATTGTATTGGCTCAATGAAATCAAAAAAAGGTCGCCGAATACTTCCGTGATTATGATGACGGCCTATGGTGCTGTAGACCTTGCCGTTAGGGCACTTAAACAAGGAGCCTCCGATTTTGTGCTGAAACCTTGGAACAACGAACGTTTGATGACCACTGTGAAATCGGCCTACGAGCTGCGAAAATCCAAACAGGAAATACACAACCTCAAGAAAAAAGAGAACAACCTAAAGCAGGTCATCAACGAGGGTCGAAACTATATCATTGGTCAATCCAAAGCATTGACCTCGGTACTGAATCTCGTGGCCAAAGTGGCCAAAACCGATGTTAATGTGCTCATCACAGGTGAAAATGGTACTGGAAAAGAGTTGATTGCACGGGAGCTCCATCGGCTGTCAACACGAAAAGAAGAGGTTTTTATTCCAGTGGATATGGGATCCATAGCCGAAAATTTGTTTGAAAGTGAGCTTTTTGGTCATACAAAAGGATCCTTTACCGATGCCAAAGAAGATAGGGCAGGTAAGTTTGAAGCTGCACACCAAGGCAGCCTGTTTCTGGATGAAATCGGAAACCTGTCGCTTCAGATGCAGGCCAAACTATTGTCTTCCATCCAAAACAAATCCGTTGTGAGGGTCGGTTCCAATAAATCCATCGACGTAGATATTCGACTGATCTGCGCCACAAACTGTAATTTGGAGCAAATGGTAGCGGATGGTTTGTTCCGGGAAGATTTGCTATACCGTATCAACACCATACATATTGAAGTACCGCCATTGCGGGAACGCGATGAGGATATTTTGGTGCTTGCCGATTTTTTCCTGAAAAAGTTCGCCCACAAATATGACAAGAGCGGGTTACGAATCAATCAATTGGCGCAAGAAAAGCTTATGGAGTACCCTTGGCCAGGTAATATTCGGGAATTGCAGCACACTATGGAGCGGGCTGTAATCCTGTCTGATGGCACTGTTTTAAAGCCATCAGATTTTCTATTGCATGCCAAGCCCATGCAGTCCCTTGATAATGAGCCCATAACCCTGAACGAAATGGAGCAGCAGATGATTTACAGGGCCTTGGAACAAAATGAGGGAAACTATTCTGCCGCTGCGGAACAATTGGGCATTTCTCGGCAAACGCTGTACAACAAGTTGAAGAAAAAGAATCACTGATGGCCAGTAGAAACTTTTACATTCAGTTAATTTTTAGGGTAATTTTCCTTACCCTTACCGCCATTGCCATGGCCTTTTCTTTATCATACAAATGGTATTTTGCCATGGGGCTTTGCGTGCTAATTTTAATAGGCCAAGTATTTACGTTGATTACTTTTATAAATCGTACCAATCGAAAAATTGCCTATTTCTTCGATGCCATCAAAAATGAGGATTTCACCCTACGTTTTCCCGAAGGAGTAACAATTGATTCTTTTAAAGAGCTTAACAAAAGCTTAAACCGAGTTAATGGGCTTATACAGGAGGTACATTTGCAGCTTCAGTTCAGGGAACAGTATTACCAAGAAATTTTAAAACAGGCCAGTATAGGGATTATGACCTTTAACGATAAAGGACACATTCTTTTTGCCAACCCAACCTTGGAGCATTTATTGGATTACACACCTTTGAACCATATTAAGCAGCTAAAGCAAGTGGACGAAAAGCTGTACCAAATTTTCAAGGATTTTCAGCCCTTTCAACGAAAACTGTTCCAACTGTCCAACGAAAGAGAGCAAACCCAGTTGGCTTTAAAATGTACTCCTTTAAGATTGGATGGACAATCGTTACTATTGGTCGTAGTTCAAGATATTCATAAGGAACTGGATGAAAAAGAAACAGAGTCTTGGGTGCGCCTTATCCGGGTACTTACCCACGAAATCATGAATACCATTACCCCGATTGCCTCCATATCGGATTCCATCATTAAATATTACCGTAAAGGAGACAAGATTGTACCACTGGAAGAGTTGGAGGAAAGCCAGATAAAAAATACCTTGAAAGGGTTGGAGGTCATAAAAGATCAGGGGGGTGACCTTATGGATTTTGTACAGTCGTACCGAAGCCTATTGCACGTACCGGACCCGAACAAAACCCTTGTGAAGGGCAAAGATCTTTTGGAAAAGATCAATGTGTTGATGTCCGCAAGGCTTATTGAGGGCGAAAGCGAATTTAAGACAATATGTGAACCAAAGGATTTAGAGCTTTATATTGATGAAAAGCAAATTTCCCAAATATTGATCAACCTAGCTAAAAATGGCCTGCAATCCGTGGAGTCCACCAAGGGTGGAAGCGTGCAAATAGTTGCGGGAATCGATGAAAACGGTTCTAAATATATTGATATTAAGGACAACGGCCCAGGAATTCCGCCAGAGCTGATGGACGAAATATTTGTGCCCTTTTTCACTACAAAAAGTGAGGGTACGGGTATTGGCCTCAGTCTTTCCAAACGAGTAATGCAGCTGCATGGCGGAGGCATACAAGTGCGTTCGGTGCCGCATTCAGAAACTGTTTTCCGACTTACATTTGCGTAATCAAATTATGAAAAAAGCACTTTTGGAATTTTGCTGGAAGCATGTAAACGAAAGAACCGACCGTCTCAAAAAACATAGCGATGAACTCCAAGAATCTTTGGGTTCCGAAACCAAAAGTTCGGCAGGCGACAAGCACGAAACAGGTAGGGCGATGGTGCAATTGGAACAGGAAAAACTAGGCCAACAAGTACAGGAACTGGATGCCACCCGAAGCATCCTGAATAAAATCAATATTGATTCCCCATCAAACAAAATACGGTTAGGCTCTTTGGTAAAAACGAGTATGGCCGATTATTTTATAGCCATCTCCGCAGGAGCTTTCAAACATAATAATCGTGAGGTCTACTGTATTTCGGCCAATGCTCCGATTGCCCGTTTACTGTTGGGAAAAGAAAAGGGAGCATGTTTTATTTTTAATGGAAAGGAACACTCCATCTTGGGAGTAGATTAGGAACCGTCTTCTACAAGTTCCATATTTGATTTGTCCCGGTGGAAAACGATGACAATGAAAAGAATCCCTATAATAATCAAGAATACAATTTCAATGGTTGATAAGAGCTGATTCATCCCCAAGGACCTCTTGGAACGCTGGGTCAACAGTCTTCCTTCGGAAAGCTGTACCTCAGCGAGTTCGTCCAAATTTCCACTGATGCTGCCTAAAACGGAAACAATCTTTTCTTTGGATGCTCCATCGTTCGTATAGCTGGCTTCCAACGTTTTAAGTTCAGCATAATTTTCCTTTAAACTTGTCAGAAATAGGGATTCCTCTCGAGTCAAATCGGTCTTTTCAAAATCCGCTAGAATGTTATTTATCTCGGGGTATTGTGGAATTGCTTTGTGATTCCGTGTATTGCTGGACAAGTATAATTCTTTTTTATGAAACAGGTTGTTCAGCGTGTATATATATTCCTGGACCACCAAGCGATCTTCAAAAACCGAGTCTACCCCATGCTCTACTGTAGAAAAGTTTCGGTTGTTCAACCGATTGGATGCGAGAACCAATAAAAATGCTGCGGCAAGCACAAAACCTGTGTGAATACGTTGTTTTATTGTTCTTCGTTTTGGCATCCTTTTAGGGTTTACACGAATTAATTTGTAAGCGAATAATATTAAAAAAATTTCATGGAAACAAATCCGCCCAGCTATTAGCTAACCATTCTATTAGAGCAAATCTAATGCTTTAAGCTGAGCGGAAAATCACCATCAATCAACTACAGTACACTTAACTCGCCAGACTCAAGTGCATCTTTCAAATCTGCCTTAACAACAGGGTGGCTGTTAAAAAATCTTTTACCGTCGGTCTTCTTGATTTTTACTACCACGGTACCGTCTCTTTTCTCTTTGATGTCCGTTACCACTACTTTATTTCCAACCACTGTTTTGTAATTGGCAATTCCCCCTTTTTTAATGATGAAGTTGGCTCTTGGAAAATTGATGTGCTTGAACTTTGGTGTATCGGGCTTACCGATTTCCATTACATCACCAACTTTTACTTCTTGGGGATTTACATTTTGTGCGTTGACATTTGTGGCAGCTACCACGAACAAAATTGCTAAAACTATATTTCTCATAACTATTTAATATTTAAGGTTTACAATTAATTTTTATAAATCAAAACTGGATGATACTTGGTGAGACTGTTCAACACCGATGATCCTAAAGGATTTTATATCCGATGGAAAACCCAGTTGAATTTTATCGCTCACTGCGAGCCCGACCAAATTGGCTCCAAGAGTACTCACCACAGAAATCATATTCTCTTTAAGATCCCTACGGGTAGATGGAACCAATTGGAGCGTTTGACGTGCTCCGTGCATAAATTCCACCGTTACCTTGGAGTTTAACCGAACTACATCGTCCGGTATGTCCGTTTCATCCTGCACCAAAGCCTTATCAATTCTATCGCCCAATTGTTCCAAGGCATCTTTGTGCGCATAATCCTCATAATACCTATGAAAGTTCAATATGCGTTTCAGCGTTAGATAATCCTTTTTTTCGATGATAAGGCTTCCGTATTTCATTTCCAGTTCTTATCAAAATCGAGACACTAAAACAGCATCCCAGCATTTTTACCATATAAAGGCAAAGCCTGTGCCAACAGTAAAGGTTTACGTTTAGTAGAATACTTAAATATCTGTTTTTCAGTTTATTAATTAGATTATTAACTTGTAAAAAGAAGAGTGGGATTGGGTAATTTTTACCCATATGGGGTTAAATACCCCAGTGGTTATTTCAGTTTTTCCCGAAGTGTTTTACGGTTGATGCCTAAAATTTCAGCCGCTTTGGTTTTGTTTCCTTGGGTGGAGATGAGCACTTCTTGAATGTATTCCTTTTCTTTTTCCAGAAGTGTTTTAAATCCTTTTGTGGGAAAATCGATTTTATATTTTAATTCCTCAGGAAGGTGTTCCAGCTTAATGGTACCATCACACATAATTACCGCGCGCTGCACCACATTTTCCAGCTCCCGGATATTGCCGGGCCAAGAATATCGTTCCAGAATATCAAGGGCATCATCAGTAATACGAACAAAGCGGTCTTTGTACTCAACACCATACTTCTGCATAAACTTTTCAACCAATAAAGGGATGTCGGAGGAGCGTTCCCTGAGTGGTGGCACATCAATAGCAACTACAGAAAGGCGGTAAAAAAGATCTTCCCTAAAAGTTTTCTTTTGAATCAGTTCTTCCAAATCACTGTTGGTAGCGGCAATAACCCGCACCTCCAATTTTTCAGCCTTTTGCGACCCTATCTTGGTCACTTCTTTCTCCTGAAGCACTCGCAGTAGCCTATTTTGAACGGGCAATGGGGCGTTTCCTATTTCATCCAAAAAAATGGTTCCCTTATCTGCTGCCTGAAAAAATCCGTTGCGATTTTCGTTGGCGCCCGTAAACGCACCTTTTGTGTAGCCGAAAAGCTCTGCTTCCAACAGATTCTCGGGGATGGCCCCACAGTTCACTGCGATAAAGGGCGCTCGAGAAAACTTGCCCGAATAATGGATAGACCTTGCTACCAGTTCTTTTCCCGTTCCACTTTCGCCGCGGACCAAAACCGTGGCGCGATTGTCCTTTACCCGAGCTATTATCTCCGTAACCTTTTGGAATGCTTCGGAGTTTCCGATCATATCGGCATATCCATTATTGGCCACTGATTTTATCGGTGGCGCGTTAAAAACATCTTTCGCTTCCTTACTGGCCAAAGCTTTTTTAACGGCCAAATCCAGCTCTATTTTGGTAAAAGGTTTGGTCAAATAGTCTGTTGCCCCGTGTTTGATTACGTTGGACGCATCTTCCACCGATGGAAAGCCCGTAACTACCAACTTGGGCATATTGGGGTAGTGCTCGGCCACATATTTTACCAGTTCCAGCCCATCTATTTCCGGCATATTGATATCCGTTACCAACAAATCTATCTCCGTATCCTTTAAAATGTATAGCGCCTCTTTGACCGATACAGCTTTGTAAGTATGGTAATCCATCGACTTCAAATGCCGTTGCAGCAGCTCAAGAATGTCGATATCGTCATCGACCAGCAATATGTTTTCCTTTTTCAACAAAATGCTTACTTTTTTGGGAATTTCAATGTAAAGATAGTGCCTGATGGGGTATTTGGCCTAACCGCAATGCTTCCTTGATGGCTCTGAACTATCCCGTGTACCACACTAAGTCCCAATCCCGATCCCTCACCAATGGGTTTGGTCGTAAAAAACGGGTCAAAAATATGCGCTATGGATTCTTCGGGAATGCCAGGGCCTTGGTCGGCAATTTTTAGGATCATATTTTCCTTTTCAATCGCCAGTGAGACTGAAATCGTACTTTTTGGCGGTGCAAAATAGATGGCGTTTACAATCAGGTTGAAGACCACTTGGGTCAGCTGGATTTTATCAATACGAAGTTCGATGGTGTCTTCGGAATGTTCAAAGTCACAAGACACATCATTCTGGCGCAAGGTAGTCCGCAGCATATTGATGGCCTCCTCTATCACCTCAACTACATTGATCACTTCCCGTGTTTCGGGCATTTCGCAGGCAAAGAACATCAGTTTTTTGACCACTTCCCTTGAAAAAATGGTATTGGTGATGATTTTGTCCAAGTCCTTGAGAGCTTGTGGGTCATTACTAAGGTGTTCTTTTAAGAGCTCGGTAAACCCCAGGATGTTGGCAAGAGGTGTGTTGAGCTCGTGGGCGATACCCGCTGTGATTTCTCCCAAGATTCGGAGCCTATCGGATTGCTCCACCTGCCTGCGGATGTGCTCTTCCTTTTCTTTTATTTCCTTGCGCTCCAACAAGTTGCCCACCTTTAGGCACACATTGTCCAACAATTGCTGTTCTTCCTCTAAAAAATCCTTGAGTTGGTATTTGGGGGACGGATACCCAACTTTTATCTCACCTTTTGGTTTGTTGAACACGGTAATGACCGATTCCAAAAACACGTAGTCTTCCCCTTTCTCTTCGGTCTTTATAAAATAATCAGAGTTAGATAAGAGCACGTAAGTATCCTCATTAAACTGCCAAGCGCGCTCTAAACATTGCACAATGCCGAGCAATGCAGTTTCCATATCGTCGTAATCACAATTGACAATCAGTGAAGTCACCTCGTACAGACAGGTAAGTTCCTTGATGCGCTCCTTGAGCTTTTGTTCGGCGGTGAGCATTTTTTCTTCTTTTTAGCAAATTAGTGAATTCTTGGAACAAGTTTGTTATACGAAGCCATCTACAAAAAACCCTTCGAAATCCAAGACTTGAAAGGGTTTAAAAAGTAAAAAGATCTATATTTTGATTTAGTGGGAATACAAGATACCTTTTACCTTATTATTTAAACAACATCGGTGCGAATTCCGATAGATAGATTCTCCAGTTGGACCATGTATGTCCGCCTGTACTTTCGCGATAGGTATAGTCAAAATCGTGCTTATCCAGCTCATTTCGCATATCAACCACACTTTGGTATAAGAAATCGTCCTTGCCGCAAGCAATCCAATAAAGCTCAGGATCGGCAGCTTTTAAGGCTTCTATTTGTTCACCTCTTTTAGAATGGTCAACGTCTATTCCAAAACGACTGAGATCGGCAAAGCCCATGCTCATCACACCTATATAATCGAACAGCTCGGGGTTTTCAAAAGAGGTGTTCATGGTCTGTAAGCCGCCCATGCTCAAGCCGGTCAAAGCACGATTCTCTTTGTTGGCTTTCACTCGAAAGTGTGATTCAATGTAGGGAATCACGTCGTTGACCAAACTCTTTTCGAACAACATATTTGCCATCCCGCCTGCGGGTTGTGTTGAAGGTTCCAGTTTGGGGCTTACCGTTAAAGCGGCGGCTTGACCTGGATTACCGTTGGTCATCACCACCATCATGGGTTTGGCCTTTCCTGAATTGATCAGATTGTCCAAGATATGGTTTGCAACCCCCAAGGTTGGCCAAGCCTCTTCGTCTCCGCCCCCTCCGTGCAATAGGTACAAAACAGGATAGTTTTCATTGCTATCGGCATAGCCCGGTGGGGTGTATACATACATTCTACGGGTTAGGTCCAAGGTCGGGGACTCATACCAAATTTTGTGAACGGTCCCTTTTGGTCCTGTTTTAGCCCAATAGAGTTCGGAAGCTTCGCCAGGAATGTACAGCACACTTTCTATTCTAAATGCTCCGTCGCGAGCAACCAATAAATTGGCGGTGTCCAAGGTGTTGACACCGTCTACAACAAAACTGTACCCGTAAAGTTCTGGTTCCAATGGGCCAACCGTGGTGGACCAAACACTGTTTTCATCTTTGGTCAGTGCTACGGTCTTTCGGCTCATCCCCATTCCCTCACCTACCATGGGCATCCAATTGCCCGACAAGACCACATTCTCCGCCTTTGGTGCTTTGATTCTAAAAGTTACCATGTTGTCATCGGCAACTTCGGGAGACACCAGCCGCTCCATAGAACCCACCTCTTGACCGATGGCCGCCAAGGGCAAGGTCAAGGCCACAAGCATCAATTGAATGCGGAACCTACTTAGTTTATTTACTATTGTTTTCATGCTGATTCTGTTTAGTTGTTTTTTATATATTTATGTCAGTGGGTTGATTTTAAAAAGCGTTGAAACCTTACTTGGTTTACGATTGTCTTTGAAAAAATCAAATTATCCCTTTGGATGATAGCACTAAGATATGATATTTTTCTTTATTGTTACATTTTGTAACAATAAACATTTGGGATTAAAAATGAAGCAATTTCTGAAGCGTGCTGGAATTGTTTTGAAAAGGATTTTGACTGGTCATAAGCTTACTGGTTTACAATTTTTAACAGCCTTCGAAAAGCATATGTGGTAGGTTTTCTCCCTGCCCCTTTCTGAGCAATTGCAATAATTCCGTTATCCACCAAAGTGCTCAATAACCTGGCAACACTCGACCTTGGGATGTTTGAATTTTTTTCAAAATTTCGGGATGAAAAAATTGGTTGTATAAATAAGGAATCCAAACATTGTATTGCAAATTGTGAATGTGTACTATCAACTATTTCACGCTTTACAGTTTCATATAAATTGATGATTTCCCTTGTCTTTTTTATGTTTTTTTCTGCTTGGACAACAATTGCATTTAAAAAAAACCGAATCCAATTGGTCCATTGACCGCTATCGGTTATTTCTTTTAGGGCGTCATAATAATCGGAACGGTGGCTTTCCAAATAGTCACTTAAATAGAACACAGGCTCTTGAATTATCTCTTTGTGGTACAAGAACAATGGTATCAAAATCCTTCCCATCCTTCCATTTCCGTCCAGAAACGGGTGTATAATTTCAAATTGGGCATGAACAATTGCCAATTGGACCAGGACGTCCTTATCCTCAATGTGAATGTATTTTTCCCAATTATCCAAAGCCTCCAGCATCACAGGAACGGAAGGAGGCACAAAACGGGCATTTTCAATTGTTGAGCCGGGCGATCCGATAAAGTTCTGTATTCTACGAAAATTTCCTGGGTCTTTACTGTCTCCACGCACTCCCCACATTAGGACAGCGTGCATTTTCTTAATGGTATTAAGTGTCAATGGACGTTCCTTCATACTATCGCGCCCTTGTTTCAAAGCAATTCGATAATTGAGAACCTCAAAAATATCTCCTTTAATATAATCATCCGCGCGCTCATCTGCCTCATACTCCAAAACTTCTTCCAAAGTGGCCTGTGTCCCTTCAATTTTTGATGACAACACGGCCTCTTGCGTACGAAATGGAGACAGAAGTACATCAGGATTTATAACAGATTGCAGCAAACCATCATAGTGGGCAATATATCGATTGGCTTTACCCATCAAATCGATGAGTTGGTCCCAGTCAATGTTTTTTAAGGGTAGTGCTTTTGGTTGATATGGATTCATTTTTGTGTCTTATGAATGGGCTATAAATCATTTTGTGTCTCAAATATATAAAAATATGAGCCACAAACTTTTTTGTATATAACTTATGGGACACAAAATCTGTAGCCATTGGTTGATGCTATTGATGTCGTTGTTTCTAAGACAGACTATGGAAACATACCAAAAAGAATCATAATCAGGAATGAAAGCTGGTTAAGGGAAAGGTGTCTCGCCTTGGATTCCATTTTTTTGGACAGCGTTCTTTGCTTATGAATCCAAATGGCCAAAATATTGCCCAATTTTTCCATATTCCAAGATAGGGATAAAATGACTTATTTGGAATCTTGATGTAACTATCTCAACTTTTTATTGAACTTCAAAGTTTTGGTTGACAATATTAGGTAAATCTTGATTAACGGTTAACTAATAATTATTCGTTTCAACCAAACCTAAAACAAATATTAATAGAAAATTCCTACATTTATAGAGGTTTCCCCATTAAAATTTATTGATGATTAGTAAAATTATTTAAATAAAAAAGAAAGATAATGGGTATCAAACCAGGTCCTAAAAGGATTGCCAAGTCAACTGGAAAACCAGATAGACGTCAACGAGATAACAAAAACACACCGCGAAACACGCCATCTCTTAAGCCACACAAACATACGAAAGGAGATTAATCTTTTCATTTTAACAATTCCATTGGAAGATGATCAGATACTTCGATTTTATTCCAAACTGTGGGTGTACTGATGTATTACACATCTCTGTAAACAAAAGTTGCATTTAATTTTCAACAACCAAACACATTAAGAATGACGAACATAAAATCAAATAAATATGGCAAGATGTACAGCACCAGTAAGAGGGCATAGAACAGCAAGCGCAAGAGCTGCTTGTCCTGCGTGCGGAAGTCGCTATGGAGGATATAGTTCATACTCGTCTTACACTTCACCTTACTCTTCATATAATAGTAGTTATGGAAGTGGAGGAAGCTCAAGAAGTAGAAAACCAAGATGGTCCAATCCTTCATCGGCCGTCTATTATACCACAGCGGAAATTCGGACTTTGACACCAGTTCGAGAGAATATTGAAAAACGTGCGACTATTCCTGACCTTCGTGATGTTTTTTTGTGCCACGCTTGGGATGATCGAAAAGAAGCTGCAAAGGAATTACATGATTTAATTGAGGATAATGGAGTATCAGTTTGGTTTAGTGAAAAGGATGTTTTATTAGGCTCATCATTACTTCGAGAGATTGACAAAGGATTAGCGAACTCAAGAGTTGGAATAGTTTTGGTAACGCCCTCTTTTATTGGGCGAGTTAGAAATGAAGGGATTGCTGAAAAAGAACTTTCTGCTCTTTTGGCACGTGATTTACTTGTTCCGGTTGTGCACAACACAACATTTGAAAAACTACGTGAAGTAAGCCCTTTACTCGGATCAAGGAGCGGGCTTGATACGAATGAAGAATCAATGCACAAAGTTGTATTGAAATTAGCAGAGTTAGTTGAGGTTGAGGAAGAATCTATTTAATCAAACTTATATTAGTTATGGTGCATTACCGCAAAAGAATAAAACGTAATTGAAATAAAAGATTAGCATGAGTTTTTCATTTAGGAATGATGAGTTTGACCAGCTTTTTAAAAAGGTTCAAAATGAAGTAAAATCCTTTATCGAAGAAAAAGGAATAGAGTTAAAGGGAGAGTTACTGCCAGAAAACCTTGTAATGTGGCAAATGAACAATGCAGGCACATATTTAGTACACCCTTCCGATAGTTGTCCAGAAGACTTAAAAGATTCCGTCATGGAAATAATTATAAAACACAATCCGACAATCTAGTTGTCCAAATAAGCGATAAAGACAAAATAATTTCGCTTTTGAATGCTTTAGAAAAGAGATAAGATGTAGTTGGAAGTTTACTATAAAATCCTAATAAAACAACTTAATTAATCTGCTCAATATTATGAATTTCAAATTTTCTTGTTTTTTGTTTGTTTGTGCCATTTCATTTCTAAATGCGCAGAAAAACCCTATCAATACTGATAAAAAAGAGAGGGTCATTACGATGGATCAAAGTCTATATTTCCAAGATCAAGATGAGTCAAAGCCTTTTCTGGGCAAAGTAACAAAGGTTGATAACACAAAGCAGCAATTATTGCTCTATGGTTTTGCCCCAGAAAATAATGCCCCATATGATTCATCTTTCACCAAAGAATTTAATAAAATGGGAGCCGACTTTTATCTTATTAAGCTAAACAGAACCAAAAACAACGTGTTTATAATCAGCGATTGGAAATCACCGTCCAAATTTTTCAGTTCCATTTCATTGACAACAATTCCATTTAAAATAAGGCCTGGAAATGATGAGCTTGAAAGAATTACAACTTCGGGATTAAAAAATCTTGTTTTAAATTTTGATTTTTTCAGTTATAACAGGCAGTATTATTATCATAGCGGGAAAAATTTAAGATTACGTATTGCTCTCGGTACATTCATCTCTCCAGCTGTAGAAGAAATTGATAACCTACAAGATGATCCGGGGCTAGAAGCGACAACCAGTAAAGAGCTTTTTATCTCTGGAGGTATTGCCATCAATATAGGGATTAACGATATTGGTTTTTCATTTATCCCATTTGGTTGGGATCAAGCCACAACAAGTAATGGTCGAAACTGGGATTATAATGGTAGAAGGTGGTGGGGATTTGGTATAGGGCTATCACCAAAATTTTTAAATCCTAAAGATTGAGTTTTGATTTCTCATAGTGCCTTGGTTGCTAGTTTTTCATTAACTATTAATATGCAAAAGTTCAAAAAAACGATTATATGAAAGATAATAATTCCAAAGCATATGTGGCTCTTGAACTTCCAGTTCAGTGGGGAGATATGGACGCAGCGAAGCACGTGAACAATACAATTTATTTACGGTGGATAGAATCAGCCCGTATCGAGATGTTTCAAAAAATGAAAAAAGGTCGTTTTGAGTTCGAGGAAATAGTGCCAATTCTAGCTTGGCAAGATTGTAAGTATGTCTTTCCTGTCACCTTCCCAGATAATATTATCATTAACTTGGATATTATCGAAGTATTAGATGATAGGGTGCTTTGTGAAGGAAAAATCTACAGTAAAAAGCATGAGCGAATTGTGGCCATATCGAAATCTTTGCTAATGGCCTACAATATAAAAGAATTGAAAAAACACCCATTCCCTCAAGCTTGGAGAAAATCTTTCACAGATTTTTATGGTGAATCGATTGTAAAATAATTTAAATGCCTCCTTTAAGCTAAAAAACAATCCGTTTTTATAGTTATCAAGTACTTAACAAATAATAACTGTTTAAGAGGAATAAATTGAATGTTTTTGAAATGTTGTACCTATGTTGTACCCACATAAAAAAGAAAAACCTCCCAATTGCTTGAAAGGTTTATCTTTGTTGAGGTGGTCCCACCTGGGCTCGAACCAGGGACCCCCTGATTATGAGTCAGGTGCTCTAACCAGCTGAGCTATAGGACCCGCATTTTGCGGATGCAATATTAGTGTTTATTTTTCTTCAGCGCAAGGTTTTAACGGCTCTACTCTTCTTTTATTTCTTGGCAAAGCTCTACCAATACACCATTGGTGCCCTTTGGATGCAAAAATGCCACCAGTTTGTTGTCCGCTCCTTTTTTGGGTGTTTCGTTCAAAACTACAAAGCCTTCGCCTTTCAATCGTTCAATTTCCGAAACAATGTCCTCTACCGCAAAAGCGATATGATGGATGCCCTCGCCCTTTTTTTCGAGAAATTTGGCAATAGGGCTATCGGACTTGGTCGCCTCCAGCAATTCAATTTTATTGGGGCCCGATTTAAAGAAAGAGGTCTTTACCCCTTCCGAGGCCACTTCCTCAACTTTATAGTGCAGCACGCCCAACAGCTTTTCAAACAAAGCATTGGACGCCTCCAAATCTTTTACCGCAATACCGATGTGTTCAATTTTATCCATAGTAGCTATAATAAGCATTAAAATATTCGCCTTTTCCCAAAATTAAGGACTGTAAATGTTTAATAACGTGAGGTTAGTCATTAATTCGCTTATTTTTGCAGTATGGAGGAAACACAAAGACAGAAAAAAATAGCAGGAATCATTCAACAAGACCTGGCCGATATCTTACAACGTGCCGCTACCGATGGTGGCCTAAAGGGAACTTTGATCTCTGTGTCCAAGGTTTCCGTGACCGTAGATTTATCCTTGGCCAAGGTGTATGTGAGCATTTTTCCGAACAAAGGCGCCAAAGAACTTTTGGAAGGCATCAAAGAGAACCAAGTGGCCATCCGCTACGAATTGGCCCAACGTACCAAACACCAACTAAGGCGAGTGCCGGAGCTTAATTTTTATCTGGATGATTCCTTGGAATACATCGAAGGGATTGAAAAATCATTGAAAGGAGAAGAAAACCCTATCGAGAATAGGGATCTGCTCGACAAACGTAAGAAATCCTGATTTTGAACTTTCCGCTTTATATCGCAAAACGTTACTTACGGTCCAAAAGCAGCCAAAACGCGGTAAATATCATCAATTTCATTACTTTTTTGGTGATTGTGATAGGTTCCGCAGCCCTGTTTATCGTACTTTCCGCTTTTGCCGGTCTAAAGACGTTCAGCCTTTCTTTTTCCAATACGTTTGACCCCGATTTGAAGGCTTCGCCCACTATTGGGAAGCATTTTACCTTCTCTCCGGATGAAGAATCTGAGCTTGGTCAAATTGAAGGGCTGGCCAACTATTCCAAGGAACTGGAAGAAAGGGCCTACCTTACCTATAAAGAAAAAAGCACCATTGCCTACATTAAAGGGGTGGACGAAAACTACCGTGCCGTTACAGGGGTGGACAGTACCTTGATTTTCGGAAACTGGGGCTCCGATGTCTACAACGGAGTCATTGGAATTGGTATCTATAACCTGCTCGGCGTGCCGATGAACAACAGGACCGCGATGGAGGTATTGGTGCCCAAGCCTGGCGAGGGTTCATTTTCGCAGCAAGGCTTTAATTCCAAACCTTATGATGACCTTGCTTTGGTGGTAAGCGGTGTTTACGCTGTTGAGGAAAGTTTGGATAAAAAATACGTCTTTGCCCGACTTCCTTTGGTGCAAGAATTGTTGCAGAAAGATAGTACCGAAGTCTCCGGCATCAATTTTAAATTGACCGAAAACGCCTCTCCGGATGTGGTTCGGAACTCCATTTCGGAGGTTTTGGGCGACAAAGCCTCAATTTTGACGCGTAGGGAACAAAATACTTCACTCTACCGTATGTTGAACACCGAAAATTTGGCGACCTATCTGATTTTTACCCTCGTGTTGATCATCGCCTTATTTAATGTTGTCGGTGCGATTATTATGATGATTTTGGACAAACAAAAGAATTCCAAAACGCTGTTCAGCCTTGGAACAACCATTAAAGAACTGCGTCGCATCTATTTTATTCAAGGCTTATTGGTCACCTCTTTTGGTGGATTGATCGGCGTGTTGATAGGTTCTTTATTAATTGGTTCCCAATTGGCGTTTGGGTGGTTAAAAATTACACCATCATTGGCCTACCCCGTGGAGTTTAATGTGATAAACTTGCTTATCGTAATAGGGACCATTGTTGTTTTGGGCTTTATTTCTTCAAAAATCGCGAGCAGCCGAATCAACGAAAAATTGATTTCTGCTTAAGCGAACTGGAAATCGCCGAATTTCTCCTGTACCTCATCAAAAGCGGCAAAAACATCCGCAGCATCATCGCTCGTCACCATTTTCATTCGGTATTCCTTAAAGTGTGGAATGCCTTTAAAATAGTTGGTGTAATGCCTTCGGGTTTCAAAAACACCCAATTTTTCACCTTTCCAATCAATGGCCATTTGCAAATGCCTACGGGCGGCCTCCACTCGTTCTTGCATTGTTGGTGGCGCCAAATGTTCCCCTGTTTTAAAGTAGTGTTTCACCTCTTTAAAAAACCAAGGGTAACCAATACTTGCCCTACCGATCATGGCTCCATCCAATCCGTATTCGTCACGCATTTTTACGGCAGCTTCGGGCGTGTCCACATCACCGTTTCCGAACACAGGAATATGCATCCGCTGGTTGTTCTTCACCTCTGCAATGGGTTTCCAATCGGCCTCGCCTTTGTACATCTGCACACGGGTACGTCCGTGAATAGAAATGGCTTCAATCCCAACATCCTGTAATCGCTCGGCCACCTCAACTATCTTAATGGAATTGTTGTCCCAGCCCAAACGCGTTTTAACGGTAACGGGCAATTTGGTGCGTTTAACGATTTCTTCGGTAAGCTTTACCATCAAAGGAATATCTCGCAAAATACCTGCTCCAGCGTTTTTACAGACCACCTTTTTTACGGGACAGCCAAAATTGATATCGATGATGTCCGGGTTGGATTTTTCAACGATGTCCACTGCCTGAAGCATAGAGTCCAATTCGGCACCAAAAATCTGGATACCTACGGGACGCTCTTTTTCGTAAATGTCCAGTTTGATGACACTTTTGGCGGCATCCCTGATCAATCCTTCGGAAGAAATAAACTCGGTATACACCACATCGGCGCCCTCCTCCTTGCACAATTTACGGAAAGGAGGGTCGCTCACATCTTCCATTGGAGCTAAAAGAAGCGGAAAATCAGGGAGTTCTATGTTTCCAATTTTTGGCAAATCCTAAAGTTTTTTGGACTGCAAAAGTACAAAATAGACAATAACCTAAAAGCTAGTTTTCCGATTCAAGTCTATCCCGCTCATTTTTATCGATTCCGCGCTGGTTGTCCTCCAATCGGAAATTTCCAAAATTATAGGTAAACCCAAAGCGGATGAACTGTGTTTCGGGACGTCTGCGATAAAAGTTGTCTTGATTGAGGTACTGCGAACGGTAGGTAGGTACATATTTTTCCAAAATATCTTCTGCCGCTAGCGAAAGGGTTATTTTATTATCGAACAAGGTTTTTCGCAAGCCAATCGTCAAATTAAACTGCTCATCCGATACGTAAGAACCAAAAAGAAACTGCGAAATGTACGTTGCGGCCACCTCTCCTGTAAACGTTCCATCACTTGATAGCGTTAAATAATTGCCCACATAGGCATACACCCCATTTACCTCGTTGGTAAAAGGTACATTGCCGCTTTGTTCTGCCAAAAAAGTCTCTTCTTCGTGGAAAATAGAGGTGTAGGCATACATATACCAAGGAGACAAAATAGTTTTGCTCAGTGTAAAGTCCAACCCATAGGATGTACTCTCCAGCACATTTTGTTTTAGCTCCACCAAGGTTTGATTTTGGTTATCCTGAAACACCAAATAGGCAATGTTGGGCCCATTGTCACGATAGTACACATCGAAGAAATATTCGCTGTTGAGTGTGTAATTAAAGTTAAAATTATTGCTAAAGCTAGGTCTCAAACTTGGGTTTCCCTCTTCGTAATCATTTTCGTTGTAGAAAAAGCGAAAGGGATTCAAGTCGTTGTACTTGGGGCGATTGATATTTCTACCATAATCAAAGGAAAAGCTATGCTTGTCCGATGGTGAATAGAGCACGTACAACGAGGGGAAAGGTTCAAAAAAGTCCTGGGTATTGACCTGATCCAACGTCAAAGAACGCCCTTCGGCCTTGGTCAACTCTCCTCGCACACCGAGCTTCATCGACCACTTGTCCCAGTTCTTCACAAAACTCATATAGGCTGCATACACATCTTCATCGTAGGTGTACAAATCCGACTGCGAAGCATCCACTGTGTTGCTAGACCCAATAAAATTGAAAAAACGCTGATTGTTTTCTGACGTTACAGAGGAAATTTTCGCTCCCGTTTCAAAAGAGGCGTTGCCAATCGGGGTGGAGTAATCCAGCTGCCCGGTAAAAATTTTAATTTCTTGGTCAGTGTCCGAATCAAAGCCAAAATCCCTCAAAAATTCGCCATTTGCATCAAAATAATTGGACCCAAGGCGCTGAAATGTTTCTCCGTTATAATGGGTATAGTGCCCATTTGCTCTTAACTGTGCCCCTTCCTTTTTAAATTTGTGGACGTAAGTAAGATCAAAGGCCAAATTAGTGTTGTCCATCTCGGCATCATTGCGGGTGGTAAAAGTGGAATCCAATTGTGCCTGGGCGTTCCTCATTTCATTGTCCAGAAGGGTTTCTTGCTCTTGATCTAAGTTGAAAAGTAAGTTGGAGGTAAGGTTCAAGCTGTTTCGATCATCAAAATCATAGTCTAAAATAAAGCTTGCATTTTGGGATTGTGATCTATCCGTTTGATTGTAATCCGTATCCCAAACGGAAAAAACTTCGTTCGCATCATCGATAAAATTGATGCCTTTCTTGGTTTTGGTCAATTCCTTTTTTGGGTTGATGGTGTAATTGGCAAATACGTTGAGCTTATCTGTTTTGTAGTAATGACTGGTACCAATACTGTATTTGGGAAAAACGGCTTGGGTGAATGTTCCGTTAACACTGCCCTTGTATCCCGGAATAATGTTTTTACTGGTAACAATATTCAAAATGGGGCCTCCTTCGGCATCGTACCTTGCGGGAGGATTGGCTATCACTTCCACCGATTTAATATTGGTGCCTGAAAGTCCTTGCAACAAATCCTGGACTTCTTGACCGGACAATTGTACCTTTCTATCATTGAGGTAAACCGTTGCATTTTGGCCACGAATCAATAAATCATCCTGGTTGACGATGACCCCTGGGGTATTTTTAAGGATATCCCACGAAGTTCCCTGGGAAACCACGGTGTTTTCTACTGTAAAGACCAGTCTGTCCGGAAGTCGTTGAAGTTTAGGTCGCTGCGCGGTAACCACCACCTCGTCCAATTCGTTGTTTTCCATTGGAATGATCAATGCGCCAAGGGATACATCTTTTTTAATGTCCAATGCCCTTGGTTCCGAACCTCTGCCCACATAGCTCGCCTGGAGCAAATACAGGTCTGCTACCACTTCGGATAGCTCAAAATAACCTTCCTCATTTGCGGAACTTCCTTGAACAAAGGTGGAATCGGCAGCCTGAAGCAGTAAGATATTCGCATATGGAATTACTTGATTCTGTTCGTCCACCACCTTTCCGGTAATCGTAAAGGTTTGGCCGTACATGCCGCCTATTGTAAAAAACACCAATAAAACAATAGTGGTGAGGTTCTTCATTTGAGGTTTGGGTTGAACATCAAATCTAATAAATTATTTTTGAGCGTTATGGGCCTTAATTTTCTTATTGGGAAAAAAACATTTATAGGCATTTAAAACATTTATATTTGCAGTTGATTATATCCCTATTTTAGGGTATGTTATTGTTGATATGGAGAAGATCAGGAATTTTTGCATTATTGCACATATAGACCACGGTAAAAGTACCTTGGCAGACCGTTTGTTGGATTTTACTGGCTCGGTGACCGAACGTGAAAAACAGGACCAGTTGTTGGACAACATGGACTTGGAGCGTGAACGGGGCATTACCATTAAGAGTCATGCCATCCAAATGGACTATGTTCACAATGGCGAAAAATATGTGCTCAACTTGATTGATACTCCTGGACACGTTGATTTTTCATATGAGGTTTCTCGATCTATAGCGGCCTGTGAGGGGGCTCTTTTAGTCGTTGATGCTGCACAGAGTATTCAGGCTCAGACCATTTCCAACCTATATCTGGCCCTGGAGAACGACTTGGAAATAATTCCCGTACTCAACAAGGTTGATTTGCCCAGTGCCAACCCTGAAGAGGTTACTGATGACATTGTGGACCTGTTGGGCTGCAAACCCGAAGAAGTAATACAGGCAAGTGCTAAAACAGGTGTCGGAATCGAGAACATTCTTACCGCGATCATTGAGCGTGTGCCTGCCCCAAAAGGCAAAACCGATGAGTCGCTCCAGGCCCTTGTGTTTGATTCTGTTTATAATCCTTTTAGGGGTGTAGAGACTTATTTCAGAGTGATGAACGGAGAAATCACCAAAGGACAAAAGATAAAGTTTGTGGCCACGGGAAAATCTTACTATGCCGATGAAATTGGCACCTTAAAATTGACCCAACACCCGAAAAACAAAATTTCCACGGGCGATGTAGGTTATTTGATAACAGGAATTAAAGATGCCCGTGAAGTAAAGGTCGGGGACACCATTACCGATTCGGCAAACCCCACCAAAAACCCCATCGGAGGTTTTGAAGATGTGAAACCGATGGTTTTTGCCGGGATTTATCCCGTGGATACTGAAGATTTTGAAGATTTGCGTTCGTCCATGGAAAAGTTGCAGTTGAATGATGCTTCTTTAGTGTTTACCCCTGAAAGTAGTGCCGCGTTGGGCTTTGGTTTTCGATGTGGTTTCTTGGGAATGCTCCATATGGAGATTATTCAGGAGCGTTTGGAGCGTGAGTTCGATATGACAGTTATCACTACGGTGCCTAACGTGAGCTACCACGCCTATACAACCAAAGGTGATCCAGAACCCATCATTGTAAACAACCCAACGGATTTACCGGACCCATCCACCATTGACAGGGTCGAGGAACCATACATTAAAGCTACCATTATCACAAAAGCTGATTTTGTTGGTAACGTAATGTCACTTTGTATAGAAAAGAGAGGTCAAATTGTTAACCAGACATATCTGACGACAGAACGTGTAGAGCTGGTTTTTGATATGCCTTTGGCAGAAATTGTCTTTGATTTCTATGATCGATTAAAAACGGTGTCCAAGGGTTATGCTTCTTTTGATTATTCTCCAATTGGGATGCGCACCTCCAAATTGGTGCGTGTTGATATTTTGTTGAACGCCCAACCCGTTGATGCACTTTCGGCCTTGGTACACTTTGACAATGCTTACCACATTGGAAAAAAGATGTGTGAAAAACTAAAAGAACTTATCCCTAGACAGCAGTTTGATATTCCTATCCAGGCCGCAATAGGTTCCAAGATTATTTCCAGGGAAACCATAAAGGCCTTAAGAAAGGATGTTACCGCCAAATGTTACGGCGGTGATATTTCTCGTAAGCGTAAGTTGCTGGAAAAGCAGAAAAAGGGTAAAAAGCGAATGCGCCAAGTGGGAAATGTGGAAATCCCACAACAAGCCTTTATGGCCGTGCTTAAATTGAATGATTAATTTTAAAATTCTAGCTCACTATCATACTCACATGCTAGTTCCACCACTTGTTTGGGTGTGAATCCTTCTAGTTCTCCCTTAGTTATTGTTTCCACTGGGTCACCATTTTCGGAAACGTCATATGTTCCGTTCCCATTATCACAAATTTCAAATTTATTGCCAAGGTCAGAGGTGCAAGAATCACACTTTTTAGATAGTTCATCATCTTTTGAGCAGGCGGCCATTAAAGTGGCTGCAACTATTGCTGAAAATACAAGCTTTTTCATCTTTTTAAAGATTTATATGGTTAATAATGCACCAAAATACTTGTACTAAATCGTTTATTCACCCCTCAATTGATGGATGCCCCCTATCAATTGATGTATCGGGCATATGCCTTAACTTAAGGTTTTGGCTATTCTTCTTCTTGGGTGTTTTTCTCGACTTCAAGGATTTTTCCTAGGTAAACCAACTTATAGCCTTCTCCTTTTGGTGTAAAGTCCTTGCTGTTGGCCGGAATAATCTCAATACTGCCACTGGGGTCTTTGGTGAACAACGGAACCACATCACGTTGCTCATAGGTGATGTCGATGAGTTTGTCGTAATGCTCTTTGTCCTCCAAGTCAATTTCGTGGATGGTCGGATGTTTACGAACGGTATCCATCAACTGAATAAAATCATCGGTATGGGAAAATAGGCCTTCCTTTGGGTTGTTCTCGGGGTCATTTACCTCATCCGTATTAACCAACCTAAATGCTCCGTTTTCCCCAAACTGTCTTTGAAATTTGTTGATTGCAAATTTGTTAATATCCGAGTTTCCGGTAAGGGCCATTAAATATCCCATGTCGTTAAGCTCGATATTGTCTGTCAAGGTATCGGAAAAAATATTGGCCGAAATGGCCTCAAGTCCTAATTTTTTGGCTTTTTCAACATTGTTCTGATTGTTGTCGATCAAAACAACATGCCTGTTGTTCTTTCTCAGATAGTTGCCAATAAGCCTAGATAATTTAGAAGCTCCAATAATCAAAATACCCTCAGACTTCATCAAAAATACGCCTACAAGTTTGGCAAACAAACGTGCCGTGGTGGCGTTTAGCAATACCGTGCCCAGCACAATCATGAAAACCAGAGGGGTAATGTATTCTGCCCCTGGTTCCCCTCGCAACATCAATTTTGATCCAAAAAGCGAAGCAATACCTGCCGCTACAATACCACGGGGGCCCACCCAACCAATAAAAAGTTTTTCATTGAGTTTTAAGTTGGACCCCTGAGAACTCAGAAAGACACCGACCGGACGGATTACAAAAACAATCACGGCAAAAAGCACCAACGTTCTCCAGTTGTAGATTAACTCCATATCGCTAATATTGATGTTGGCCGCCAAGAGGATAAAGAGTATGGAAATCAAAAGTACGCTTAGGGACTCCTTAAAATAAAGCAGCTCTTTGATGTTCGGCAACTTCATATTGCCCAACACCATTCCCATGACCACAACGGCCAAAAGTCCCGATTCGTGGGCAAAAAGATCGGACTCTACATAAACCAAAAGCACCGTGCTCAAGGAAACTACGTTCAACAAATAGTGTGGTATAAAGTCTCTTTTAATGGCAAAGGCCAATGCATGTGCGAACGTAAAACCAAAAGTGGTGCCGAACAGAATAATTTTGCCGAATTCAACCAACGCCGTTTGGGTAAAGGCCTGCCCTTCGCCTACACTGATAAACTCAAACACCAATACGGCGACCAAAGCACCTATCGGGTCGATAAGAATTCCTTCCCATTTCAAAACCGCGGACACATCTTTTTTAAGGGGAATGTTTCTCAAAATGGGTGTAATCACCGTAGGTCCCGTAACAATGATCAAACCAGAGAACAAAAAGGAAATTTGCCACGAAAGCCCAAAAATATAGTGTGCGGCCACACCCGCACCAAAGAAGGTGACAATGGTACCAATGGTAATCAATTTGGTGATTACAGGGCCTACATTGGATATTTCGGCCCTTTTTAGCGTAAGTCCGCCCTCAAAAAGAATAACACTAATGGCCAAGGACACAAAATAATAAAGTCCCTCCCCAGGAAACAGTCCTTTTTCTCCGTTCCAAATAGGCTCTATAAGTTTTGATCCGTCTTCTGTATATAATGTTGCTATGGGGCCTACCAACAATCCTATCAATATCAAAGGCAAAATTGCGGGCAATTTAAACCGCCAAGCCACCCATTGAGCAATAATGCCTAGAATTATAATTCCAGCGAGTTCGACCATGGTCCAAGTTTTGTGGAAATTTACTGTTTTTCTTTTAGATAATCGATCTTCGTCTTGCTTACCAAACAAATTGAAGCCGCCTTATTGGTCGAAACATTGCGATATTAAACGATACTCAACCAGTTTTTGTTAAAATACGGCCAATATGTCCTTAATTTTTCGGCAATTGGACTGTGCTTTTATTATTTTGCACCCCATTTTATTTTCTAAATGACAATTTATCCCATAGAGACCGGTAATTTTAAGTTGGATGGAGGCGCCATGTTCGGTGTAGTCCCTAAATCTATTTGGAACAGGACCAATCCTGCAGATGGCAATAATATGATTGACCTTGCCGCCCGTTGTCTTCTGATTGAAGATGGTGACAGGCTTGTTTTGATCGATAACGGATTGGGCAATAAACAATCCGATAAATTCTTTAGTTATTATTATCTCTGGGGCGACCATTCTTTGGACAAATCCTTAAAAAATATAGGGTTTCATCGTGATGATATTACCGATGTGTTTTTGACCCATCTGCATTTTGATCATTGTGGGGGCAGCATACAATGGAACAAGGACCGAACAGGATATGAGCCTGCATTTAAAAATGCCCGCTTTTGGACCAATAAAGACCATTGGGAATGGGCCACTCAACCCAATGCCCGGGAAAAAGCCTCGTTTTTAAAGGAAAACCTTTTGCCCATGCAAGAAAGCGGTCAGTTGCATTTTGTGGACAGAAAAGAAAGTTCATTTGTTGAAAATTCCGAACTCGGTTTTGGCATCCACTTTGTGGATGGGCACACGGATAAGCAAATGCTTCCGCACCTAAGGTATAAAGGAAAAACCTTGGTTTTTGTGGCGGACCTTATTCCCACCGTGGGCCACATACCCTTGCCATATGTAATGGGGTATGATACCCGTCCTTTGCTGACCTTACAAGAAAAACAATCATTTTTAAATAAAGCCGTGGAAAACGATTGGCTGCTCTTGTTCGAGCACGATGCCCACAATCAAATCTGCTCCCTTAAGCAGACCGAAAAAGGGGCTCGTTTGAATCAGCTGTTTACCTACGACGAACTATTTAAAGTACAATAAGCTCATTCTTTTACAAACACATGCTATGAATCGCACATATATTAAACTACAACTTCTATCCATTGCCGCCACCCTCTTTTTGTTGGGTTGTGGCTCCACCGCATTAGTTTCAACCCCTGTAGGGAACATTGATGCCGTTCCCTTAAAAATCTCTGAGCTTACCGATGCCGAGAAAAAACATTGGGGCCACCTCGACCTTATTGCCGATACCATTCCAGGTATGAGCGTGGACAAGGCCTACAACGAAATCATAAAAAACAAAAAAGGGAAAACCGTTGTGGTGGCCGTTTTGGATTCAGGTATGGATTTGGATCACGAAGACCTAAAAGGTGTGCTTTGGACAAACACCGATGAAGTCCCCAACAACGGCAAAGATGATGATGGAAATGGTTATGTGGACGATGTTCATGGGTATAACTTTTTGGGCGATTCTTACAACGAGCAATTGGAATACGTTCGAATGCTACGTTTGAACATTGGCGATGCATCCGAAAGAGCTGAGGCGAGGCTTTTATTGGACAAGGAATATCCCGAAGCGGTTCAGAACAAACAACAGTACGAACAAATTTTTCAGGTGGTGAAAGGTGCTGACGAACTTGTAAGAAGCGAACTTGGGAAAGAAACCTACACGAAGAAAGATTTGCTTTCCATAGAGCCAAAAACTGCGCAAATGGAGCAAAGTGTTGCCGTGCTGACCCAAATGTTCACCTATGGTGACAGTATTCCCAAAGTGTTGGAAGAGCTAGAAGAAGGAATCAAGTACTTTACGGAACAAGCCAATTATAACCTCAACAAAGACTTTAACGGAAGAACTCCCGTGGGTGATGATCCCTACGACATTACCGATGTCCCGTATGGAAACGGAAACCCAAAAAACATGGTGGAAACGGAAAGCCACGGCACCCACGTAGCGGGTATTATCGCTGCCAAACGAAACAACGGAATTGGTGTCGACGGAGTAGCCCAGAATGTGGAGATTATGAGTATTAGGGCCGTTCCCAATGGTGATGAATACGATAAAGATATCGCTCTAGGCATTCGCTATGCTGTCGACAATGGTGCGTCCATCATCAACTGTAGCTTTGGAAAATCTTTCTCTCCAAAAGCAGAATGGGTTTACGATGCCATAAAATATGCAGCTTCCAAAGATGTGCTTATCGTTCATGCTGCAGGTAACGACGGTGAAGACCTGGAAATCCCTGAAAACAGGAACTATCCAAACGATGATATGGAAAGCGATCAAGAGTTTGTGGACAATCTGATTACCGTAGGTGCCCTTTCCAGTAGCTACGGATCGGAAATGGTAGCCTCTTTCTCGAACTATGGCAGCCAACGTGTAGATGTATTTGCCCCTGGAGCGGAGATTTACTCTACCATGCCCAACAGCGAATATGAGTTTCAAGGGGGAACATCAATGGCCGCCCCGGCAGTTGCCGGTGTTGCCGCACTGATTCGTTCTTTTCATCCAGATTTATCCGCATCCCAGGTAAAAAATATCATCATGCAGTCCGGTCTTAGAACAAAAAGGTCTGTGATCATGGCGGGCGATGAAACTAAGTCCGCGACTTTTGATAAGATTTCCAAGTCGGGGAAAATGGTAAATGCCTATAATGCCTTAATTTTAGCAAGCAACATCTCAAACGGAAAAATGACCTTAGAAAGTAATTCAAAATAATATATGAAACGTTTACAATCCCTTCTTTTATCAGCCTTTTTTGGAGCTACCCTTTTCTTAAATGCACAAACATCCGATGACTGGCAACAGCATGTGGATTATACCATGGATGTGAAAATGGATGTGAAAACCTTCCAGTACACGGGTACCCAAAAATTGGTCTATACCAACAATTCTCCTGATGAATTGAGCCGTGTTTTTTATCATTTGTACTACAATGCTTTTCAGCCTGGCAGTGAAATGGATATTAGGCTCCAGAACATCAAAGACCCTGACAAAAGGATGATGGAAGACGGAAAAAGTAGGATTGCCTCTCTTTCTGATGATGAAATGGGATATTTGCATGCCAAATCCCTAACCCAAGATGGCCAGCCCGTTACTTTTACTGAAGAAGGAACTATCCTTGTGGTAGATTTGGCGAAACCTATTCCATCCGGAGGAAAAACTACTTTGGAAATGTCCTTTGAAGGGCAGGTACCTCTGCAAATAAGACGTTCCGGTAGAAATAGTAGGGAAGGTGTGGCCCTTTCCATGAGCCAATGGTATCCAAAACTTTCGGAATATGATTTTGAAGGATGGCATCCCAACCCATATATTGCTCGTGAATTCCATGGGGTATGGGGCGATTTTGATGTAAAAATAACATTGGATAAAGATTACACCGTCGGGGGCTCTGGTTATCTTCAAAACCCGCAAGAAATTGGACACGGGTACGAAACACCCGGAACCAAAGTAAAAACAAAGGGAAAAACGTTGACATGGCACTTTAAAGCGCCGCAAGTACACGATTTTATGTGGGCGGCCGATCCGGAATATATCCACGACACTTATGAAATGGAGGACGGACCAACGCTTCATTTCCTTTATAAAGACAACCCGGAATTCAATGAAAACTGGAAAAAACTTCAGCCCAAAACAGCGGAAGCAATGACCTTTTTCAGTAAAAATGTGGGTAAATATCCTTACGAACAATATTCCGTGATACAAGGTGGTGACGGTGGAATGGAGTATGCGATGAGCACCTTGATCACTGGCGAACGAGAATTTGGCAGTTTAGTCGGTGTAATGGTGCACGAAATGGCCCACTCATGGTTTCAGCATGTATTGGCTAACAATGAGTCCAAACACGAATGGATGGACGAGGGCTTCACTTCCTTTATCAGTAGTCTGTGCATGAACCAGATTATGGAACAGAACAAGCAAAACCCTTTTGAAGGATCTTACAGGGGCTACTATGCCCTGGTAAACTCAGGTCTGGAGATGCCACAATCCACTCATGCTGATAGATACACCACAAACTTTGCATATGGTGTTGCAGCCTACAGTAAAGGGTCTATATTCCTTTCGCAACTTGGATATGTAATCGGACAGGATAAATTAATGGAAACCATTCAAAAATATTTCGAAGACTTTAAATTCAAGCACCCCGTACCGAACGATATCAAAAGAACAGCAGAAAAAGTATCGGGAATGGAGCTTAATTGGTACCTAACGGATTGGACGCAGACCACCAACACTATCGATTATGGTATAAAAAGTGTTGAGGCCGATGGCGAAAACACCAAAGTAACTATGGAGCGCATTGGTGAAATGCCCATGCCCTTGGATATTTTGGTCGTGGGCAAAGACGGAACCCAAGAAACGTACTATGTGCCATTGCGCATGATGTTTGGAGAAAAAGACAACCCATACCCCAACCTAGAACGCACTGTTTTAGAAGATTGGCCTTGGGCTTTCCCAACATACGAGTTTACATTGGATATGCCTTTGGAAAACGTTCAAGCCATTATGATAGACCCATCGCAATTGATGGCCGATGTTGATGGAGAAAACAACGTTTATCAGGCAAAGGAATAAGGCTCTCGATATGACAAAACATTTGAAGGGCGGCCGATAGTGCCGCCCTTTTTATTAAGAAAATGCCTTTTGTTGTCCCCTTGAGGGGACCTCAGGGGTGTTCGTTGACCAATTATTCTTAATATATTTAGCTTTTTTGACAATTGAAAAACAAGATTATTCCATACAATCCAAGGTTAAAAGAGTTCGCTAGGCAACTACGTAAAAACAGTACGCTTTCTGAAGTCCTTCTATGGGAAAAAATAAAACAGCGTGCTTTAGGGGTTCAATTTCATCGACAAGTGCCTTTGCTTGAGTATATTGTTGACTTTTATTGTCATGAATTGCAGCTCGCTATTGAAATTGATGGTGTATCCCATGAGTTTAAATATGATAAGGATGCAGAAAGAGACCGTCAATTAGAAAAAGTGGGCGTACATATAATCAGGTTACAAGATATTGAGGTTAAAAAAAATATGTTCAGTGTTTTGATGACCTTAAAAGAAGTCATAAATGAAATGCAAAGTAAAAAGCCTGGTTTTGAAATAGAAAATACGCCCCTAAGGTCCCCTCAAGGGGACAATTTTGATATTTCTTTTCCCAAAAAAGAAAAGCTTACCAACAAAAAACTGTTCGAAGCGCTTTTTACCGAAGGAAAAAACCTGCGGGAGTTTCCCATCAAACTCATATACCTTCCTACACATTTTGATGATGGGGTTCCTGTAAAAGTAGCCGTGGTCGCACCCAAGAAAAAATTTAAAACTGCCGTTGAGCGTAACCGCATCAAGCGTCTTTTGAGAGAGTCGTATCGGCTGAACAAACCCCTCATTTTTAACAACATTGAGGGAAATTATGCGTTCATATTTTTATACCTTGGCAAGAAGGCCCCAAGTTTTGATGAGGTTGACACGGCCATGAAAAAACTCTTAGAGGCCTTTGTAAAAATAGAATTCCATGAAAAGATTGATTAAAAAACAGGTTTTGATTCCCGTTTTGGCAATTGCCATTTTGGTCGGGGCCAGTAGTTTTAAAAGCGACTTTTTTGAGATTGCCAAGCAAATAGAAATCTTCACCACCTTATTTAAGGAACTCAACATGAACTACGTGGATGAAACCAATCCAGCAGAGCTGATGGATTCCGCCATAAAAAATATGTTGGGAGAGCTTGACCCCTATACCCAGTTCTTGAACGAACAAGATGTTGAATCATACAAAATCAACAATTCGGGAGAATATTCGGGCATTGGAGCCCTAGTGCGCTCTTACAAAAACAAATTAGTCGTCGTAGAGCCCTATCAAGGATATGCCGCGGACAAAGCAGGCCTAAAGGCGGGAGATGAGATTATCAAGATCGGAGAAACATTGGTTGCCGATTTTGACGATAATGCCGGCGAGCTCCTAAAAGGAGCCAACAACTCTTCGGTCGAAGTTTCTTTTCTGAGGCAAGGCGAAACCAAAACAGCCACTATAACCCGAGAAGGCGTAGAAGTGGATGCAGTTCCTTTTTATGACATGATCGATGATAAAACAGGATATATTGTGTTGTCCCGATTTAATCAAAAAGCATCCAAGCAGACCCAATCGGCCATGCAAGACCTCAAAGGTCAAGGTGCCGAAAGGTTAGTGTTGGATTTGAGGGGGAACCCAGGGGGGCTACTCTCCGAAGCCATCAATGTAACCAACCTCTTTGTGCCCAAGGGGGAGTTGATCGTAACCACAAAATCCAAGGTCAAAAAATTCAATCAAGAATACAGAACCAAAAACAAAGCAGAAGACGAAGAGATTCCGCTTGTGGTTCTGATCAATGGAAAAAGTGCCTCAGCGAGCGAGATAGTCTCGGGCGGTTTGCAAGATTTGGACCGTGCTGTAATTATCGGCGCAAGAAGTTTTGGGAAAGGCCTAGTACAACGTCCGCTCAAACTCACATACGGAACTCAATTAAAAGTAACTATTTCCAGATATTATACCCCATCGGGAAGGTGTATCCAATCGTTGGATTACTGGAACCGTGATGAAGAGGGAAATGCCGTTCGGAACACTAAATTTAATGAGTTTACCACCCGAAATGGCAGAAAAGTATGGGATGGTGGTGGTGTGATGCCCGATGTGACCATTGAATCCTTAAAGACCAATTCACTTATCGGGGCGCTCGAGGACAACAATATTGTTTTTGACTTTGCCACGGAGTATTTCTACGACCACAATTTTGATTCGGTAGAGAACTTTAGTTTTTCCGATGGTGATTATAATGCGTTTAAATCCTACGCGGAAGAACAAAACTTTTCTTACCAGACCAAAACAGAAAAGTTGCTAGAGGAATCCATTAACAGTGATGATACCTTATTGGGCTCAGAGGTGCAAGAAAAGTATAAAGACCTTCTTTTTGCCGTAAATAGAGGTAAAATTGACGCTTTGGACACCTTCAAAAAAGAAATACAAAAAAATCTGGAAGACGAAATAATTACACGATACTTTTACCGCGAAGGTCTTTACAAATACTATTTAAATCACGATGATGCCATTCTAGCCGCTAAAGAATTATTGGCCGATAGTAACAAATATACCAGTATTTTGAATTAAGAAAAGACACTGAACAACTCATATGGGGTTTTCGTCAACTCAGATACGGTAACCGTCAAGTTTCACAGAAAAGTTATGCAGCAAGGTGCTAACTTGACTGAAAAACTTGCAAATGACCTACACAATTCTAACGCTCACTTTGCTAGCTGCTGTTCTTCTATTTTGGCTTAACAACCTTATGAAGAATTGTTTTTCCAGAACTTTTTGTGTTCTTAAAAACCGAAACAATGGCTCCATTACATCCAAAGAGGCTTCCATAATCTCCGTGGAAACCATTAAAAAAGGCAAAAAGCCCTTGCTGGAACTTTTATTGCTGTTCGAGAACTTTTCTGGTCATCACATTCATAGAAAAATTAGAGTTTGGGACACCAAACCCCATTTAAATCGCTTTCAAACCGATAAGACCATCCAAATTGGGCTCAATATTGCCCGAAAACCAAAAGACCCTATCTTTCTTTCTCAAAAACCTTGTAGATTCTCCTTTGTTTTTGTCATTATCTGTAGTTTAAAAATGGTGCTTTACATTATTGGCAGTTATATCTTAGTTGGAGAGGCCTTGGAAAAAATATTTGCATCCCCGCAACAGTATGAGCTCATTTTTAAAGCCTCTAAAACCTGGCAAATTGGATTGATCTTAATTGGCATGAGTGCTTTTATATATTCAATCTTACGTAAAATTGGCATTTTGGTAAATGGTAAGACATTGGCCCATAATTGGAACTTGCTTTTTTACGGTCTAGGCACCACCGCAGATGTATCGGACTTTAAAAATACGGGGGCGGTGATCAAGCATGACCCTGTTTTTGATTTTTCCTATTTATTTAGGTCACACACTGGTGAAAAAATCGAGGGAAATGATAAAAAAATAACCGACAACACGCAGTTACCTCAAGAAATAGAACAATTGGATGTGATGTATTTACCAAGTGATCCATCCATATCGCGCATTACGGAAAACTTGGAGAATCAAGAATTTTCAAGTTTTTTAAATACCTTGTTTATGATTGTGGTTTTCATTTTTTCTGCCGTTTTTGTGTTTTCTTTTTATCAAACTGTATTTGGAGCTTAAATTTAATGCAACAAAAAAACTAATAAATCCTATTTTTGGGCATGCAACAACTCAAAGTGTGTGAACTTTTTGCCGGTGTGGGCGGTTTTCGTCTGGGATTGGAAAACACAGGACACTATAAAGTAGTTTGGAGCAATCAGTGGGAGCCCTCTACAAAAATGCAGCATGCCTCCCTAGTTTACGAAGCGCGGTTCGGAATCGAAAACCATTCCAATGTCAATATTGAGACTGTGGAAACCAAAAATATCCCGGACCACGACATACTCGTAGGTGGGTTTCCTTGTCAGGATTATTCCGTGGCCACTTCCTTGAAAAACTCCAAAGGGCTTATCGGTAAAAAAGGAGTGCTTTGGTGGTCCATCCATCGAATTTTGACCGAGAAAAAGAACAAGCCGAAATATCTTTTTTTAGAAAATGTGGACCGTCTTTTAAAGTCTCCTTCGACACAACGGGGAAGGGATTTTGCAATAATGTTACGTAGTTTGTCGGATTTGGGCTATGCGGTGGAATGGCGGGTAATCAATGCGGCCGAGTACGGAATGCCTCAGCGCCGAAGGCGCGTTTTTTTTCTGGCATATTTAAGCGATACGGACATTTACCTAAAGCTCCAAAAAACGGAACCAATGGACTGGATGTTGAATAAAAGCACTTTCAATGATGGCTTTCCCGTTGCTCAAACAACACAGAGCTTGATTTCTTTTGATTTGGAAAAGGATTTGTTATCCATTTCCAACAACTTCAACAAGGAAAAAGGACTTTCTCCTTTTTTAAACACAGGTATTTGTGTGGATGGAAAAGTTTCTACGCTAAAAACCTCGCCTTCCTATGGAGGCAAAAGAACCTTGCTCTCCGATATTCTTGAAAAAGGGCCTATTCCTTCTGAATATTATATTAATGCATCGGATTTGCCCAAATGGGAATATTTAAAGGGCTCCAAAAAAGAAATACGCAAGACCAAAGCTGGTTTTGAGTACAATTATAGCGAGGGAAGCATGGTTTTTCCCGATGCTCTTGATCAACCTTCCAGAACAATAATAACCGGCGAGGGCGGAAAATCCCCATCCCGGTTTAAGCACGTGGTCCAAACCTCCAAGGGACTGCGAAGACTTTTACCTGTTGAATTGGAACGGTTGAACATGTTTCCGGACTATCACACCAAATTGGAGGGCATTTCTGATGCCAAGCGTGCCTTTTTTATGGGCAATGCACTTGTGGTGGGCATTGTGGAGAAACTGGGTGCTTCGCTGTTCCGGAAAATATCCGAATTTGAAAAGCAAGTTCAAAGCTGACCTATCCAAAGAAAAACAATTAACCCCTTTGCTGGATTCCTATTACCAAAAACACTTAAAGCAATATTGCTTTGAGCGGATTTCTAATCTTAAAAAACAACTACAGGGCATAGATCTTATCCTAAAGGATAACATTTCGGGAAAGCGATTTTTTGTGGATGAAAAAGCACAGCTGGACTACGTAAATGAAAACTTGCCCACATTTGCTTTTGAGCTTATGTATCTGAAAAATACTGTTCAAAAACAGGGGTGGCTGTTCGATGTTTCCAAAAAAACACAGTTTTATGCCTTAATCACTAGTATTTATTCGGATGAAGATGATGTTTTTACCTCTTGCAACATCACATTTGTGAATCGGGAAAAATTGATTCAACATTTAGATGGTGTAGGATTATCGCAAAAGGGACTTGAGCAAATCATTTCTAAAAAGCAGAACAAACATGGCAAACTGACTTTAGAACCACTGAACCCGAAAAGCGAAGGATATCTCTTCTTTTCCACGAAAAACAAAGCAGAAAAGCCTGTAAACCTTATTCTAAAACTTGATTTTTTGATTAAGATTGGAGTGGCGAAAAAACTAGTTTAATCCTGTCATTCCTGCTCTTCGCCTTTGCTCAGCATCCCTGTAGCATAACCTTACGCTTTCAACATCCTCCTGTGCGGAATACCATCTTCCAAATATTCTTCGCCAATAGCATTAAAACCTAGTTCCGTATAAAATTTTAATAAATAGGATTGCGCGGAAATTTCTATCGGTTTATCTGGAAACCTTTGGTTTATGGCAGCCAATGAGGCTTGCATAATCTGCTTGCCCAAACCGTATTTACGTTGGCTTTGACTTACTACTACCCTGCCAATGCTTACATTATCAAAATAATCGCCTGGTTCAAAAACCCTAGTATAAGCTACCACTTCACCATCTTTAATGCCCATAATATGAAGTGCTTTTTGGTCTTTGTTGTCCACATCTTGGTACACACAGTCCTGCTCCACCACAAAAACCTCGCTGCGAAGGCGTAAAATTTGGTAGAGTTCTTCGGTAGTTAGCTCGTTAAATGTTTTTACGGATACTTCCATTAATCTTGCACTATTACACTTTTTGAATCGCATTTATCAAACTCCGGCTGAATGTTCACATGGTTAATGCCATGCTTGTGGTAGACGTGTTCCTCTATTTCGTCCAGAATTTTATCGAACTCGGAAAGGCGAATATCATTTTTAAAATCGATGTGGGCTTCCATGTGTACTTCTTCTTCATTGAGTTGCCAAATATGCACGTGGTGGACGTTCTTAACTTGGTCTATGGTACAAATGGATTCCACAATCTCTTGAATCACTACCGATTTTGGTGTAAAAAGCATCAACACTTTGGTGGATTCCTTCAATAGGTCGTACCCCATATAGATAAGGTAAATGCTTATGATCATTGTGAGTATGGCATCGACCCAGTAAACCTGAAAATATTTCATTAAAATACCCCCGATCAATACCGCTACGGACGCCATCATATCGGTTAGCAAATGCAAATAGGCAGATTTCATGTTCATGTTATGGTCAGCGTCCTTTTTTAACAATAACACACTAAAACCATTACCTACAATAGCTATCAATGCGAGCCAAATGACGAGGTTGGATTCTATTTCCTGCGGATTCATCAACCTTTCAACAGCTTCTTTCATCAAAATTATGGCCACTACCATTAGGGTAGCCGCATTAATGAATGCAGCCAATATTTCAGCCCTTTTATAACCAAACGTTTTTAAGCTGGACGCTTTTCGCTGTCCCAATCGGCTTGCACCATAACTGATGACCAAGGAGAGTACATCGCTAAAATTATGGAGTGCATCGGACAATAAGGCCAAACTTCCCGAAAGCAAGCCCCCAATAATCTGCGCCAAGGTAATTCCGATGTTAAGAATTATGGATATGAGCAGATTTCTCCCTCTTAAATCAGGATGTGCGTGCGAATGTCCATGATTGTGGTGGTGACCCATTGGGCTTATCTACAAGGTATTTTTTCAATTCTTCGCTCGTGCCTGCCGCCTTGAAACTCGGTATTGAGAAAAGTTTCTACCATATCCAATGCCTGTGGTAATGAAATGAAACGGGCGGGCAAACTCAATATATTGGCATCGTTGTGCTCCCTGGCCAGTTGAGTGATTTCTTTGTTCCAACACAGGGCCCCTCTAACACTTTGGTGTTTATTTATCGTCATAGTGGCACCATTGCCGCTACCACAAATAACGATGCCCAGGTCTACATTTCCTTCGGATACATCATTCGCCACCGGATGCGTAAAGTCAGGATAATCTACACTATCGGCCCCGTCCGTGCCGTAATTGATAACTTCTATTCCTTTGGATTTTAACAGACCTATAATAGCAAGTTTATAATCTGTTCCTGCATGGTCGTTTCCTATGGCAATTTTCATGACTTTGTATTAAAATAGGTATAAAACAAAGGTACAATATCTTTTAAAGTTATACTGTTTATAAAAACGAGCCAATTTTTGCATTTAATTAAAATACAACCTATTAACTATATCTCCGTTTTGTTAACTATTTATATAAAACTATTGGTAACGAAATTTTGTAATTCAATAAAATCGATCATTAGAAATAATAATTTAATGTTGGGGTAATATTCCATTAAAAATTAATCAACCTATGTACACTATTTTTTGTGGGTAATTAACATTAAAAACACATTAACTTTTCAATAAATTGATGTTGACAACGGTTATTAATAATCGTGGATAAAAATGATAACTTCCTGATTTTTAAATTTCTTATGTTCTGACAGTTTGTTCACAAATTCTTTTTTGTGTTCAAAGCAACTTTTTCTTCAAAATCTTATTCCACATTTCAACAATACATCATCATCATCATTTTAATTAAATTTAAAAAAGAAGAAAAAATATAATATTGATAATTGTTGATAAAGTTGACTTTGTTTGTGATTCCTCTTTCATTCCTTGTTGGTCAAGGATTATAATTCGTATTTTTCAAAAAAATAAGGACGTTAATGTCAAAGAAAAAAAAGAGAGCTGGTAGTCAGCGAAAGAATGAAATTACGAAGGGCATTTTCACCGTACTTGAAAAAGAACCATCTAAAGCATTCAATTACAAGCAAATAGCTTCAAAATTAGATATTACTGATACGCAAGATAGAAACCTATTGATTAAAAGATTAGGCCAATTAAAGGCCAGTGAACGTATTATTGAGCCCGAAAGGGGGAAGTATCAAAAGAAACCATCGCTACATACTTATTTTACGGGAAGAGTAGATCTTACCACCAGTGGTAACGCTTATATTGTGGTGGATGAGCTGGAGGATGACATCTTTGTTCAGAACAACAATTTGAACAGGGCCTTCCACGGGGATACGGTTGAAGTGTTTCTAAAACCTAGACGGAAGAGCAAAAAGATGGAAGGTGAAGTTTCCAAAGTGCTTGAACGAAAAAAACCTTCGTACGTGGGAATTGTGGACAAGCAGGAACGCTTTGCTTTTGTTCGACCCACGGATTCCAGAATGTACACCGATATTTTTGTTCCCTTGGAAAAGCTTAAAAAAGCAAACGATGGGGACAAGGTTTTGGTAAGTCTTGGAGATTGGCCAGCTGATACCGATTCGCCCTATGGTGAAGTGATTGAAGTTTTGGGAAAACCTGGTGAGCACAATACAGAAATTCATGCCATTTTAGCGGAATATGGTCTCCCAAATGAGTTTCCCTATGAAGTAGAGGAGTTCGCCAAAACATTGGATACCAGTATAAAAGAATCCGAAATCGCGAAGCGAAGGGATATGCGCGATGTACTTACCTTTACTATAGATCCCAAGGATGCCAAGGATTTTGATGATGCACTTTCCTTTCAAAAATTGGAGAATGGAAATTACGAAATAGGCATCCATATTGCGGATGTATCCCATTATGTGCAACCCGATACCATTTTGGAAGATGAAGCTTATAATCGTGCCACTTCGGTTTATTTGGTAGATCGTGTGGTTCCTATGTTGCCCGAAGTACTTTCCAATAAAGCGTGTTCGCTAAGGCCGAATGAAGAAAAATATACGTTTTCAGCCGTTTTTGAAATGGATGACAACGCCAAGTTGGTAAAACAATGGTTTGGTAGAACCGCCATTAATTCCAATGAGCGATTTGCTTATGAAGAAGCGCAGCATATCATTGAGACGGAACAAAACCAGATTCCGAAAGAAATATCCATCAGGGAAAAGGCCTATGCCGTTTCCGACGAAGTTGTCGAAGCCGTGCTTACTTTTGATAGATTGGCCAAAATTATGCGCCAAGCCCGGATGGATGCAGGTGCGATTTCTTTTGATAAAATTGAAGTTAAATTCCATTTGTCCGAAGATAACGAACCGGTAGGAGTCTATTTTAAAGAAGCCAAGGATGCCAACAAATTGATAGAAGAGTTTATGCTCTTGGCCAATAGAAAGGTGGCGGAGTTTATCGGTAAGCAGAAGAAAACATTTATATACCGAATACACGACAAGCCCGATGAGGACAAATTGATGGCTCTGAACGGGGTTATTTCCAGATTTGGTCACAGTATCAATTTAAAGGACCCTAAGACCATCAACAAGTCCCTAAATCAGTTATTGGAGGATGTAAAAGGTAAAAAAGAACAGAATCTTGTAGATACCTTGGCCATACGAAGTATGAGCAAGGCCATTTATACCACGGAAAATATTGGGCACTATGGTCTGGGGTTTGAATATTACACCCATTTTACCTCGCCAATTCGACGTTATCCTGATGTAATGGTGCACCGATTGCTACAGCACTATCTGGATAAAGAGAAAACACCAAAAGCCACTTTGTACGAAGAAAAATGCAAACATTCTTCCGATATGGAACTATTGGCAGCCAATGCAGAACGGGATTCTATCAAATACATGCAGATCAAATTTATGGAAGATCACAAGGATCAAGAATTCTTGGGTGTAATTTCTGGGGTTACCGAATGGGGCATTTATGTGGAGATTGTGGAGAACAAATGTGAAGGTATGGTTCGTATTCGCGATATAAAAGATGATTACTATGTGTTTGATGAACGCCAATATGCCATTATAGGGGAACGTACCAAACGAATGTACCAACTGGGAGACGAGGTTTATGTGATGGTGAAGAGCACCGATTTGATCAAAAGGCATTTGGACTTTTCGTTGATCGGTAAAAAGAAGTGATACTATTTTGGAATAAAATTTGTTATCCTATTGAGAACCAAATTTTTATAACATGAGACCAATTACGATTGTTATATTGTTCCTATCGCTTCAATATATTGAAGCACAGGACGCTACCATTACCCAAAATCTACAAAACTTTACCGAAGTAAAGGGGTTCGATGGTATTTCCATCAATTTAATACGTTCCAACGAAAACAAAGCAATCATTACCGGTGCCAATACCAATAATGTTGCCATTGTAAATAATGATGGTATATTGAAGATTCGAATGGAAATCGTTAAAATATTCAGTGGATATAGAACCTATGTAGATCTTTATCATACTGAAGAACTGGTGGTGATCGATGTTAATGAAGATGCAAGAATATCATCCGATGATACTTATGTGCAGGAAATTTTGGAACTTAAGGCACAAGAAGGAGGTGAATTGGAGATAAATTGCGAAGTAGATCAATTATTGATCAAAGCCGTTTCTGGCGGTGAAATCTTTGCAGGGGGATTTTCCAACACCCAAGACGTGATTATCAACACGGGCGGGACATATAACGGAAGAACATTTAAAACTAAATTTACTACCATAAGCGTAAATGCGGGAGGAAATGCAGAAATCCATGCAACGGACTATGTTAAGGCCAATGTTAAGGCCGGTGGCGAAGTACTGGTATATGGTGATCCAAAAAAAATGGATGAGCATACCCTTTTCGGCGGAAAAATAAAAAGAGTGCACTAATAATGATTGACGACATCCAAGCTGCAATACCGTTGGGGTTTTTGTTGAGCTTTATGATTGGTCCTGTTTTCTTTGTTTTATTGGAAACAAGTGCCACCAAAGGCTTCAGGGCTGGGGTAAGTTTGGATATTGGCGTTATTTTTGCCGATATTGTTTTTTTGTTGATAGCCTATTTTAGTAGTTTTCAGTTATTAGAAAACTTGAGCAACGAACCTGGTCTTTTTGTGTTCGGAGGTATGATTCTGTTGGTTTACGGAATTTTTTTGTTCGTGAAAAAAGCAAAGAAAAAATCAAATGTTAAGGTCTCGAAGGGTACTTATTTAAGTTTGATTGTCAAAGGTTTTTTGTTGAACTTCATCAATATTGGTGTACTTGCTTTTTGGTTGGGTTTGATCATTGTGGTGGGACCCAGTTTGGAAAATAACCCCAATCGGATGATGGTATTCTTCAGTACCGTGTTGATTGTTTACTTTGCTACGGATCTTATAAAGATAATTTTGGCCAAACAATTGAAACGCTATTTGACACAAGAGCGCATTGTGCTCATCAAAAAAGGGTTGGGAATTGTTCTTATAATCTGTGGAGTGGTATTGATTACCAAAGGTTTTTTGCCCAAGGATAAGTTTGATATTCAAGAAAAAATAGAGAAACTTGAAGACCTGTAACAAAAAAACCCAGCACTAAGTACTGGGTTTTTGAGGCATCGAGCGGATTCGAACCGCTGTACAAGCTTTTGCAGAGCTCTGCCTAGCCACTCGGCCACGATGCCAATTGGATCGCAAAGCTAAAAATATTTTGTGAATATTCAGTTTTTATGATAATCTAAATATCTAGCAAAATTATAGAGGCATCGGGTGGACTCGAACCACCATAAAAATCCTTGCGGGACTTTGTCTAACCAATTCGACCACAATGCCGTTTGTAATGGTATTTTCAAAATTATTAAAAGATTAACAGTTTCAACGGTTAAGATATTGTCATTCAACGAGTAATTGCGAGTTTTACCGAAACGCTTTCCACATCGCCACCAATAGGCGGATTTATTTTGGAAACTTCGACTTCAACCTGGGTTACTTCTATGATTTCCTCGAATATACGATCAATGATTCTTTTGGCTACATGTTCCAATAAATTGGAACGTACCGTCATTTCTTCTTTTATAATGTTATTGAGATGGACATAGTCCACGGTTTCGCTCAGTTGGTCGGAGGCGGCAGGTTGAGAAAGGTCAGCGGTAATTTCCAGGTCCACCCTGTAATCGCTGCCAATGAGCATTTCCTCCTTTAAACACCCGTGGTTGGAATGTATCCTAATATTTTTTAACCTGATTTTTCCCAAAGCTCTTAGTTACGAAAGGGCAAAAATAGGGTAAAACGCATTAAATCAATACATACATCTACAGTTACTTATTCCTTGGAAAAGATCCATTCCCACGGTTAGTACGTGGGTACCGGTACTATACCCTAATATTTCGTTGGTGATAACTTGATAGGAATAGCCAAAATAGAAGTTGCTCTTTTTAAAACCGGCTATCGGAGCAATGTAAAGCGGTTTTCCCAATTGATCGTTCAAGAAACGGTAGGTAACACCTAAATAGTAGTAATCTTCAAAGTCACGAATACGGAATTTTGTGTTCAAATCAGTAACCGAACGTCCATCGCTTTCAAACCATTGAAAGAACACCGAAGGTTCAATTTCCAATTTACTGTTCTTGCTCTTGGAAAAGCTGTAGCCTGTGTAAGCGTAGTAATTTCTAAGTTTATTGGGTTCAATACGGATAATATCAGTATTAAAATTAGATAGGTCCTTGTTAAGTATGTTGCCAGCATTCAAGCTAAAAAAGAACTTATCGTACCGGTAAAGGACTCCCAAATCAAAGTTATGATTGGTTGTGGCCTTATCATCTGCCGGCAATTGACCGTTGTTCTCTTCAAACTGTTCTACATCTATTCGAAATTGGTTAAAGTTGTAAGAGATACCGAAAGACATGAAAATATCATCATACCTGTCCAATGTTAAATGGTGGGCAAATGATACTCTGGCTCCCCGTTGTCTGGTAAAACCATTACTATCATTGTACAATAGCATTCCTACTCCAGACCTGTTTCCAATCCGCGCATCCGCGGCCAAGGTTTGGGTATCCGGTGCATCTTCGATGCCCACCCATTGGGTAAGACCGTTTAGGCGCACCTTGATATGATCACCAATACCAGCATAAGTCGGGGACATTAAAAAGGGGTTGTCCGCAATATACTGGGATAGTTGGGGTACGGTCAACTCTTGTCCCCTGGCACAAAGTGCCAAGGAAACAAATAGGATAGTTGAATATACTTTTTTTAACATGGGGTCAAGTAGGTTAAGCGTTAATTTCGGTATAATGTAAAGTGTCCCACAAACTCTCTGTCGTCTTGTTCACCTTTAAGCTGAACAACGTACCAATAGTCTCCGGTAGGCAATGGTTTTCCATCGTAATTACCGTCCCATCCTTGCACGTTCCGGGCCATCTCTTCCACTACTCTACCATAACGATCATAAACCTTAATTAGTACGTCAGGGAACCCTTCAATGTTGTCAGGTATCCATATATCGTTGAGACCATCGCCATCTGGTGTAAAGAAATTAGGGAACTCAACATCTATGAACTCCATAAATATTTCAGCTGTGGCCTCACATCCGTTTTGATCTACCACGGTAACGGTATACGTATCGGTTCTATTGATGTAGAAAGTGTTGTCACTTCCGTTATCCACGTCATTGAAGTAGAAGGTATAATCTTCCACGCCTCCTTCAGCTATAGCTGTAATCTGGTTGATATTATTGTTCTCCAATGTTAAAACCAGAGGTTCATAAGCTTCAATGGTAAAGTCATAAGTAGTCATACATCCATTGGCGTGTGCAATGGTGATGTAGTGGTCACCTGGCGCCATGTTCCTATAATCGGCCGTCAATTGCATGTCTGCTGGATCGGTTGAATCCAGAGCATACATTAAATCACCGATAATAGATTCGTCTTCGAAAACAATATCCAAATAGTTATCGGGCATATTTCCGGTACACTCGTAAACAGGTGTTACCGTTGCCGCAAGGTTAACTCCCGGCTCTATTTCCACGATTACGTTGGTTTCACAACCTTGGGCATCCCGCACAAATACGACGTGGGTACCTGCGGTTAGGTCTTGGAACGAGAACTGACCTTGAACAAAGTTTGCATCTGCACTGGAGTTTAAGCTTGTTTCGTAAGGTGCCGTTCCTCCAGAGATTTGCACTTCGAACGAACCATCACCGCTTTCAAAACATACCTCGTCCATAATGTTGATGGCTTCGGCGACAACAGGTTCTGGTTGGTTGATCTCAAATTGGAAGGTGATGAAACATCCATTCACATCTTGAGCGATCACATCATAGATGCCGGGTTCTAGATCAGTAAATGTGTTCGTCGTATCAAACTGATCTAGATTGGGTGAAATTGCGTAAAGGATTTCACCTGTACCACCCGACACTTCAACAGTAATAGTACCGTCGTTCATTCCTGAACAAGTAATATCTGTAAATTCTTCTCTTTCCACTACCAATGGTTCTGGATCAACTATGGTAACTACAGGAGAGACCTCAACACAGTCTTCACTGGTTACTCGTACATAGTAATTACCAGCCAATAGACCACTGAATGTTCCATTGGTTTGCGGACCATCAACTAGGTTGGTCAAGGCCGCATCGCTGAACAATTCATAGTTGTAGTTGCCAAGACCACCTGTTGCTTGTGCAATTATGGTTGCAGATGCTTCGCCCATACAGTTTATTATGGCCGCTGAATCATCTATTTCCAACATCAATTCTGGCACTTCATCTACGGTAACTTGGTTGGATATCAAAGCATCACAACCATTGGCATCTCGCACGTAATACTGGTATGCTCCTGGTCCTACATTAAAGGTATGAGTATCTCCATCGCTCATTGCAGTAAAGTTGATCCCATCGGTACTATAGAAATATGGTGCTGTACCACCCGCTGCGCTCAACATAATTTCTGCATCGTTGTTACACGTCATGGCACTTACTTGAACAAGACTTGCCATTACCTCTGTTGGTTCTGTAATGGTTATCCTTGGGGTTTCCATACCACAGTTCCAACCATCGGAAACCGTGATGCTATAAATCCCCGCACCAAGTCCATTGAAGGTATTGTTGCTCTGCTCACCTGTGGTGAACACGATGTTGTTACCTGATGGGTCGTAGTAGTTTAACTGGTAGACATAAGAACCACTTCCTCCAGCAACATTATCTGCCCAAACGGAAGCGCTTTCGGCTCCGTAGCATAATAGGTCAATTGGAGCAGCATCAATATCTGCAGTAATTGGGTCTGGTTCTATTAATGTCAATGCTCTATCAGCAAAACAACCACCGTTGTCGGTTACCCTTACGGTATAATCACCAGCAGATAGTCCTGTGAACACATAGCTAGATACATTGTTCATCGTGTAAACTTCCGATGTGGTCGTATTGGTCAATACAATATCGTAAGGGGCATAACCTCCTGTTGGATTGATCAATATCTCACCTTGATCATTGGTACAGGTTACATTAGCCACTTCTTGTGGGGTATAATCCAAAGCTGAACTAGGAGAAACAATGGTTACTGTGCCAGATACAGCTGGACAGAACGGTGCACTGGTTCCCACAATTTCCACATAGTAGTTTCCACCGATCAAAGCGGATGAAGGATCTGGAATTTCGAATGGATTGGCACTTGTGTTGCCGCTTCCTGTTACTCCAGTGGTTGTTCCGTTTGCGTTGAACACTTCGTAATCATAAGGACCAACATATCCGGTTACATCAATTTCTATGGTTCCTGCATCACCAAAGCAGACTGCTGGCGCTGTTGCAGTGGCCACCACATCAATGGTATCGTAAGGCGCAATGGTATGTGTTGTTTCTACGTAACAACCTGTTGTATCATTGGTTGCCCTGAAGGTATAGCTGCCTGGTTGTGTCAAATCAAAAGTTGCCGTAGTCGCTGTTGAAGCCGTCATAGCTCCAAAAGGATTTCCTGCTGGCAACAATTCGAAGGTATAGGTATCACCTCCAAAGGTTTCCGTTACATTCAATGTTACTGTTTCAGGGTTGTTACAGGTAATCGCGACATCTTGATTGACATCCAGCGTAAAGGTATTCAACGGTTGCACCGTAATACTATCTGGGTATTCACATCCATTGGCATCTCTAACCACATAGTTGATGGTTTGTGCACTTCCATTGTCAACGATATCGAAGGTAGCATCGGAAGTGAAGCTGTTCCCTTCAAAACTGTACAGATAAGGATCAGGACCTGCAAAAGGAGTTCCTCCACTAGGGGTTACTGCAATGGTCGATTCATTTACAGTGTTGCTTGGAGAACACACAAAGGCCGTAGCCGTGGCCGTGGCACCCAACGGATTAGGTTGATCAACGGATTCAGTTTTGATGTCCTCACACTCCCTATCAGAAACCACACGCACTTGGTAATCTCCTGCTGGTAGATTTTCGAACAATGGCTCATCTTGAAGCGGTCTGCTCGGAGCACCTAGACTTACTCCAATCAATTCATATTGATATTCGGGGTTAGTAGCGGTTGCTGGATTAAGGTTTGCGGAGATGCTACCATCACTTCCTCCAAAACAACTTACATCGATAACAGTTGCATTCAATAATTCAGGATCCACCTTATCATCCAACTCTTGTGTAACCACATAAGTACAAGGTTCCGTGGTGTCCAAGTCTGTAATGGTAAATACATATGTTCCTGGTTCGGTCAGGTTAGTGAAAATACCATCATTGTTGGTAATCACGGTTGCCAAAATTGGAGAAATAGTACTGTATTCAAGATTAGCCGAACCCCCAGAAACATTAATGGTGATTTGCCCTCCTGGATCCATTGTACAATCAATAGGCTTAACCACAGTAGCATTGGCTGTCATAGCATCCGTAAGCACTACTGGACCAACTGTTGTGTCACAGCCCCATTGGTCTATAATATAAACCTCATAGGTTCCAGCTCCGAGACCGGAGAATATGGTACTTGTTTGTGGAGAACCTACATTAGATCCATTTCTGATCAATTGATATGTATAGTTGCTTCCTTGTCCACCACTTACAGGGTCGGTTGCAGGGATGCCCACAACTTCAATTTCTCCTTGCAGGTTGGTACAATTAGCTTGATTGATTTGCAAATCAGCAAGAATAGGATCAGGAATGGTCAGGTCAACGTCTGGTAACTGCGTGGCACATTCTTCTTGATCCATGATCCAAACCTCATAAGTACCTGCCGTAAGGTTTTCGAACCTTGGGCTGGACACATAGTTGGATGGATCGTTGGGATCAGGGTTTGGTGTGGTGCTCACATAGTAGGAGTATCCACCCCATCCACCTTGCACATCAACAACTTCAATGATACCATCGTTTCCTGGGTTACAGGTTATGGGGGTAACTTCAGTATTTCCTGTAATGGCCGCTGAAGGTCCTGCGATGTTGAAGGCTTCTATGTTTGTACATTCTGGGAATGCGTCTTGTGATATTTCAACAATATAACTTCCGGCTGGCAACGAAATTGGAGCCGTAGGACCGGTTGTACTGGAATTTCCATTGGTAACTGAAATATCGTCAAGTCTATCGTTAGGGGTTCCATTGGTATCATAAATGGTCCAATCGAATCCATCGGAATATGTGGCATCCAAAAGTTCAAAAGTAACTTCACCAGTGGCGGTACCATAACAGATGACATCACTTACCACGTTTACATCTATGGTAAAGGTGTTTGGGTCTTCAATGGTTTCCGAGGTAGTCACGGTACAACCCGTATCCAGGTGTCGAACCAAGAAATTGTGTGTTCCTGCGCTCAATCCACTGAATATGTTGGATGCTTGCCAAGAAGTTCCATTGTCAATACTGTACTCAAAACGAGTTGGGTCTCCTGCTGTTGAGGTTACGGAAATGGTTATTTCTCCATCGTTTCCTGGACTACAGCTGATAGGATTGGTTATCGAAGCAGTAGCATTGGTTATTTCATCAAAAGGAGCAATAGTTGCAGTAGTTGTTCCCAAACAGCCATTGTCATCATATACATTGATGGTGTAGTTGCCACCAGCAGTATTTGTTTCGGTATAAACGGGATTACCTCCATTTTGAACCACTATGGAACCAGCATCGTTGATAAACTCATAACGGATATAGTTTCCACTTCCACCCGTTATGGATGCTGTATCTACGGTAATGGTTGCATTGTTGGTATTGTTGCCTGCGGTACAGGCGAATTCGACTACATCAAGAACAATGTTGTCAATTGGCTCGGGTTCGATAATGGTTACCGTTTCAATATCGGTACAACCATTTGCCGCAGTTATCTGAATATCGTAGTCAATGCCCAAAGTGGAACCTTCTAGATTTGTAAATGTAGCCGCATTAGACGTTGTAGTTGAGGGAGCAATTGGTGTACTGATTGAGATATCGGATGCACCAATAATTTCGAAGGTATATGGGCCTATGCCATTATCCACAGCTTGTACGGAAATAGTTCCATCATCAGCACCATTACATATTACATCTGTATAGGTTGTAGTAAAAGAAGGTTGAGGAGCATCAGGCACATCCACCGAAATTGTTTTGTAACATTCTGGAGGAGCAGTTCCCATATCATAAACGATTACGTCATAACTTCCTGCGACCGCTGCGCCCGTCCAAACAAATTTGTTATCGGCATCCAGGACAAGTGCCCCCGAATCGTTAAATGATGCTACTGGAGCAATGATTTCGTAATTATATGGTCCAGCTCCTGTTATCACTTCGATTTCTAACTCCGCATTTGCAGCTGCTCCAGGCTCGCAATCCAGCTCAACAGTCTGAATTACGTTGAACTCTAAAGGAGGATAAATATCAAAAGTATCCGTATCGGCACAACCATTCAAATCTCTAACAGCTATAGTCTGGCCCGAGCCCGAACTTAAGCCTGAAACTGTGTATTGGTTGCTGCCATCAAAAGCAAAGTTTTGATATGCTGATCCATTCACACTGATTTGGAATGGGGACATGGCTACGGCAGGATTGTCCAAAGTAACCAATACCTCGAACACACCTTCGTCTACACACTCATCGATAACTGTTAAGGTTATTTCGGGTGTTGGGTCTTCGTCAACCGTAATAGGTCTTTGGAAGATACACCCATAATCATCCATTACATAAACCATGTAATCACCAGCTTCCACATTGGCAGAAGTACTGCTTGTCCAACCAGCCGTAGCTGCGGTAGGAGCAGGAGCGGAATCCAACAAATATTGATAGGTATATGGGGCTGTACCAAACCTTCCTGTTGCTGTGATTACACCCGCATTTGGGTTACAGTTATCATTTTGTGGGCTTGCCACATCCAAATCCAAAGCATTGGCAGATTCACGGATAGTAAATTCACCACCGTTTACGGAACACCCGTTGTTTGGTCCACCTACTTCAGAAAGCAATAGGTAATATTCTCCTGGAGGGAGTGTTGCAAAATTGTCAACAGTCACCGAAGTAGGAGTATTAACCGTTGCAGTTCCACTATGTCCTGTTGAAACATTGGATTGTCTGTTGAAAATTTCGTAGTCCACTGCGGTTGCTACTGCGTCGAATCCTGTGAACGTAAATGAAATGTTTCCATCAGCAGAACCAGTACAACTCACGTTGTTCACGGCATCCAAATTCGCTGTCATGTTAGATGGCGTATTGATGGGTGCCGCCGCTTCTTCAAAATAGTAGCAATTGGTGGTAAGGTCATAAACCACAAAGGTATACGTGATACCAGGGGTAAGGCCGGTAAAGGTAGCTGTATCTCCTCCAACAGTATCAGGGGTCTGATAGGTAGTTGAATAAGGTGCGGTATAGTTTTCCAAAATCGCAAATTCATAGTTTCCGCTTCCTACGGCAGAACCTACCGTAACAATTGCTGTACCCCCAGAAACGCAATCTGAAGTGGCGGTGCTTACATCAATATCAAGGTCATTTGGCGGGGAAGCGATGATTTCCGTCGTAAACGAGGCACAACCATTGGCATCAACTACATCAACCTGATAAATACCAAACTCCAATACAGTGAATGTATGATCTCTTGCACCGGAAGTAGTAGTGTAGGTTTGTGGAGCAATACCATTATTGGCCGTTAATATGTATGTGTATTCAGCTGTTCCGCCAGAAACACCAGAAACCGTAATGGAACCAGGATTGGTAACACCAGTACCGGTATCACAGGTAATAGGAACATCTGTTGTAGTATAGGTAATCGGGTTGGGTTCGGAGATTACAACAGGGAATGGCACAGATACGCAACCTTTATCATCGGTTATAGTAACTTCATAAGAGCCGGCAGGTAAACCTGTGGTTTGACTTCCATAGTTGGTTGGACCACTAGTTTCAACAACATTGATGGTATAAGGAGGCACTCCTACGGAAGTATCGATTACCACATCCAAGGCACCTGTACTTTCCCCATGACATAAAATGTCGGTCGGTGTAACGTTACTGATTACCGGCGGTACAGCAGGAGTTATTACAATGCTGCTGGTTACCACGCTACAGGTTGGTGTGGATGTATCGGTTACACGGAAAATGTAGGAGCCATCCGTATTTGTATTGAATACGTTACCAGTAAATCCAGTGTTATTATAGGTAGTTCCACCATCGTTGGACCATTCGTAGGTGTATGATCCCGAACCTCCATTTGCATTTATGGTAATGGTTGCATCAGCCAAACAGGTTAAATCATTGTCCAAGAATGCAGAAGCTGTCAGTGCTGGGTTTATAGTGGCGGTATCCGTAGCAGTACAACCATAGTCATCACGAACATCGATAGTGTAAGTTCCTGCCACCAAGTTTTCAAATGTATATGTTGTATCAGTTGATGGAGAAGGCGTAATCCATGCACCACCGTTCAAACGGAACTGATAATTTCCGTTTCCGTCGGTTACGTCCACTTGGATACTTCCATCATTGTTGCCACTATAACATGCTGTTGGAGTCAAGTCAAAGGCAATAGTTGCTGGCGGGTCAACGGTTATAACTGTAGTGGTATCCTCACAAGCATTGCTATCTCTTGCTCGTATCACGTAATCACCATCGGTTAAACCATTGAACACATTGGATGATTGGTAAGCCGCAAGAACGGTTCCTGCTGTATTTTCCAACTGATATTCGTAGGCAGGCGTTCCTCCCGTTGCTGTTGCCGTTACGGTTGCACCACCGTTGGTACAGGTGAGCTGTGTGGTAACCGAAGCAGAAACATCAACCACATCAGGTTGTGCCAAGGTTTGGTTGAGCACCACTGAACACGAAGGGTCTCTTAAATCAACAATTTCAATGGTATGGGCACCTGCTGCTAAACCATTAACGGTAATCGGACTTGCAAATTGAGCAGCGGAAACAGCCCCACCATCAACTTGAAAGGTAAATCCGATTGCTGGGTCAAAGTTTTCGGCCTCAAAAGTGATGGTTCCATCGGTATCTCCGTTACAAGTAATATCGGTATAAGCGGTAATGGCTCCATCAAAAGCATGGCCATCCTCAACATTCACGTCCAGCGTGATGAATCCACCACAAACTTCTGGAATTTGAAAAGCTTCAATATCATCTATGGCAATATCATTACCATTGATTACGGCCGAATTTGTTCTGATGACGATATCCAGGTTTGTATTTGCCCCTGGGTTAAGGTCAACAGAATAACTATGCCAGTCATTGGTACCTGTATTTTTAGGAACGCTACCGGTAGTTGTACTTGCAATAATGTTTCCTCCTGCATCCACCAACTGGATTTCAATGGATGGATCACCTCCACTAGTTCCGCTTCTTAACAAGTTGAAAGCTTCAAGAGATACTGTAATATCTCGGTTTGGAATCACTTCTACCCCTGTTTTTTGGTAAACAATACCGCCAACGCCGGCAACACCTCCCACATTGATGGCGAGGAATCTTCCGCTGGCCAAACCAGTATGATCATTAGGGCTTAGCCAAGAACCATAGGGATTTACAATATTTTGTGTTACGGAATACTCCCCATCTTGAATATGAGTGTCCGTACCAAAACCGCATAGGCTTGCGCTACCATCTTGTGGTTCGTAACAATAGGCAGGATCAATTTCTGAAATACTTGTATTTGGTCCTACTCCAAAATTTTCGGAAAGCAAAATACTTGGGCTTGGCGCCGAATTGCTTACGTAGTTTACGGTGATGGTGTGGCTTCCCACAGGTACATCTCCGAACACGTTTGAAGTGTTTGGCGTATTTGGATTACCGTCAATCTCGTAAGTGTAATCAAAATCTGTACTATTAGGTGTAACGGTAATAGTTCCCTCACCATCACACTCATAATCAATAGCAGCTGTTGCGCTTGGAGGTGTTGGTTCTGGGTCTATCGTCACGTTCATTGGATACGTACATAAGTTGGCATCCCTTATGTAAAGCGTGTGTGTACCCGGAAGCAAATAACCAATTGAAGTAGTATCGTAAGTAGAACCTCCATCAAAACTATATTCGTATGGTGCTGTTCCACCAATGGCATTGGTAATACGCACCTCAGCACCCATTCCTGGATAGCATTCCGCCAAAGCGGTAACTGCTGCGGAAGCTGAAAGCGTCAATGGCTCGTTAATAGCGTAAATTTCGGTTACTTCACAATTATTCGCATCCCTTACACGAATATTGTAGCTGCCTGCGGGAAGGTTTGCAAAAGTATTTGATGTTTGATAAGTAGCACCGTTGTTGATACTATAGGAATATGGCGCTTCACCGCCTGTTGGTGTTATGGTAATTTGTGCCTGTGATTCACCGCTACAAAGGATATCGGTATTGGTGACAGAAATTGCCAATGGATCATCTTGAACAATAGTAATGTCGTAGGTGGCCTCACAATAATCGGTGCCACCAGCATTATCCCTTACATAAACATCGTAATCTCCGACACTTGTTACCGTAATTGGATTGGTTGGTGAAAAATCTCCTGCAGTTGGCGTCGCTCCATCTGCGACAACGGCATATACATAGTTTCCATCTCCACCGGCGGCTGAAACAGTTATATCGGTGTCTGTTCCACAAGCTGTAATGTTCGGGGCCGAAGCGACCAAACTTAATTCAGGGTCGATAGTTATGGATGCTGAATCGGTACAATCATTTCCGTCTCTAACATTAATGGTGTACGTTCCAGAACCCAAACCAGTAAATACATTGCTGGATTGGAAAGGCCCTCCATTCAAATTGTATTCATAGTTTCCGTCTCCACCAGAAGTAATGTTCGCTGTCAGGGTCAAGCCTGTGGCATCATCATAACAAATATTGTTGGGGACAATATCGAGCACTGGTGCAATGGCTTCGTTAATTACAAAATCATCCGTGAATACACATCCATTGGCGTCGGTTACGGTGAACTGATAGGTTCCGCCAATGTCCAGTCCGCTGAACAAACCACTTGTCTGCGGAGCAGGCAGAGTGTAACCCCCTGGACCGGAAATAATTTCGTACGTATAGCTTCCCCATCCACCAGAGGCAGCAATGTTAACCGAACCATCGGCCAAACAAGTTGGTTGGGTAAGGGTTATTGGTGCTGTTATAGCTGCAGGAGGAGCGGCGATTGTAACATCGGCCGTATCCGTACAGTTGGTAAAATTGTCAGTTACTGTTATGGAGTAGGTTCCTTCGGCCAATCCGGTAAGTGATATGGTTCCGTTGGTTTCCGCAGTTCCCGAAAAGTTTGCAGGACCTGTTACGGAATAATCATAATCTGTATTGAAGTTGTTTACGGTGTATTCGATTTCACCGTCGTTATCACCAATACAAGTAATATTGCCCACCAATTGACCAGATACTGAAATTTCTGTTACCGGGGCAATAGTGAAACTTTCATCATAAAAACAACCATCATTATCAGTAACCCGGAACATATAAGTTCCAGGTGCCAATCCGGCAAAGGTGTTGTTGTTTCCATTGTTTACAGCGCTTCCTGCAGGGGATATAAGCTCATAAACCAAGTTGGGCTCACCTCCTGTTACGGACAAGGTCACATCTGAAACAAATGTTGGACAAAGCGGGTTGGTCGCTGTAAAATCGATATCCGTTGGAGGGTCCAAAGGATCTATGGTGATGGCATTGGTTGTGAATATACATCCTAAATCATCTCTAACGGTAACCGTGTAGGTTCCGTCAGTAAGGTTGTTGAACGTCGATGCACTACCAAAGTTCACACCATCGATACTGTATTCATAAGGTGCTGTTCCGCCCGTTACATTTTGAGCTTCTATAATACCGTCTTGCAAACAAGTGTAATCTTGTGTCAATACGGCATCAGCATCCAAAGCGAAGGATGGTGCAGAGATACTGGCATATTCAAAGTAATCACAGTCTGCGCTGCCTTTTCGTTGGTTGATGACTACGGCATAATCACCATCAGTCAAACCTGGAAAATAGCCTGATGTGTTGGTAGCCAAGGCAGTGGTTAGATCGTAGTTGTTCTCGTCGAAAGTTGTTGCATCAAACAAATAGTAAGTGAGTTGGAAGCCATTGTCGTCGACCAAATTAAAGGTAATCGCCCCAGAAGCATCACCATAACAAACCACATCGGTAACAGTAGTCGCGTTATACTCTGCTGCCGGCCTAAATTCAATAGAAACTGTGTTTGATATATCGTAACAGTTATTTCTGTCCACAACCACAAAAGTGTAATCTCCTGGATCATAGATATCAAAAATTTGACTGGTTTGATATTCCGAAGCAGGGATATCGTTTACTGATGGATAAGATAGTTGGGTAACGCCGTTCTCATCAACATAAGACCAAATGGCATAGACGTGAGGGGTTTGACCTCCTGAAGATTCCATTTGAATGTTACCTTCCCTGCAGGTGATATGCTGGGATATTCTTGCATTAAGTTCAAGGTCGGTCAAGTCGTTAATGGTAACTTGTTCGGTGTAAGCACAACCATCGTCCGTGGAAACGGCAATATCGTATACGCCGTCGCTAAGGTTTTCAAAGGTATAGTTGTTGTCGTTGGACGGTCCAAAAGTATCAACTACAGTACCACCAGAAGAGATTTCATAATAGTATTGTGCTTCTACGTTGAGCACAGAAATGGCAATTTCGCCCAATCCGTTACAGTCGGTATCTTGAGGGACTACATCAACTTGAAAATCCCTGTCCAAAATGCCAATATTATCCAACACAAATACACAACCATCGGCAACGCCCTGCTGTCTCATTTCAACCATATAGGCACCGTTGTTGGCGATGTCGAAACTTGGATTTGAGCCATAAGGAACAACAACATTCCCAGTGGATTGATCTACAAGTTGAAATTCGTAGGTCAACGGCATATTGGTTACGGTAATGTTTCCGTCCGTGTCGCAAATAATATCTCTAGAGGTATATTGCGGGTCAAGCGGGTTTTTGTAAATATCGAAGTAAAACCTACTAAAACATCCATTTTGATAGTTGATCACCAAACGGTATTGACCGTCATTTTCGGCTAAAAAGTCGTTTCCTGTATCAACTGTGTTCCATGTACAGCCAGCGTTGGTGTTGGCACAGCCATCAACAGATGCGCCACAACTTGTTTCATCCAATTGTTCCCAAACAATACTTGTGGCATCCGGGATGTTTATTTGAATGAGCTCTGTATCGTTAAGTCCGCACAAGAATATTTCCGGAAGCTCGCTTCCATCGTTAGGGCATATTTCAATATCACCATCAATGGTATTGGAGGTATCGTTTATCAATGCGGTAATCGGATTGGATTGCACCGAACCGAACAACTCCACCGTAATAATTTCCTGAAAATCTTTACAAGGGTCGGCTACTTGTTTGTCTACAATGTAGGTGCCGATTTCAGTAACCACTATGGTACTTGGGTCGTTGTCGGAATCTGCATCGGTAATTACCGTATCCGTGCCAACATCAATGGTATTGTTTCCGTTCTCATCGCGGTACCAAACGTAGTTATCAAAATTGTCTCCGGCATCCAATAGCACGTTGTCCCCACATAGTTGAACGTTTCTACTAAAACTACAAGCACTTAGGTCATCTAAAAGAAAGTTTGTTGCTCCGGGTGTACCAAATCCACAACCATTAAATTCAGAAACTGATGGGTCATCTGTAATCTGGGCCGAATTTATTGCTCCTTCATAGGTTGAGTAAGCTAAATTTTGAATGATATCGGTACATGCATCTACAAAGTCGAAACAGTTTTCGGCAACCTGCACGCGCATACGAATGGTTCCTGCTGGATCTCCTTCTTCAACAATGTTTTCTGGAATAGTGAACAATACTGTTCGCGTGGCAGGATCATAAGTATAAGTTACACCGGCTGGCATGGTTATACTGGACTCGTCTAGCGTTACATTGATGGGAAGTACATCTCGAATGGTATAATTAATCGCATCGTCGTTTCCTACATTTTGAAATGTAAGAACATAATCTAGATATTGTCCCAAATTAACACCTTGTCCGGTGATGTCATTTCCCCCAATATCTTCTACGGTCTTCGCTAGGTTCATTAAAGGCTCAATGATCTCAACATCCAACGAGGTGAAGAAAATATCGTACTTATCCTGGGATGATGAAGCTCTTAAGGTGGCACCAGTTTCACTATTTGGGATTACGGATTGACTTGGGTTTGGGATGGTGAAAAGGTCAACGTCCCAACCTAATGTGTTAACACTGTTCGGGTTACGATTAGTTTGAATAACCCCTTCATCCGTGATATTACTGTTAAAAAAGTTGTTTGAAGGGTTGGCCGTGTTCGATAAAGTGGTAAATGATGCGTTGCTGTCCGCTCTAATGGCCAATTGATCTCCACCGATTCTATTATCCCCCTCAAGAGCAGCAACACCAAGTTTTGCATTTACTGGGAAAGGGGCTGGCAAGGTGGTGAATCCACTAAATGGAATATCCACAGTTTCCCCGGATTTTATCCCGGCATATCCATCAAAAGTTGTAATGTATTTACCTGGCAGGGTTGGGTTCTCATATACTACTACTAAAGACCAACCACCAGAAACACCACCTTGGACATTGTCTCCAGAACTGGCCCTAACATTTGCCACGAAATATTCCCCATCTGGGTTGGCAAGCCCCGCAACTATTGAAGTTACATCTTTATAACATGCATATGGCGCATAGCTTCCAAAATCAGAATCACCATCTCCATCAAACAAAATTTCATCCGCCGTAAGGTCTACATAAGAACCTCCGGGTGCTCTGAACTTTACTTGATTGAAATCACTACTTCTATTATTGTCTCTGTAAACAGCTGACCAGTATAATCCCGCATAACGAATTAAAGAACAGTCCGAGTCTGGTACTGCCAAGGTTGCACTACTTGAGCTAAAGGTAGAAGGGTCGCCATCAATATCAATATATTGCATGTTGAGCCTGTCGTTATATTCTGAACGCCATCCTGTTGAATTATATGGGTCCTCAGGGTCGTTACCGCCCTCATCCCTATTTACTATGTTGTTTGCAATAAAGGTTAGATCACCCCTTAGCTCATTTTCGTAACGAACATCAAAGTCATTTTTAACCTGTGATATACCTGTATACATAAACAATAGCATACAAATAGATGTGCCCCATCTGAGTAGTGTTAATTTCATATGTTTGGGGTTAAATGGTTGTGTTTGGTTTTATTCGCATGATCCACATATCGTCGTCGTACGAAGCGTTTAGTTTGGTGTAATAAGAGGTCAAGGCGTTGTTCCAGGTTTCGTGTTTTTTCAAATACACGTACCTGTTTTTGTCTGCCGGGCTGACGAAATAGCTTGCGTGCAAGCCCCTTGCGTTCAGCTCTTTAACAAATTGTTTTGCGCTTGCTGAGTTTTCAAAAACGTTGGCAATGATGTAGTATCCTTCAGGCAATCCATCTCCGGATTGTGTTCTGAGCACTACATGCTTACCGCCTTTTCCAACAGTGTTATTGGTCACATTTTTGGAAAGGACATTGTTATTGTATTTTGAGTTTGATGCTGTTGCGCTTCTGTTGTAACCGGCAATAGGGGAATTACCACCGTTCACGTTCATGACCCAGGCATCGCCTTGGTATTTGCCATTCATTTTGCTGTGATAAGCTTCCAAAGCATCGTTTTTGTTGCCAAAGTCCCCAATGTAAACGTAGTTAAGTCCATTTTTTGGGTTTTGGAAGTAGTCTGCATCTATCCCTTGGGCCCTTAGTTTTTCAATGAATGCATCTACGTTGTCGGGATTTCTAAAAACGTTGGCAATCAAGTAATGACCGCTTTCCACGTTGGGGACTGCGTGTGATTTGAAACCTGCTTTTTTGCTTTTTGAAGGCCTGTAGGTATTGTCCTTTTTTGCACTTGAATTTGATGCGTAAGCTGAGCGGGTATCACCTTTTGTTTCGTTGATCTTGATTACCTTTTTAGTAGAGGTATTGTTGGACAGTCCGTGGTTGGCCAATGGTTGTTTCCTCGGGGTCACGATATCGGTACTGTCCATATTGGCAAAGTATACCTCTTTGGCTTTTTGTTCCAAGGCAGGGTTTTGACCTCGAGTTTCACGTTGAACCATTTTCATTACGGTCTCAAAACGTCTTTCCAAGTCTTGTTTGCGAGTCGATTCTATGGAATCTTGACGCATCAACAATTCATCCAAAATGGCATCGTTTTCGGCCAGTTTTTCTTGTAATTGAGCAATTTCAAGGTCTTTATCGGTAATGTTTAAACTGTCTTGTGGAACATTTTCATCATTGGAAACCATTTCTTCCCCCTCGGCTTCGAGCATTACGCGATCTTCGGTAAGGTTTGGCGTAAAGGAGTAAGCCAAAGAAATTTCGTGGGTAACGCCAAAGTTTTCAAATTCGTTGGACAATCCCTTTTCTACCGTATATCCAAGCGAAATATTTTTGGTCAAGTTGAAACCTAGACCAGCCGATGCTCCGTAGAAATCATCATAACCTGCTTGCACCCAACCTAATTTAGGTAGGTCAAGAATCAGATTTCCTCCCAGTGTTAGGTTTTCCTCACCTACTTTTCGCACCCGTGCCAAAGGCATTAAACGGGCTTTTTCCATAATACCTCTTCCGTTTTCGAACTGATGGGTATATTGTAGGTGTCCAGAGTATGTTTTTTCATTAAAATCGGTGATTGATTCGCTTGTTTTTAGGTTGTAGTCAAAAAGGTTTTCCGCATAACCACCAATGTCAAAACGGCCGACGGAAAAGTTAAAACCTGGCTGAAAGCTCACCAATGAACTACTTTCCAAAGTGTTCAAAAAAGGATCTACTTCAACAGAGTTTACCCTGTCTTGGTTAAAGGCACTTTGGTAATAGCTTATGTTGGCCCCAAAGGTGAAAGTGCTTTTTGGGCTTAAGCGCACACCGTAAGCATAGTTGGCGTGTACACCAAAGTTGTTGAACAGGCCTTCGCGGTTAGTAAATAAACTTACACCGACTCCACTCCGGTCACTAACCCTACCACTATAACTTAAGAAATATACTTGGTTGTTGTCATCAAAAGATACCGACTGGTTTCTATGAAAAAGATTGATGTACGACTTGTCTTCCCTTACCGTTGAAAAGGTAGGGTTAAGCAAGAACCTGTTAAACTTTAAAAGGTTTTGGGAAGGTACGTTATAGGGTATATAGTTACCTTCTTCCTGCCCCCTCATTCCAGAGAAGGCAAGTAGCAAGATAGCAAGTAAAAGTAGAGGTTTTTTAATTTGCATTGCTGCTTATTTAATGACAGTGATAGTTCCTTGTTTCAGGCTTTTGCCACCACGAGTGATCTTGTAATAGAAAATCATGCTTTGTTTGTTAAAGGAAGTGGTGGATTGTGGCCAGTTGTTTTCATAGCCTGCTTGGCTAAATACCTGTTCTCCTCGCTCATTAAATATGGTGACAAGAACATTGGGGTCTCTGGAATAGGAGTTGGGCAATACCCATAGATCGTTAATACCATCGCCATTGGTGGTAATAACATTGGGTATGGCAAACATATCCCTGTAGGTCACAGTAATCACTTTGCTTACAGTACATGTCCCGAAGGAGGCAATCAACAGGTACTCCCCTTCTTCGGTAAAGTCGTAAAAACTGCTCGAAGAAATTAGGTTGTTACCGGCATCATACCATTCATAGGAATCTGCACCGCTAGCGGTAAGAGTTTGGGTCTCTCCCTCAATAATGATGAGGTCTTTGGGTTTGTCGAGCACCAATAGCGATTCATCGAATTCACTAATGGTAATCTCGTTGGACATCAATGCACATTCGTTGGAAGTGATAACAAGCTGATACACACCTGTTTCGCTAACGGTGAAACTTTCGGATGATGTATCAACCACGGTTCCATCTTTCTTCCATTCAAAAGATTCATTGGTTAAGTCTGTTGTACTTTCAAGAACGATGGCCTCGCCTCCTTCACACAACACGGTACCATTGGCGGTAATCTGCAAGGTTTCGTTTGATGCGAGCTTTATCTGTAGGCTATTGGATGATGCCTCAAAAGCATCAATAGAACCAAACAAATCATATTGGCCATTGTCCTCCTGATCGGATATTGTGATGGTTTTTGAAGTTTCGCCTGAAACATCGGTCCCATTCAATTTCCACTGATAATCAAAAGCGTTTTGTAAATCTTGGGTAACATCGGTTTTGGCACCACTATCACTCACGGCATTTATTGTGGCAAGGCTCAGGGTGGCATCAACACTTTCGCAAGAAGTGTATGTTCCCACGTAGTCCACAACAAACTCAAAAGAATCTGGGGTCACAACGGTGGTCGTGGCCGATGCTACCGGAGCTGGGGTACAAGGGCCGCCATTATTGGTTACTTCGACATAATATTCTCCTGTTTCACCAATAACCAAGGTGTTGCTGGTTGCATCGGTAATTGCTGCACCATCTTTATACCATTGGTAGGCTGCACTTGATGCCGTGGTACTAACGGACAATGTTTTTGTTTGTGAAGGAAGAAGCACGATGTTCTCTTCGTTGTTCAGCGTAATTTCAAAAGAACCTGAACTTGAGACCGTCACAGGGTCCGACAACTCGGTACAAACCCCAGAACCAGAGATTTCAACCTCATAAGAGCCTTCGAATCCGTTTATTCCTGCATTAACAGTATAGGTGCTGGCCTCGACAGTTGGACCGCTGACGATGCTTCCGTCTTTGTACCACGTATAGGTATATCCTTGTCCGCTTATGCTGGCCTCCAACAATTGCGTTTCTCCTGGGCAAACCTCTATGTTGCTAGCACCATTAATGGCCAATCCAGAACTGGTTCCGGTGGATATTTCAATAGTGTTGGATAAGGTATTGGCAGAACCGGAGCAATTTCCATAATCCAGTTCCACATAGTACATGCCCGACTCAGAAACGGTGATGCTTTCTGATTTTTCGGCAAGCAATGTACCACTGCGGTACCAATTATATATATAAGTATCTGCATTAGGGATGTTGTGTGGTTTCAAGGTTACAGAACCTCCGCCACAAATTTGTATTTGACCTCCAGAAGGAATGTCTCCACTTCCGTCCTCGCTAATCAATAAGGGAGCGTTATAGTCTATGAAGTACATGGAGAATGCATCAGAAGCTGGACTCGTCTTGGCCGGACTGGTGCTTCGAACCCTCATTTTAAAGCTTTCTCCCCTCATTTCCGCGGGAAGAGCAAACTGGAATTCAAAGTCAAAAGTTGTATTCTTGTCGCTTGCACGTGCAAGTTCGGTAGGGTTGGAAAAGTAACCGTCAGCATCGGATAATTCAAGGATAAATTCGTTATTGCTGTCCACCATGGGAGGATCCCAGGTAAAGTTTACAAAATATTCGTTGAAGCCACCGGATGCACAAACTGCTGTCCAAGCAGAGTTACCGGCAAGGTTGGGGTTGTCCGCCGGTACGGGTTTGTTCAGTACTTGAGCTTGGGATACCAAGGTACCAAGCAGCACAAAGGCAAAGGCCAATACCAGAATGCTATACGTTGAATTACTTTTTTTCATCACCGTTAGATTTTAAGAGGTTACGGGCTTACATAGCCCTGTTAGTTTGTGCCCCTTAATTGTAATTCTTTCTGAAGACGGTGTTCAAGCGTCTTTTTAACATATAGTATTCGAATAACAAATATGTCTCTAATTTGGACGAAAGGAAAGATATTGTTGTAGGCTATACCAAAACTGTTGTGAAATCGCCTACTTTGTATACACGTAAGCACGAAAAATAGCTATCAACAAGGGATTTTACTACATTTGCCCATCAAATAATTGGTATGTCAGAAGAAGCTAGATCGCTCAATTTTATAGAACACATTGTTGAGGAGGACCTTACAAAAGGTTACACAAGGAATGACTTAAGATTCCGTTTTCCTCCGGAGCCAAATGGGTATTTGCACATAGGCCACGCAAGCTCCATTTGCCTCAATTTTGGCTTGGGGCTGCGTTACAATGCTCCGGTTAATCTACGTTTTGATGATACCAACCCTGCAAAGGAAGAGAAAGAGTATGTGGAGGCCATTAAAAAGGATGTGTCCTGGCTTGGTTTTGAATGGGATACGGAGTGTTATGCTTCGGATTACTTTCAACAACTTTATGACTGGGCAGTGAAATTGATTCAGGAGAGCAAAGCCTATGTGGACAGCCAATCTTCTGAAGATATTGCGAGTCAAAAAGGGACCCCTACCGAACCGGGAAAGGAAAGTCCGTTTAGAAATCGCTCCGTTGAAGAGAATTTAAAGCTCTTCAAGAGGATGAAGGACGGTGAATTCAAGGACGGCGAACACGTGTTGCGCGCCAAAATTGATATGGCCTCCTCCAATATGTTGATGCGGGACCCAGTGATGTACCGTGTTTTGCACAAAGCGCATCATCGCACTAATACCGATTGGTGTATTTACCCAATGTACGACTGGACCCATGGCGAAAGTGATTATATAGAACAGGTTTCCCACTCCTTGTGTACCTTGGAGTTTTTACCGCACAGAGAACTTTATGACTGGTTTTTAGACCAAGTGGTATCTTCCGGTAAATTACGACCAAAACAACGAGAGTTTGCTCGCAGGAACCTGAGTCATACGGTTGTGAGCAAACGTAAATTGCTTCAATTAGTAGAAAAAGGCATTGTAACAGGATGGGACGACCCTCGAATGCCCACCATATCAGGATTACGAAGAAGAGGTTTTACACCCGAGTCCATAAGAAATTTTGCGGACACTATTGGGATAGCCAAACGTGAAAATGTTGTGGATGTATCCTTGCTCGATTTTCACGTCAGGGAACATTTGAACAAAATTTCGCCTCGTGTTATGGGAGTTCTTAATCCATTAAAGTTGGTTATTACCAATTATGAAGAAGGACAAGAGGAATGGTTGGAAGCGGAAAATAATCCAGAGGATGAATCTGCAGGAAGCAGAAAGGTGCCATTTTCTCGCGAGCTTTATATAGAGCAAGAAGACTTTAGGGAAGAGGCCAATCGGAAGTTTTTCAGATTAAAGCTAGGGGGCGAAGTCCGTTTGAAGAACGGGTATATCATAAAAGCTGAAAGCTGTACCAAAGATGATGAGGGAAAAATCACAGAAGTACAATGTGTCTACGATCCAAAAAGCAAAAGTGGTTCCGGTACCGAGGAAAGCTTGCGCAAAGTGAAGGGAACATTGCATTGGGTTTCCATACCTCATGCCATTACCGCAGAGGTTAGGTTGTACGATCGTTTATTCACCGATGCTACACCAGATAGCCATAAGGATAAAGATTTTTTGGAGTTTATAAATCCTGATTCACTTCAAAAGGTTACTGGATATTTGGAACCGAGCTTGAAGGATGCCGAAGTTGGACATAGAGTTCAGTTTCAACGGTTGGGTTACTTTAATGTGGATAAAGATTCAACTCCAGGAAATTTGGTGTTCAACCGAACGGTTACCTTAAGGGATACTTGGGCCAAATTGGAACAAAAAGAGTAGCATAACATTTCTTTATTTTATCGGCTGAGTTTATTGGGAATTCTTATTAGAAAGGAGTCTGCAGGATTTCTTTTGCGGTGGTTTTTCAATTTTCAGTGCCGAATCTGTGCGAAGCGGCAAAACCTCTCGTTAAAGGGGCTTATTTGCAATATTTAATTAAATTTTAGCTAAAGCGTCAAGGTTTAGAGCGATTGAATCGATCATTGGACGGACCCCTTTTTATATTTGAGTAAATCGATTGGGAAGGGGGAACAAATTACTCCTAAGATTATTGCCAATTGATTTTCACTGAAGTTTAATTAAAATCAAAAACATTATGTCAAATAACACTGGAAACGTATTAACCGCATTATTGACCGGAGCAGTAGTAGGAGCTGGAATAGGAATCTTGTATGCACCGGATAAAGGAAAAAAGACAAGAAAGAAAATCAAAAAAAGTGCTGTTAAGGCTAAAGATGATATTTCCACGAGCTTAAGCAATGCCAAGGAAGAATTCAGTAGAACGGCCGATGCCAAAAAAGAGGAGTTTGAAGAAAAATTGGAAGATACGCTATCCAATATGAGCTACAAGGCCGATGATATATTGGTAGCCTTGGAGAAGAAACTGGAAGACCTTAGAGAAAAGAACGCCCAACTACAGAAATAATATATGGCATTCGAAGACATAAAAGAGCAGATAGACCATGTGGAAGAAGGGGTAAGGTCCTATGTAAAGAACAGCTTGGACTTTTATAGACTTCAGAGTTTTAGGTCTATGATGATGGGCATAACAATGGCCACCAAAGTCCTGCTTATCGGGGGAGTGGGATTCATTGCCCTACTGTTTCTTTCATTGAGTGCAGCTTTTTGGCTCGGGACAACGCTTGGCAACACCGCCAAAGGCTTTTTACTTGTCGGTGGATTCTATATACTGGCTGGTATAATAATTTTTCTCTTAAGAAGTAAAATCGAAAAGCCGTTATTGAAAAAGTTTTCTAAATTTTATTTTGATGAATTATGATTCAAATGCAATACACATCATTCGAGGACATTGATCGCGACCTAAAAGTTTTAAAATTACAACGACAGATTGAAGAGGAAAAAGTGAAGTTGGCGATTCAGAATACAAAAAAGGAATTGTATCCCACAAACATTCTTGGTGGATTGGCACCTTTGCTTCAAAAAATAGCGATTTCCTTGATAGCGAAAAAACTACTAAAGAAATTAGATTAGGTTAAAACCAACATAAGAACAAAAAGGCTCCTGCCAAGGAGCCTTTTTTCTCTTAAATAGTAGTCTAAGAGTCAGCAGAACCTTTTTCGTTCTGTTTGCGTTTCATGGCCTCACCAATTTGGTTGCTGGCCGTAAAGGAGGCTACCATATTGTTCAGCATATCGCTACCGGCTTGGGGAGAGTTCGGCAACAAAATCAGATTTGTATCGGTTTCTTCGCCAATGGCCTGTAGAGTATCATAGTGTTGTGTTACCACGATCAATGCTGATGCTTCCTGTGAATTGATGCCCACTTTGTTCAATACCTCAACGGATTCTTCGAGGCCTCGGGCAATTTCTCTACGCTGATCGGCAATACCTTGTCCTTGCAATCTTTTGCTCTCAGCTTCAGCCTTGGCTTTTTCAACTATCAAAATACGTTGTGCATCACCTTCAAACTGGGCTGCTATTTTTTCACGCTCCGATGCGTTGATTCGGTTCATCGCCGACTTCACCTGTGCATCCGGGTCAATATCCGTCACCAGGGTTTTTATGATGTCAAAACCATAATCCAACATCGCATCTTGCAATTCTGATTTAACAGCGATGGCGATGTCATCTTTTTTGACGAAGACGTCATCCAACTTCATTTTAGGAACTTCGGCACGAACTACATCAAACACATAAGAGGTAATTTGATCGTGTGGATATTCCAATTGATAGAATGCTTCGTATACTTTTTCCTTGATGACAACGTATTGCACAGACACTTTGAGCTTCACGAATACATCGTCTAAAGTTTTGGTCTCAACGATTACATCCAATTGCTGTATTTTAAGGCTCAACCTGCCCGCGATACGGTCCACAATCGGTATTTTCATTTGAAGACCGGAACTTCGGATACTGTGAAATTTTCCAAAACGTTCCACAGCAACAGCCGTTTGTTGCTTAACAATAAAGAAAAATTTGAATAGAATGATCAGCGCTACAAACGCAATAGGTATAAAAAGATAGTTGCCCATAGTGTTTAGATTTTATGTTAGAAATGGAAATTACAAAACTTGGCCATAGTATTAGTAGCCATTCGTCAAATAATGTTACACATCTGTCAATTCTAAAGCAGGGCGATGGCTGTTTTAATGCGGTTAATACTTTCCTCTTTACCAATTAACTCCATAATATCAAAAAGGTGAGGCCCTTTCATATCGCCAACAATAACCAAACGTAGTGGTGGCATAACTTTCCCGAAAGAAAGTTCGCTTTCGGAAATCCAGGCTTTCACTTTTTCCTCTATTGTTGCTGATTCGAATTCCTTGATATGATCTAAGACCGTGGAGACACCTTGCATAATTTCAGGGGTATCTTCTTTCCATTGTTTTTTGGCAGCTTTTTCGTTGTAAGACGTGGGGGCTTGGAAAAAGTAGTCGGATAGACCCCAGAAATCTTTGACAAACACAGCACGTTCCTTAATGGCCGACACTACTTTTTTAATATATACTGGTTCTGCTGAAATTCCTTTTTGAGTAAGTACTTCAGTGAACATTTCTGCAAGTTCTTCATCACTTTTTAGCTGTAACCACTGCTGATTATACCAGTTGTTTTTTTCTGGGTCAAAGCGTGCTCCGGACCTGTTAACACGTTCCAAGGTAAAGGCATCCACTAATTCATTCAGACTGAAAATCTCCTGCTCCGTTCCTGGGTTCCATCCCAACAACGCCAAGAAGTTAACGACGGCTTCCGGGAAAAAACCTGCTTCGCGATACCCTTCGGATTGGTTCCACGTGAGCGGAAATATAGGAAAACCTCCTTTTTCACCATCACGTTTGCTCAATTTTCCTTTACCAACGGGCTTCATGATCAGGGGTAAATGGGCAAATTCGGGAGCATCCCATCCAAAGGCATCATATAGTAGGGTGTGTAAAGCTAAGGAAGGTAGCCATTCCTCGCCACGGATAACATGGGTAATCTGCATTTGATTGTCATCCACAATATTGGCCAAATGATAGGTGGGCATGCCGTCACTTTTAAACAAAACTTTGTCGTCAAGAATGTTGGTGTCTATTTTTATTTCTCCGCGGATGATGTCGTTCAGCGCTAATTCTTCATTCTCGGGAGATTTGAATCGGATAACATAATCTTCACCTGCAGCTATTTTTTCTTTCACCTCTTCATTGGAGAGTGATAACGAGTTAGTCAACTTTAGGCGGTTATGCCAATTATAGATAAAAGTTTTTCCTTTGGCTTCGTGTTCTTTTCGATGTTGATCTAAAGTTTCAGCCGTGTCAAAAGCGTAATAGGCCTTGTCTTTTTCAATTAGTTTTAGCGCATAGGATTTGTACAATTGTTTGCGCTCACTTTGTCGGTACGGTCCAAAATCACCCTCTTTGCCAGGACCTTCATCAAACGGAATTCCACACCAGTTCAAGGCTTCAATGATATATTCTTCGGCACCTTCCACAAAACGGTTTTGATCGGTATCTTCAATTCGAAGTACAAAATCCCCGCCCTTTTTCTTGGCAAATAAATAATTGAACAAGGCGGTACGAAGGCCTCCAATATGTAAGGGCCCCGTGGGGCTGGGTGCAAATCGAACACGGACTTTTTGACTCATAATAGGGTTTGATTATGTCGCAAAGATACATTGCCGCCAATGAACAGGAAAGCATTTATAAGTTGTCTTTTGTTTGGACTGGAAAGGTTGATAGATCAAGGTTTAACAAAATTTTTCTATTGATTTCCTACGGATCAGGTAATTTGGTAATAATTATACTCCATTTTGAAGGCATACAACAACATAATAGCAAAGCTAGAACAGTTTATCAAACGGTTTTACACGAAACAATTGATAAAGGGAATCTTTCTGTTTTTGACTTTGGGTACGTTGTTTTGGATGGCTGTTACGTATTTTGAATATGTGTTGTGGTTGAATGAGTCGAGGAGGCTTACCCTTTTTATCCTGTTTCTTGTGGTGGAACTTTATCTTTTGTATCGGTTCATCTTTGTTCCTCTACTGTACCTTTTTAAGATTCGGGCTGGCATCGACAATAGAGCAGCTTCACAATTAATTGGGAAACATTTCCCCAATGTTGATGACAAACTCCTCAATTTATTGGAGTTGTCCGAGAACCAAGAAAAGTCAGATTTGTTGATCGCCAGTATAGAGCAACGTGCTTCTAATTTAGGGCCCGTTCCTTTTGCCGAGGCCATCAATTTTAAAGACAGTTATAGGTATGCGAAGTATATTTTGATTCCTGTGGTCTTGTTTGCCTTTATTTGGATTACTGGAGATATCGTTTCTTTCTTCAATTCGCATCAAAGAGTGATGCATTACGATATGGCCTACGAACGGCCAGCCCCGTTTTCTTTCCAAGTGATGAATGCCAGTTTGGAGGTAATGGACAATGAACCATTGACGATTCAGGTTAAAACCGTTGGAGAGCTGCGACCCGACAATGTACAAATGATGGTTAACGGAGAGGCACTGCTAATGAAGCAAAGAGGAGAGTTTTTTGAGTATACTTTTGAAGCGCCTGTTTCAGAAACCAGTTTTTATCTAACAGCTAATGGTTGGGATTCGAGAATCTATTCCGTTAATAGTTACCGAACACCAACTGTGGTTGATTTTGCTTTGGAACTTGAATACCCTAAGTATCTTGATTTGATTCCAGAGGTGATTACCGGAACTGGAAATGCTGAGGTTCCAGAGGGGACAAAAGTGACTTGGAAAATACAAGGAGATTATGTGGATGAGATTAAAATGATTGCTGCTGATTCGACACTTTTTTTTAATAAAAAAGACAACGTGTTTAGTAATTCCAAACGTCTGTTCAATGACTTCGATTATGAACTTAGCACATCAAACGAGCGGGTTCAGGATTTTGAAAAATTGGCATATCGATTGAATGTTATTAAGGATGCGAAGGCAACCGTTCAGGTAGATCAGGTACTCGATTCATTAAATCCCAATCAGTCATATTTTACGGGCCAAGCGGCAGATGATCATGGTTTGAAAGAAATACGTTTGGTTAGTTATCCTAAGGATGATGTGAACAATGTTCAAAGAATTTCACTGGAGGCACCAAACACGAATGTGTATCAGTTTTATTATACGTTTCCATCGGGATTAAACCTTCAGCCAGGCAAAAAGTATAAACTTTATTTCGAAGTTGTGGATAATGACGGTATTAGAGGGGGTAAAGTTACCAAAAGTGCGGTTTTCAATGCATCCTTGTATGATGATAATGAATTGAATAACAAGGAATTAGAGTTTCAAAACTCCACTTTAAACAAAATGGGGGAATCCCTGAAGAATTTTAAACGCCAAGAAGAAACACTGTCCAAAATAAATAATATTCAGAAGGAAGAGCAGTCGCTTAGTTTTGAAGAAAAGAGTCAGATTAAAAACTTTTTGCAAAAGCAGAAGATGCAAGAAGAGCAGATGCAGAAATTTAGTAAGGACTTGAATAAAAGCATAGATAAAAATGCTCAAGACTCAGAGATGAAGAAGATGCTTCAAGAACGTTTGGAACGACAGGAGGCCGAGGCAAAAAAGAATGCGAAGTTGTTGGAAGAACTAAACGAGATTGCAGAAAAAATTGATAAAGAAGATTTACAAAAACGACTTGAGGAACTTGGAAAAAACCAAGGGAAGAACACACGGAACCTTGAACAGATTTTAGAGTTAACCAAACGTTATTATGTTACCGAAAAAGCTTCGCAAATATCCAAGGAGTTGGATGAACTTGCAGAAAGACAAGAAATATTATCTGACTTAAAGTTAGGTCAAGACTTTAGCGATAAGGAGCAGGAAAAATTGAACGAGGAATTTAAGGAGTTGGAAAAGGAAATTCGGGAATTAGAAAAGGACAATGAAGAGCTCCAAAAACCTTTAGACTTGGATACCGATAAAAAGAAAACTGACAGTGTAAAGGAAGACCAAAAAGACGCTTTGGATGAAATCAATAAACATCAGGGAATGGAGGAATCTTCACAATCTAAAGAGAAGCTAGAGGCTGGAAGCAATGCTTCCAAGAAACAAAAATCTGCCGCCCAGAAAATGCGAGAGATGAGCCAATCTATGAAATCCAGTTCAATGGGTGGGGGTGAAACGGACGCGGAAGATGCCGAGATGTTACGTCAAATCCTGGATAATCTGGTTACTTTTTCATTTAAACAAGAGAATCTTTTTGATAATCTTCAAAGTGCTGATGTAGACATCTCCCAGTTTTCACGAACCGTTAAAAATCAACAAAACCTGAGAAGGTTATTCGAGCACGTTGATGATAGTTTGTTTTCACTGTCATTGCGTAGGGTTGAACTTTCAGAATTTGTTAATGAACAGATTACGGAGGTTTATTACAATATTGATAAATCTTTGGAAAGTATTGCCGAGAATCAAATTTATCAAGGGGCTTCGTACCAACAATATGTTATCAATGCCACCAACACTTTGGCAGATTTCTTGGCTAATATTCTGGATAATATGCAGCAGAATATGAGCCCGGGTCAAGGACAAGGCAAGGGTCAGGACTTTCAATTGCCCGATATCATTAAAGGACAGCAGGGCATACAAGAGAAGATGAATGGTTCCGGTCAAAAGGGTAAACCGTCTCAGGGTGAAGGCGAAGAACAAGGCAAGAATGAGGGCGGTCAACAAGAAGGTGATAAAGGAAGTGGGGGACAAGGGGAGAATGGCGAAAAGGGAAATGAAGGAAATGGACAAGGTGGCCAGGAAGGTTCTCAAAGAGAAAATGGTTCACAGTCTGTTGGAAACGGATTAGGAGAGATGGAGCTTGATGAGGTATATCAAATCTATAAAAAGCAACAGTTCTTAAGGGAGAATCTTGAAAAGCAGCTAGGGGATATGATGCGTGAATCCGACAAAAATTTAGCACAGAAATTGATTCGTCAAATGGAAGACTTTGAGAATGATTTGTTGGAGAATGGCATTACAGAGCGTACCAGGAATAAAGCAAATAACATTCAGCACCAACTGATGAAATTGGAAAATGCCTCAATGGAGCAAGGTGAGAAAAAGGAGCGCGAAAGCAATACAAACCTAAATCAGTTTAGTAACCCTATTACCACCAAACCCGAACTGCTTCAAAATTACCAGAATAGCATTGAAATATTAAACAGACAAGCTTTACCTTTGCGGCAAAATTTCGAGGATAAAGTAAAGGTGTATTTCGATAATGATAGCGTTCCATTTTAAAAGTGAATTGGTAATCCAAAAGAAAACCGATTATGCCGATTGGATAAATAGAGTTGTTAATTCGGAGGGATTTTCGGTGGGACAAATTGATTACATTTTTTGTACCGATGATTACTTATTGAAACTTAATAAAGATTATTTAAACCACGACACCTTTACGGATATCATCACTTTTGATTATACAGAGGGCAAAATAATTTCTGGGGATATTTTTATATCTACAGATAGGGTTCAAGATAATGCCAAGAAGTTTGATGTTGAATTTTCAAATGAATTGAAAAGAGTGATGAGTCATGGAATTCTTCACTTGGCTGGATTCGGAGACAAGTCCAAAGAAGAGAAGGATATAATGAGGCTAAAGGAAGATGAAAAAATAAAAATGTTCCACGTGGAACCATAGGTATGTTTGAAAAGGAATATGATGTAATTGTTGTAGGAGGAGGACACGCAGGCGCTGAGGCAACCGCCGCAGCTGCCAACATGGGCTCGCGAACTTTGTTGGTTACAATGAACCTTCAGACTATTGGACAAATGTCTTGTAATCCTGCTATGGGCGGAATCGCCAAAGGACAAATTGTTAGAGAGATTGATGCCCTGGGAGGGTATAGCGGGATTGTAACCGACAAGTCCGCTATACAGTTTAAAATGCTTAATAAGTCCAAAGGGCCAGCGATGTGGAGTCCGCGGGCACAGAACGATAGAATGCGTTTTGCTGAAGAGTGGAGAATGGCTTTGGAGAACACCCCGAATGCCGATTTCTATCAGGAAATGGTTAATGGTTTATTGATTGAGGGGGATAAAGTTGTTGGTGTAAAGACAAGTCTTGGTTTAGAGATTCGTGGTAAATCTGTAGTACTTACCAACGGTACTTTTTTAAACGGTCTAATCCATATTGGAGAGAAGCAATTGGGTGGAGGTAGAGCCGGTGAAAAAGCCGCTACAGGAATCACTGAGCAGCTAGTGGATTTGGGTTTTGATAGTGGTCGAATGAAAACAGGAACACCTCCGAGAGTAGATGGTAGATCTTTGGATTATTCCAAAATGATTGTGCAGCCGGGAGATGATGTTCCTGAAAAGTTCTCTTATCTAAACACACCAATTTTAAAAATCCAACGGGATTGTCATATGACTCATACCAGCAAATTGGTTCATGATTTACTCCGTGAAGGATTCGAAAGGTCTCCAATGTTCAATGGCAGAATCAAAAGTATTGGACCAAGATATTGTCCTTCTATCGAAGATAAAATCAATCGGTTTACAGATAAAGATTCACACCAAATTTTTGTGGAGCCGGAGGGGTGGGATACGGTAGAAATGTATGTGAATGGTTTCTCAACTTCCCTACCAGAGGATGTTCAATATAGAGCTTTGAAATCCGTAAAAGGATTTGAGCATGTCAAGTTCTTTAGACCTGGTTATGCGATCGAATATGATTATTTTCCGCCTACCCAGTTAAAGCACACCCTTGAAACTAAGTTGGTGAACAATCTTTATTTTGCAGGTCAAATTAATGGCACTACAGGATACGAGGAAGCTGCTTCTCAAGGTTTGATGGCAGGTATTAATGCCCATCTCAAAATCAATGAAAAGGAACCCTTTATTTTGAAAAGGGATGAAGCTTATATAGGTGTTTTGGTGGATGATTTGATTACAAAGGGTACAGAAGAACCTTATCGAATGTTTACTTCAAGAGCCGAGTACCGAACATTATTGCGCCAAGATAATGCTGATTTACGTCTAACACCGAAGGGTTATGAAATAGGTTTGGCCAAAGAAGAACGCCTTAAAAGGATGGAAGAAAAGATGAGCAAATCTGACAGTTTTGTGCACTTCTTTAAAAAGACGAGTTTCACTACGGATGAAATCAATCCAATTTTGGAGTCCTTGGATTCATCTTTGGTTAAGCAATCCGATAAACTTTTTAAGGTCTTTTCTAGACCAAAAGTAACCATGGACCATATGCTTCAATTGGATGCGGTTTCCGAATTTGTAAAGGAAAATGACTTGGATTCAGAGGTCTTGGAACAGGCAGAAATCCAAGTAAAATATTCAGGATATATTGCGAAGGAAAAAACGAATGCGGACAAGCTTCAGCGATTGGAGAATGTTCGCATCCCGGATAACTTTGATTATTCCAAACTAAAATCCTTGTCCTACGAGGCGCGGGAAAAGTTGGAATCCATACAACCAGTTACCATATCCCAGGCCTCAAGAATTAGCGGTGTTTCGCCCGCAGACATTAGTGTGCTTTTAGTTTATTTAGGAAGATAATTTTTTAATTTGTTCCACGTGGAACACAGTTTTTATTCCGTCATAAACTAAATGGTGTGGTTTTTCATTTCATTTTGGCCTAACACCAGACCAAATGAAAAGAGCACTGCTAACCATTTTTGTTTTTGTCTTTTTGAGTTCTTGTATCCCAATTCGGATTGCACCGAACATTAAAGACTATAAAGTGACGAAGGGAAAAAGATTCAAAAAAGGACTGCCAAAAAAGAATGTATTTGTTTTTGAAGACCCAAAAGAAACCAACGAGTTTTATGACTACATCAATACAAAATTTCACCTCAACGATTATTATGTAGATGTGCAGGTTCCCTTTTTGGTCGAGGGCAGAACCTTTTATTTTTCTTTTTATGAAATTGAAATTCCAACCAAGACCATAAATTTGATTCCATTGGCTTTGGACGCTGCTTTGAACCAAGCGACGGATATGGAACCGGTTTTTGAAGAGGCACATACCTCACGTGTTGGAAATCGGTATATTGCTATGGAAGTTTTTAGCGATACCGAAGAAGATTGTTTGTTGGAAGGTTCCGTTTCAAGGGAATTGGTTTTATCCTATCTTCGGGAATTGAAAAACGAATATTTGGCTACTGATAATTACAATGAAGTTGTTTTTAAAAACTAAAGATTACGCTATTTCTGGTGAACAGTTCGAATTGCATTGGGACCAAAAATTGGATATGCTGGTTACAAAGCCACAGCCTCAAGATCTGGCACCCTATTATGAAAGTGAGGACTACATTTCCCATACGGACTCCAAAAGCTCCTTCACGGACCGATTATACCAACTAGTAAAGTCAAAAAATCTTAAAAAAAAGATTCAATTAGTTGAAAATCAAGTAGATAAAGTTAAAAATTTACTGGATTTAGGTGCTGGGACCGGAGATTTTTTGATTTGTGCCCAGAATTCGGGATTTAAAACAACTGGAGTAGAACCAAATGACAATGCTCGGCTGCTGGCCCATCAAAAGGGTGTTGAACTTCAGGCAAGTTTAAAAGATGTATCAGGTCAAAAGTTTCAAGCCATCACACTTTGGCATGTTTTGGAACATTTGCCCAATTTGGAACAACAGGTAAAAGCATTGGTCGATCTTTTAGAGGATGATGGAGTTTTGGTCGTAGCCGTTCCCAACTTCAAATCCTTTGATGCAAAATATTACAAAGCCCACTGGGCAGCTTTCGATGTTCCCAGACACCTTTGGCATTTTTCAAAAGCGTCCATTTCAAAACTTTTTGCACCTCATAAATTGGAAGTGGTAAAAATAAAACCCATGTGGTTCGATGCTTTTTATGTATCCTTGCTTTCCGAAAAATACAAAGGCAACAAGTTGTACTTGATCAGCGCATTTTTTGTGGGATTGTGGTCCAATCTTACCGCTATCTTCACAAAAGAACAATCCTCACTGATTTACATCCTCAAAAAGAAGAAATAAGCCGTTTTTAAGCCCGCTCTTGGCCTAAGTGAGCAAAAGGAGCACAATTATATTAAGCAAAAAAGATCTGCCCATATCGCCCTGTTTCTGCGAGCCATTAAAATAAGCGCGTTCAATCAAAGTGATAGTTTTTCATAAGAATTATTTATGGGTTGTTGTGCCCAAGATTTCATATCAGAAAAACTTAATGCCAGCTTTCCAAAAAGCTTTGCTATTTTTGCGCATCGATAAAAATCAAATGATGAAAAAATTAGTAGTGCTTGCGATTGCCATCACCGCCATGGCATGTCAGCAAAACAAAATTGGATATGTGGATAGTGTAAAGATCATGGATGACTATCAAGAAAAAGTTGATGTCGATGCCAGGTTCCAAACCAAAGCACAGGCCATGACCAGAAAAAGGGACAGTATTTCACAAGCCTTTCAAATGGAATTGCAACAATTTCAAAGCAAGGCCCAGAGCATGTCGCAGCAAAATGCACAAGAGCAGTATTCCCAAATACAGCAAAGAGGGCAACAAATAGGTCAACAGTTGCAACAAGAGGAGCAACAACTGCAGCAAAAAAGCCAGGCCGAAATGGACACTTTGGTAAGAAAGGTAAAAAAGGAGATCAGGGCTTACGGTAAGGCCAACGGTTACACCTATATTTTGGGTGGTGGTGATGGCGGTTCTGTAATTTATGGAGACGATGCCAAAGACTTAACCGACGAGATCCTTAAGATCTTGAACGATAAGTACGAGAACTAAACGCAATAAAACATAAGTTAAGAAGGCCCACTCTTTAGAGTGGGTTTTTTGTTGTTATGATTTTGTTTTCCGGTAAGAAAGAAACATAAAAATTCCAAACCCAAGCTCTAGTAAGGAACCCGATAGTGCGGATATGGCCGGATTAGCTTTAAAAAAGAACAAAGCAAACGCCGCAGCGCCCAACATACCGCCCAAGACCCAATACGTTTTGATGCCATAAAGCGAACTAAACGTTAAATACCTTCCACCAATGACCAACAGCATACCCTGAAAAAACCAAGCATGTTCCTGTAATGAAAGGAGTAGGGCCAAGGGAATGCACATCAACATAAAAAAGGTCCCTTCCATAATCAATTTTCCCAATGGGTTTTGTTTGGAATGACTGCCTTTAACGCCTATCAATTTAGCCATTAACAGGCCTAAAGGATGAATGAGCATACCACCAAAAAACAAGGTCCATATTGCGGTTTGTGAAGAAACCAAAAAAGCTGCCAAAGCGGCTACCATCCAAACAGTTCCTGAAGCTAAAACCCCCAACGCGCCATCAGCATAGCCTTCACGTAAATCGGCTTGTGCAATTGAAATGGAATCAATAGAAGTTTCCTCTATATTTTGTGTTTGTTTGTTCATTTTTGATGATGAGTTGTAATTACCTTTTTGACTTTTTCTCTCGAATCACGGCAACCATTGCCACAATCAGTAAAATGTTGGAGATGATTCCCCATAGTGCACTATTGCCTTTTTTCAATTCTATCAGGTTGATAACCAAAAGCGCTAAACTAATCACAATAAGAAGTACTGGGGCAATCCCTTTTTTTACAAACATGATTACAGTTACATTTAAAGTTCAATATCAAGTTGTCTTCCCTCTTCCTTGGCCTTGTTGTCCATACGTGAACCCATGGCAAGTCCGATGGACATTCCAACTGGCAGGCCGATGCCCAAATAGGCCATATTGTTTAGGCTGAGCCCTAATGCTGCACCAATGGGAATTCCAAAAACCGTCATGCCCAAGACAAACCAGGTTTTTCTGAAATAATTTATGGGAACAATTTTTAGCTTCTGGGCCAACATACCAACAATTTTGGATTGCTCTTTTCGAATCTCGTTCCGCAATGTTTTGTCGGTATCCGTTATGGAATTAAGTTGCGTTATGTGCTTATTTATCACCAATTCAATCTCTTCGGGCAGCTTCTTTTTTTTGATTTCCAGAATCAACCGTTCAAATTGTTCGTAGGCACTTTTGGTTTTATCAGTGAGTTCAGGGCGTTGGATAGGTTCTAGAATCATATTCGGAAAGGTCTTATTGCATCAAATACACTAAAAAAACAGTCGGAATTAAATAGACCACAATGGTTTGTGCTCCAATATAGTCCTTGGCAACCCGCTGGCCCAGCAACAGCATCAATAAGGTTAGGGCTGAAAGCAAGGCTCCGTAGAACCCAAAAACACTTTCTCCATCAATGGCATATTGAAAAACACCAACGCCACAAAGTATTCCCGAAAGCATTTCGAGCACCAAAACTACGCCAAGCAATAACGGAACGGTCCCATTGAAAATCGATTTTGAAAAATGGTCTGTCAACCACCCAAGATTGCCCTTCCAGTCCAAAAGCTTATCGATTCCGCTCTGTAAAAAAGTTATGGTCAAAAACAACAACAACAAAATTTCTGTGGCATTGGAAATTAAATGGTTCATGGTCAGTTTTATTTAAGCGGCCTTAGCGTGCAAGAGCCGTGTAAGTTTAATGGACAGGTCTGTGAAAATCAATTTGGAGTTTCCGTTGCGTTCCACGTGAAAAATCGCTTCTTCCAACTCCTCTACAATATCCAAAATATTGTTTTCATGTACAAAAGGGGCAAACTTGTTCAAGTCAAAACCCTCCATGTGCACTTTGACGTGTACAAGTTCGTTGGCTTTGTAATTGAGCAAAAGCGCCTGACGCATCATGGTTAGGCAATAGTTGAGGAACTTTTTTTGGACCTCGCGACCTGTTTTCGCCACTTCTTCGCTCCACAAAATCAACTCTTGGATTGCGCCTTTGTTGCCCTTGGCCTTAAAAGCGCTTCGCACCCATTGTACAAACCAGCGTTCGAACACCAAGTCTTCCGAATCCTTGTTCAATAAATCAAGCGCCTTGTTAAAATTACCGTTTGCTTCCAAGGCAATCGTGAGTGCCTCTGTCTGTGAAACTCCCCTGAGCAAAAGCGTATCGGTAATAACTTGCTCCGTCAATGGCGGGAAATTCAAGATTTGGCAACGTGACCGAATCGTGTTGATGATCTGCTCTTCATCTTCTGCCAAAAGAAGTAAAATAGTTTTGTTGGGCGGTTCCTCGATCAACTTTAACAACTTGTTGGCGGCAGAGGTGTTCATCTTTTCGGCCATCCAAACAATCAAGATCTTGTATCCTCCTTCGTAAGATTTCAAGGATAGTTTTTTAACCATATCCTGGGCTTCATCCACCCCGATTTGGCCCTGCTTTTTTTCAATGCCTATGTGTCGGTACCAATCAAACAGGTTTCCATAGGGCTGTTCTTTTACAAATTGACGCCATTCTTCCAAATAATGATCGCTCACCGCATGCGACTTTACCTTATCAGAATTGGAAACCGGAAAGGCAAAATGAAGGTCAGGGTGTGTTAATGAATTGCATTTGGTGTTGCAAACCGTATTTCCCCCATCATTTTCACCACCAGTATTGCCACAGAGCAAATACTGCGCATAAGCAATGGCCATGGGAAGTACGCCGGAACCTTCGGGTCCCACGAACAATTGAGCATGCGCCACTCGACCTGTTTCCGCCGTGGTCAGCAAATGGTTCTTGATGTGCTCAAGCCCTAAAACATTTTTAAAAAGCATGTTCCAAAGATACATTTTTAAGTGGTGAAGTTTTGTTATGAACGGACCATGTAGCATGGAATGCATTAACAGATTATACATAAAAGGTTAAAAACCGTGAAACTTTGAAATATTAGGCCCGTCCGACCCTTGAAAAAGCAGGAAATCTTTACATTTGAAATTCTCAAAAAAGACACACTACATGAAGACGATAGACGATTTTAATTTCGAAGGAAAGAAAGCATTGATCAGGGTTGATTTCAACGTGCCGTTGGATGGCGATTTTAATGTGACCGACACCAGCCGTATTGATGCCGCAAAACCTAGTATCCTTAAAGTTTTGGAAGATGGGGGATCCGCCATATTGATGAGCCATATGGGAAGACCAAAAGGAAAGGTAAATCCAGCAATGTCCCTTTCCCACATCACGGAAACGGTATCAAATATTATTGGGGTACAGGTAAAATTTGTAGAAGATTGTGTTGGCACCAAAGCTGAGGAAGCGGTTGCTGGATTACAAAGCGGGGAGGTGCTTTTGTTGGAAAATCTACGTTTTCATGCCGCAGAGGAAGCTGGTGATGAAGCTTTTGCTGAACAATTGTCCAAACACGGCGATGTTTATGTGAACGATGCTTTCGGTACTGCTCACCGCGCGCACGCCTCAACAACCATTGTTGCCAAATTTTTTCCCGAAAACAAATGTTTCGGATATCTGTTGGCCAAAGAAATCAAAGCGATAGATAAGGTTATGGAAACAGGAGAAAAACCTGTTACCGCTATTTTGGGAGGAGCCAAGGTTTCTTCCAAAATCACCATCATAGAAAACATATTGGACAAAGTGGACAACCTGATCATTGGCGGAGGAATGACCTACACTTTTGTGAAAGCAAAAGGTGGTAAAGTAGGGGACTCCATCTGCGAAGATGATAAAATGGAGTTGGCTTTGGAGATTCTTAAACAAGCAGAGGCCAAAAATGTAAAGGTGTATTTGCCAGTCGATGTTTTGGCCGCCGATGATTTTGACAATGGTGCCAACACACAATTTGTAGATGTGGACAAAATTCCTGATGGATGGCAAGGATTGGATGCTGGTCCAAAAACTCTGGAAATTTTCAAGCAAGTGATTTTGGCTTCCAAGACTATTTTGTGGAACGGGCCAGTAGGTGTTTTTGAAATGGAAAACTTTGCCAAGGGCACCATTGCCGTAGGCAATTATATTGATGAAGCTACGCAAAGTGGGGCATTTTCCCTTGTTGGTGGCGGAGATTCCGTTGCAGCCGTGAAGCAATTCGGGTTCGAGGAGAAAGTAAGCTATGTATCGACAGGTGGTGGGGCCATGTTGGAAAGCCTGGAAGGAAAGACCTTGCCGGGCATTGCCGCAATATTAAGCTAAGTCTCACGTTGTGAGTTATTGGGGAAAACGTTAAAAGAGGGGAAATTTTCTCTCTGGGCTTTACTATTTCGGAAAAAAAAGCCATTTTAGTTTATCCCAACAAATCAAACCTTGTCCAAATGAACCAAAAATTGAAAACAGCTGTTCTGGCGGCCATACTGTTCGCAGCTCCATTTTTAAGCGCTCAACAACAAGATAGCCAACCAACCTCCGAGAAGGATTCCACTTTGCTCCAAGAAGAGGAAAAGGGGACCATAGCGGTATCCACGATTGAAATCGACGGTCAACTGATGGCCTTGGAAACAAAAGAGGACGGAAAGTTCAGACTGCGCGATTTGGAAGAAGCTTGGCGATATGACAGTCTTTGGTTGAACGAGTTGCACAGCAATGCAGAGTTGTTCAGCGATATGTTGTTGGAGATCCAGAATGGTCCAGAGCACGATTCCATTGTGGTGGTGGATTTGCCAACGGATACCTTAAAGGCTCGATTGGCTCGCTTGGATGCAAAAACGCCGTTCAAGATTACCTATAATTCATCCTTGGAAAGTGTGATAAAATCGTTTTTGACACGAAGGAGGGATTTGATGCAGCGCATGATGACCGCCAGCCAGTTTTACTTTCCGCTGTTCGAACAGGAACTGGACAACCAAAACATTCCTTTGGAAATTAAATATTTGGCCATTGTGGAATCTGCCCTTAATCCTAAGGCACGATCACGAGTGGGCGCCAAAGGGCTTTGGCAATTTATGTACAGCACGGGCAAAATGTACGGACTTGACGTGAGCAGTTATGTAGACGAAAGACACGACCCTATTATGGCCACCAAGGCCGCGAGCAAATACCTTTCCAGACTCTATGGTATTTTTGGGGACTGGGATTTGGCTTTGGCAGCATATAATTCAGGGCCAGGAAATGTAAATAAGGCCATTCGTCGTTCTGGCGGATATGAGAACTATTGGAACATTAGGCCATTTCTTCCACGTGAAACGGCAGGATATCTCCCAGCTTTCTTGGCCACAATGTATATTTTTGAATATGCCGAAGAACACGGACTGCAATACAAGAAAGCAGAACGCCCGTATTTTGAAACGGACACCGTCCACGTGAAAAATATGATTACGTTCAATCAAATTTCCAAGTTGGTGGACATTAGCACGGAGGAATTGGAAATGTTGAACCCAGCGTACAAGTTGAACATCATACCCAAAGTAGAAGGCAAAAATTATACGTTGCGATTGCCTACAGCCAAAATTGGCAAGTTCGTATCCAATGAAGAGGAAATTTATGCTTTTGTAAAGAAGGAACTCGATTCCCTGGAAAAGCCATTACCCAATATGGTAACGGCGCAAGACCAGATTCGTTATCGGGTGAAGAGCGGGGATTATTTGGGAAAAATTGCGGAGCGATACGGGGTTGGTGTCAGCCAGATCAAAAGATGGAACGGATTGCGAAGCAACAACCTTCGAATAGGTCAACGCCTGACCATTTACCCCAGAAAACCCTATATAGCCAAAAACACAAACAAAAGCGCTAGTTCAAAACCCTCTGGAACTGCGGTTGCGGGAGGTTCCAAAATCCATACGGTAAGATCCGGCGATTCGCTTTGGACGATATCCAAACAATACCCTGGAGTTTCCATTGAAAATTTGCGAGAATGGAACGGTATTAGCGGTAATAACCTAAAACCGGGCACAAAACTTAAATTGTGCGATTGTTCTTCGTAAATTTAACACAAGATGAAAAAATTAGGAACACTTTTAGTCGCCACAGCTTTGTTGGCGTTTGGAGCCTGTAAGGACTCGGGATCAAAGAAAAAATTTTTACCACCTTCAACTGGGGGAATCAACTCCTTGATGGTTATTATGGACACCGAACTTTGGAGAGGTCCCGTTGGTGAGAAAATCAGGGATGAATTTGCAGCGCAGATTGTTGGTTTGCCGCAAATAGAGCCCAAGTTTTCCATTACACAAATACCACCAAAGGTTTTTAAGGGCACAACTACCCATTCCAGATCCATTCTTTATGTGGAACAAGATTCAACGTCTTTGGCGCATATTAAGGACAATGCGTATTCCAAGCCACAAAAGGTAGCTGTAGTTACAGGCCCAACGGAAGAAATAATGATCAAAAACCTGGATTCTTTGGCGGATAGAGCCATACAGGAATTTAAAGCGAACGAAATAGCCGAAGCACAAAGAAGGTTCGAACGTTCTTTGAGCAAGGACAAGGCTTTGGAAGAACAATTTGGAATTCAACTGAACGTCCCATCACTCTATAAGGTGGGCAGAAGAGAAGAGAACTTTGTTTGGATGGACATTCAGATTCCGAAGGGAACCATGAACATCATTGCCTATGAAATGCCTTGGGACTACTTTAGCAACGATTCCACATTTGTGCAGGACATTGTAAGAATGCGGGACTCGGTTGGCCAAAAGTATATCCCCGGCCCCTATGAAAACACTTATATGATTACGGAAAAGGCGTTTGCTCCCTACGTTTTTCCTGCGGAAATAGGCGGGAAAAAGGCAGCTGAGGTCAAAGGGGTTTGGGAAATCCATGGATACCCGATGGCAGGCCCATTTTTAACATACATCATCAACGATAAACCCAACAACAGAAAATTGATTCTAGAAGGCTTCACTTTTGCTCCCTCTGAGGCAAAAAGGGATTATATGTTTGAGCTGGAAGCGATATTAAAAACCGTGGATTTTACACCTTCAGATGCCGCATCGGACTAGAGCAGTACAATTTATCAAAAACAAAGAGGCCCGGATGTAACATCCGGGCCTCTTTGTTCTTTAAAGCTTAGGGGGTTAATCAAACGCAAAGCCCGTAGCTATTCTGTACACAAATGCGTAAAGCACTATAAAGAACATGATAAAGCTGAACCAAGCGAATATTTTAAAATATTTTTCTAGAATGATGTGTCCCAAATTGCGGAACCCTTCCAAATAAATTTCTTTAACGAGTAGTAATTTTTTCATAAGTATGCTTTTTAAGATTTAAAGACAGGTCAAAGATTTGAATTCGCCAAGGAGAACCGAAAATATGGGGATGAAAAACAAGAATACTCGGGTGAAAGACTTTGGTACATGGCAATAATCTTCAAGACCATTGGTTTGATCGATAAAATACATATTGCCCCAAACAGGTCAACGAACAAAAACATCGTTGAAATACGATAATCCACTCAAAAAAAGACTAAAATCTTCCGAAAAAGGAATGATAAGAATACTTTTTATTCGGAAACAAGGATAAATTCGGACCTTCTGTTCAATCGATGGTCATCTGGGGCGCAAGGGTGCCCATTGGAACAATTGTTCAACAAACGCTCTTCGCCAAAGCCTTTGGCACTGATAATTCTTGAAGGGTCCACACCTTGCGAAATCATATAATCACGAGTTGATTTGGCACGTTTATCGGATAAATATTTGTTGTAGGCTTCCGGACCAATGGCATCGGTATGGGATTCAATTTTCAAGGACAGATTTTCGTTTTCTTTTAGCACCGTTATCAGTTTGTCCAATTCTTGTGCAGCTTTTGGGGTAACTTGGTAGCTATCAAAACCGAAATATACATTGCTGGGCTCAAAAACCTCGGCAACAGGCTTTTCCTCAACGATTTGTTTGAGGTATTGGGATACTTGAATGTTTTCGTTGGTCTTGGTTTTAACGGATAGACTATCTTTTGAAAAACCTTTTTTAGTGGCTACGAGCGTGTAATCCGTTGTTGGGTTCAGGTATTTAAAAGTGTAGCTTCCCGTTGTATCCGCAATGGTTTTGTTGATCAAATCCCCATCTGTACCGTACAGGGCAATATTTGCGCTGCCTATGGGCTCCCCAGTGGACAAGTTTTGGACAGCACCGGAAATACCATTCAAATTAAGGGTGTATACAAAGGAATAAATATCATCATCGCCCTTGCCTCCTTTGCGATTGGATGCGAAATACCCCTTTTCTCCGGTTGCATCAACAATATAGGAGAAATCGTCTCTGTTACTGTTGATGGGCGCACCCAAGTTAATGCCGACACTGAATTGCCCGTCCCAGCCATCAGATTTATATACATCCAAACCACCAAGTCCCATCGGCCGGTTGGAAGAGAAATAAAGAGCGTTTTCGGTGACGTAAGGGAACATTTCCTTGGCATTGGTGTTGATGGTCCTTCCAAGGTTTTTTGGCTCGGAGAACGCGCCGTTTTCGTAAATGTCCACAACATAAATGTCCGTGCCACCAAAACCCCCAGGTCTATCGGAAACAAAATACATTTTTTTGCCATTCGGACTGATGGATGGGTGGCCCGTGGAGTAGTCTTCGCTATTGAAAGGAAGTTCTTCGGCCTTGGACCACGCATCGTTAACGAATCGGGAACGGTAAATTTTTAAATGGTTGATGCCGTTCTTGCCCCTTTTAAGTCGCTTGCCATAGTTGTTTCGGGTAAAATAAATGGTCTTTTGGTCGGGGGAGAAAGCCAAAGAAGCTTCGTGGTATTTGGTATTGATGTTTTTGGAAAATTTCTTTGGGGGTGATAAATCTCCTTCCTCGTTCTTGCTTTTTGCTATATAAAGATCCAAAAATGGCTGATTGGTCCAACGATACTTTCTTGTGGTCAAAACGGAGGAATCCTTTGCCGACGAATAAACAATATCGGAACCATTATGAAACATCGGCGAAAAGTCGGAATAAGGGGAGTTGACGCCCAAATTCTTGATAGTTACCGAGTATGCCCCTTTCCAAGTATTGTTTTTGATTTTTTCAAGCTCGTTTAAGGGTTCTCCTCTTTTTTCTCTTAAGATTTTGGTCAGGGCTGCAGCCCTTCTGTACTTGCCGGTTCCCTTAAGGGTTTGGGTATACTTAAAAAAAGTATCGTCCTGCATCTCATTTTGGTACAATTGATACAGCTCGTTGTACCACTTGTAGGACTTTTCTAAATTACCGATGTAATAATGAGAATCCCCGGCTTTGGACAATAGTGGCAAAGTATGCTCAGCTTCGGTTTTTTCCAGCACAATGTCGAACATACGAGCTGCCTCGGCATACCACATTTTATCAAAGTACGCGTTAGCTTTTTCAATAAGTTTATCGGCAATCCCTTCTTTTTGAAGGTGTTTGCTAAGGTCTGTTTCGCTTAAACCATCTAAATTATCGACTAAACGGGCATTATCGGAAACCGTTACATTGGCTTTTTTATGAGGCGTGGAAGGTGTCCCGTCATATTGGGATAGCGCAAGCTCTTGGGAAAATATCCCAAGGGAACAAAACAATAAAATGAGCAAGATCAGTCTTTTCATTACCACTCCATCTGCGCAAACGAACAATTGGTGTTCATTTGGAGGTTAAGCATATAGAGGCCTAACAGTTTAGTTTGAACCGCTAAAATAGGATAAGGTAAGTGGGGTGATAATTTTTTGTTGTGAAAGGGCGAATTTGCGACGTTGAATACCAAAAAAATGTTGTTGTTGGTCGAAAACCATTTAAGAACACAGTGTGTTTCAGGCCACAAGAATCAATTTAGGATTTTGACTCGTTTGCTTCACCTTCCAATTTGTCGTCTTCTTTGGTAGCGTTCTTAAATTCTTTAATTCCGCTTCCAAGCCCCTTCATAAGTTCTGGAATCTTTCTGCCTCCAAAAAGCAAAACTACCACGGCAACGATCAAAACAATCTGCCAAGGACCTAGCATACCAAGAAATATAGTTTGAGCAATCATATCTACAAAACCTTTAATTAGAAATGTAAAAGTACTAAAAAGAAGTGGAAGAGTATGTTCGATTAACGAAAATTAGCATTTCAAAATGAATTTTAAGAACTTATCGGCTTCAGCTTTTTAAAAAGCTTAACATGCATATTAAAATCTAAGACTATCTTTGTTATCCATGGCAAAGGACAAAAAGAAAAGAAAGGAGATAAAACGCAAGCTACTGCACAAGTACCGCTTGGTGATTCTGAACGAAAGCACCTTTGAGGAAAAGATATCCTTTAAGCTGAACAGGCTCAATGTTTTTGTCACGGGGACTTTGTTCATCATCGTGCTGATAGGGGTTACCACCTTGATCATTGCATTTACACCCTTGAGGGAATATATCCCGGGATATTCGTCAACCAGATTAAAAAGACAGGCCACGGAGCTTACCTATAAAACGGATTCCTTGGTTACCGTCCTCAATTATACCAACCGGTATTTGGACAATGTGAGAAAAGTGTTGCGCGGCGATATAGAGAACAACCAAATGAATCGCGACTCCCTATTTGAGCAATACAAGTTGGACCCGGCTTCCGTGGACCTTACCCCTATTCGGCAAGACCTGCTTTTAAGGGAAGAGGTGGAACTTGAAGATAAGTACAATCTTTTTGAAAGGGATGTGGAGAATCTGGGAACGTTGTTTTTTTCGCCTGTAAACGGTACCGTATCCCAAGAATTTGACCAAAAAACAAAACATTATGCGGTAGATTTAGTGGCCCCACGAGAAACACCGGTAAAATCAATCGCCGATGGCACCGTGCTTTTTGCCGAATGGACTACCGAAACAGGGTATGTCATCATCATAGAGCATCAAGAGGGCATTACCTCTGTTTACAAGCACAACGGTTCCTTGAGCAAAACTCAAGGCGATTTGGTAAAGGCGGGCGAAGTAATAGCCTCCATCGGAAATACGGGAGAGCTCACAACAGGGCCACACCTCCATTTTGAACTTTGGAGAAAAGGAAAACCCGTGAATCCTCAGAACTACATTGATTTCAACTAAATGTCCCTAAAAGCATTTGCAGCAAAAATATTTGCCAATCGGATAGCCAAAAAGACCAAAAAATGGGTGGACCAGCCGGTGAAAACCCAACAAAAGGTGTTTAATCAGCTGGTGGCTCAAGCAACGAACACTGTTTTTGGCAAGGAGCATCAGTTCCAAACAATTAAGTCTCATCAGGATTTTGTAGAACGGGTTCCGATTCGTGATTATGAAGAATTAAAAGGCTACGTGCAGCAAATCATAGATGGGGAAGAAGATGTACTTTGGCCAGGAAAGCCCATTTACTTTGCTAAAACATCGGGCACTACTTCGGGAGCGAAATATATCCCTATTACCAAACCATCCATTAAGAATCAAGTAGAGGCTTCACGCAATGCCATTCTCAACTATATCCACGAAACAGGGAATGCCGATTTTGTGGATGGCAGAATGATTTTTTTACAGGGAAGCCCAATTTTGGAAGAAAAGAACGGCATTAAGTTGGGGAGACTCTCTGGAATATCGGCACACTACGTGCCCAACTACCTTCAAAAAAACCGATTGCCCAGCTGGGAAACCAATTGTATTGAAGATTGGGAGACCAAGGTCGAAAAAATTGTTGAGGAAACCGAAAAGGAAAATATGACTGTTATTGCAGGGATTCCTTCTTGGGTACAGATGTATTTTGAAAAACTCAACGCCAAGACGGGAAAAAAAGTGGGCGATCTTTTCAAGGAGTTCCAATTGTTCATTTACGGTGGTGTGAATTACGAGCCCTACCGTGCCAAGTTTGAAAACCTGATAGGAAGAAAAGTGGACAGCATTGAGCTATTTCCCGCAAGTGAAGGCTTTTTTGCCTATCAAAACTCGCAAAAGGAAAAGGGCATGCTTTTGCTTTTGGATGCCGGTATTTTTTATGAGTTTGTAAAAGCAGATCAGTTTTTTGACGAAAGTCCCAAAAGGTTGACCCTTGCGGAAGTGGAACTGGATGTGGACTATGCCATGGTAATTTCCACCAATGCGGGGCTGTGGGGCTACAACCTAGGGGATACCGTTCGGTTTACTTCTAAAGATCCTTATAAAATAGTGGTTTCGGGAAGAATCAAACATTTTATATCCGCTTTTGGAGAGCACGTAATAGCCAAGGAAGTGGAGGAAGCCTTAAGATTGGCCATGGAACAGACGGATGCCGTAGTCAACGAGTTTACCGTGGCGCCGCAAACGAATCCAGATGAAGGGGAGCTTCCCTATCACGAATGGTTTATCGAGTTTCAACAGGAACCAACGGACTGGGATAAATTTTCCGAAATCATTGAGGAAAGTATGAAAAAGCAAAACAGCTATTATTTTGATTTGATCGAAGGGAACATCCTTCAACCATTAAAAATCAGTAGCATCAAACCCAATGGTTTTCAAGATTATATGAAATCCATTGGAAAACTGGGAGGGCAAAACAAGGTACAGCGCCTTGCCAACGACCGTAAAGTGGCAGATGGATTGCAACCCTTTAAAATAAGTTGACCTAGAACAGCTCTATTTTTATAGGAAATCACTTATTTTGCCAGAAGATATGACGGCAACAGAAGTAAAACAGACTACCAGGGCACAGGAGTCCACCAATGCAATTGAGCGTTTGTACATTACTATGCGCCATTTGCTCAATCGTGGATTCTACAAACCATCGGGCGTTTCTGGCAATGCTCTTCGGAACGCACTTTTATTGTTAAGGCCCGAAATTTATGGTACTATTGCGGAGGACAAGGCCGAACTCAATGGGTTGATCTATGTATTGGAGCGTTTGCCCGAAGGCATAGAAGAGTGTCGATTCATCAACCTAACATCGGATGAAGGCTTTGCAAAATCTCACCTAATAGCAATAGTCCCCCCAAAAAGAAGAAGAAACTGCTACCGAATCGATGATGAACAGATGAACATCGAGATTACTCGGGGCAGAAGCGATATCTATGATATTTTGACCCACCTTACCTTTTTGTTCGTAGAGTCCGGTAAAATCTCAAGAAGGGTATTGGTCGACGATGGCAATGCCACCATTCGCGATTGGGACAAGCTTACCGAGTTTGTCCTCAGCGAGGAAAAAGACAACGATGAAAGGGAAGTCGCCATGATACATTGTGCCAATATTTTAGGGAGAACCTTTGATGAGGTCGTTGATATTCAAAATAAATTGAAAACTCCCGAGGATCCCGACCGCTTTTTAAATGTAATCTATTGGTTGGGCAAATTGGCGATTGAGGAAGAAACCACGGGGAATAAAAGGACGATTACTTTCAGTCCCTTGTTGCGGGAGCGCTTGGGACACCACTTGCACGGAGAAAAATGGGCGGACAAAATCAAGAAGACTTTAAAGGAGAACAACTTAATCCATAGGCCTCTTCATATTATCAGTGCCAATATGCACAGTGTGATGAACTCGTTGTTCGCAAAAAAGGCCTTGGCAAAAGAATTCCCCGACAACGAGTCATTGGATATCTATGAAGCGTTGGGTTCGGCAAAACATAGGAGCTTGAACCAAAAGGTGCAAAATCTAGCGGAAAAGAACGGTATGATTTTTTTGGATGACGAATCCGGTGCCAATATTGATGTGCAGATTTTTGACACGGCCAAGTTCGGAAAACAAAGTTGTTGCTATACCCTGCCCGACAATGTTCTGCAGGAAGAAAAACCCGTTATATTTGTGATGGATTACGCCTTTGGGGAACAGGCCTATGAAACCATAGATGAACTATTGAAACCGATGGAAGAAGGAGATGAAAAGATTTTTCTGAATGTAGATTCAGTTTCCATAATGGGAAAGGCAGGAATTCTGGAAGGAGGCAAGGGTGATTTGATGATTCCATCCGCCCATATTTTTGAAGGGACAGCGGACAACTACCCTTTTAAGAATGAATTGAACGGCTCGGATTTTGAAGGCCACGGCTTAAAGGTAATGGAAGGAACTATGGTCACCGTATTGGGAACATCGCTTCAAAACCGGGATATTCTCCAGTTTTTCCATGAATCCACTTGGAATGTGATAGGTTTGGAAATGGAAGGCGTGCATTATCAAAAGGCAATACAATCGGCATCCCAAATACGAAAAAGCATAAAAAAAGATGTTAAGGTACGATATGCTTACTATGCATCGGACAATCCTTTGGAAACAGGAAGCACATTGGCTTCGGGAGGATTGGGAACAACAGGGGTAAAGCCCACATATTTAATTACGGACAGGATTTTAAAACAAATATTCAACTCATAGGTATGGCAGACCAACCAGTAAATCAGAATAATTCGGATGAAATAGATTTGGGGCAATTGTTCCAAATGATAGGAAGGGGCTTTCAAAAGTTCTTCAACTTCATCGGTAGCATTTTTAAAGGAATTTTCCATGTGATCATGCTATTTCTTCTTTTTGTTCAAAAGAATATTATTGTTATTGGAGCTGCAGTAATTATCGGAGGTGTTGGAGGTTTTATTTTAGATAGGGTGCTGCCGGAAAAGTATATTTCCAGAATGGTGGTGGAACCTAACTTTAATAGTGTTCAGCAGCTGTACAACAACATAGCCTTTTATAATGATTTGGCTAAAGCACAGGACTCTGTGGCTTTGGCCACGGCATTGAACATTACAGAGCACGAAGCGGCCAGTATTAAAGAAATTTTCACCGACTCATATTCCGATGAAAACCAGAAGATAAAGCTCTTTGACCAATTTATCCGTGGATTGGACACTACTACGGTAAAGGCAATAGATTATGAGAACTACCTTCGAAACTTTAATTCTATGGATGCGAGGTTTCACCAGATATCAGTGATCAGCACCGATAATAGAGTGGCCAAGAAAACACAACCAGCAATTATCAACTCTATTTCCGTCAATGAATACTTCAAGTTACAGAAGAGAATCAATGATGAGAACCTGGAACTTCAAGAAGATATTTACAAAAATCAATTGGTGGAAATAGACTCCCTCCAAAGCCTATACAGGACTGTTTTGGTCAAAGAAGCGGACAAACCAATGCAGGGCACTAGCATCAATATGGCCGAGGGAGGAGACTCTAAAGGAAGAGAACTTGCCCTTATACAAGAAAAGGATGTGTTAAAAGAACGATTGGTCGAATTGAATGAAGAAAGGGCCAATAAGTCAACGATTATAAACGTGATCAGTGATTTCCCCACAAGAGGTGTAGAGCAGAAGGGAATCTGGAGCAGCTATAAGTTTAAACTCCCTATTTTACTATTGATATTGGTGTTCGGTATCTTGGCATTGTTGGAGCTTAACAGGTATTTGAAATCCTACAATCAAAAATAATCTAGGTTTTTAGTTTGAGGGAAAATCAAAAAGGGAGTACAATGAGACGAATCTTGGTAACCGGTTCGGGCGGTCAACTAGGACTAACGCTACAGGAACAGGCCCATGATTTTACAGAAGCTTCTTTTGATTTCAGAACATCCAAGGAACTTGATATTACCCGACGCGCCCAAGTAACCCAAGTTTTTCAACATGGGGAGTATGATTTCTGCATCAATTGTGCTGCATATACGAATGTGGAGGAAGCAGAGAAAAATCCCAACAAGGCATTTGCCGTCAATGCAGAAGGGGTAAAAAACCTTGCTGAGGCCTGTAGAATAAAAGGAACCACCTTAATACATCTGTCTACGGACTATGTTTTTGATGGGGAAAAGAAGGGAGGCTATACCAGTGATGACACTACCAATCCAATCAACGTATATGGAAAGTCCAAGTTGGCCGGGGAAAAATTTATTCAACAGATATTACCCAACCATTTCATAATTCGCGCATCTTGGTTGTATAGCAAAAAGTACGGTCATAATTTCTATCGTACAATTGTTAAAAAGGCTAAATTGGGAGAGGAGCTTCACATTACCGATGCCCAAAAAGGATGTCCGACCAATACAGAGGCATTGGCGATATTTATTTTGAAAGAAATCGTAATGGGGAACAAACCTTTTGGCATTTATCATTTTACGGATGGCAAACCCATGACATGGTTTGACTTTGCAAAACAAATAGTGGATGAGAATGGGCTGACAGGCAAGGTAAAGCTTGTTTTGGATTCGAATTATCGTACTTTCGCAAAGAGGCCAAAAAACAGTGTTCTTTCCTAACATTTTGGGGATACTAAGATTTTAAGGGAGCTTATATGGAAAAGAATACCCGTAAAAATATTTTGATTACTGGAGGAGTCGGTTTTATTGGCTCTCATGTAGTTCGACAGTTTGTCACCAAGTACGGCGATTATCACATCTTCAATCTGGATGCCTTGACCTATGCCGGGAATTTGGAAAATCTTAAAGATATAGAAAAAGCTCCAAATTATACATTTGTAAAAGGGGATATCACCGATGCAGATTTTATAAATCATCTTTTCTTTCAAAATAGCTTTGACGGTGTAATTCATTTAGCAGCTGAGTCCCATGTGGATCGTTCCATTACCAATCCATTGTCTTTTGTGCGGACCAATGTTTTGGGTACCGTCAATTTATTGAATGCCTCTTTGGAACTGGCCAAGGACAATCCAAACTTTTTGTTTTATCATATCAGTACCGATGAGGTGTTTGGAAGCTTGGGCAAAGATGGATTTTTCACGGAAAACACATCCTATGACCCAAACTCTCCCTATTCTGCATCCAAGGCAAGTTCAGATCACTTTGTCCGCGCGTATGGGGAAACCTATAAATTACCATTTGTTATTTCCAATTGCTCCAACAATTATGGTCCCAACCAATTCCCCGAGAAATTGATTCCATTGTTCATTAACAATATCATACAAAATAAGCCGTTGCCTGTATATGGCGATGGAAATTATACTCGAGACTGGCTGTTTGTAAAAGATCATGCCAAGGCAATTGATTTAATATTTCACGAGGGAAATAGGGGCGAAACCTATAATGTTGGCGGTTTTAATGAATGGAAGAACATTGATTTGACCCAATTGTTGTGCCGATTGATGGACAAAAAACTCAACAGACAGGAAGGAGCTTCAGAAAAGCTGATAACCTTTGTCAAAGATCGTCCCGGACACGATTTAAGATATGCGATCGATGCTACCAAAATCAATCAAGAATTGGGCTGGAAGCCATCCGTAACATTTGAGGAAGGACTGGAGAAAACCATAGATTGGTATTTTGACAATCAGGAGTGGTTAGATCATGTTACCTCGGGAGATTATTTGGAATATTATAAAAAGCAATATCAAGCATAAATAAAATGAAGGGAATCATTTTGGCAGGCGGTACCGGCAGTAGATTGCACCCACTTACCCTTTCGGTGAGCAAACAGTTGATGCCCATTTATGATAAGCCGATGATCTATTATCCCTTGTCCACCCTAATGTATGCTGGAATCAGGGAAATACTTATTATTTCCACACCAAAGGACCTCCCGTTGTTCCAAGAACTGTTGGGCGATGGACAAAAGTACGGTTGTGCCTTTTCCTACGCAGTACAAGAGGCCCCCAACGGATTGGCGGAAGCCTTTATTATTGGGGAAGATTTTATTGGTAAGGACAAGGTAGCCCTCATTTTGGGGGACAATATTTTTTACGGCGCAGGTTTGTCCAAATTGTTGCAAGCAAACAATGACCCTGATGGAGGAATTATTTATGCTTACCGAGTCAACGACCCACAGCGATATGGTGTTGTCGAGTTTGATGAAAATGGAAAAGCCATCAGTATTGAAGAGAAGCCAAAGAAGCCTAAATCCAATTATGTAGTGCCAGGGATTTATTTTTATGACAATGAAGTTATCTCCATAGCCAAAAGCAGTAACCCCAGTATCAGGGGCGAATTGGAGATTACGGATGTGAACAAAGAATATTTAAAAAGGGGTAAGCTCAACGTAAGCATATTGGACAGGGGCACGGCTTGGCTGGATACCGGCACGTTCCAGGCCTTGATGCAAGCATCACAATTTGTGGAAGTCATTGAAGAGCGTCAAGGCTTGATTACAGGATCTATTGAGGTGGCCGCCTATGAAATGGGATATATCACTGAAAAGCAACTGAAAGATTTGGCCGAGCCCCTGATGAAGAGCGGTTATGGAGAAAGATTGTTGGCCATATTGAACAAAGAAGCATGATAAAAGCGACAGAGACAAAGCTGAAGGGGTGCTTTATTTTGGAACCCGAGATTTTTGAAGATGAGCGGGGCTATTTTTTTGAGAGCTATAACCACAGGGATTTTTGTGAAGCTATTGGCAGGGAAGTAAATTTTGTGCAGGATAACCAATCTTTTTCCAAAAAAGGAGTGTTGAGAGGTTTGCATTTCCAAAAAGGAGAGCATGCCCAAGCTAAGCTGGTTTCGGTGTTGCAAGGAATAATTCAGGATGTAGTGGTAGATTTGCGTAAAAATTCCCCTACTTTTGGCGAGCATTTATCAATTGAACTGAACAGCGAAAACAAAAAACAATTGTTTGTACCTAGAGGGTTTGCGCATGGATTTTTAACTTTGAGTGAATCGGCTAGAGTTTTGTATAAATGTGATAATTATTATAATAAAGAGGCTGAGGGGGGGATTAGATTTGATTGCCAAGAACTGAATTTAAAATGGTTAATCGGTCCTGACAATTTGCTCCTTTCTAAAAAAGATAACAACTTGCCAAATTATTTAAGTACATTAACATAAAAAGACTATAAATTGAACCTCACAGCAATAAAAGAGCAACTTGCCCTTGCAATCAAGGCGTCAATCGAAGCTGGCAACGTCATTATGGAAATATACGACTCAGCTGATTTTGAAACCGAATTCAAAAAAGACGACTCACCACTCACTCTTGCCGATCTTGAGTCAAACAAAGTCATTATGTCTTATTTGACCAAAACAGACATTCCCATAATCAGTGAGGAAAAAAAGAATCTAGACTATACCGAAAGGAAAGACTGGGACATCTGCTGGATGGTGGACCCCCTAGATGGAACAAAGGAGTTCATCAAAAGAAATGGAGAGTTTACAGTGAACATAGCCCTGATAAAAAACGGAACCCCAATTTTGGGGGTTATCTATGTTCCCGTAACCCAAGAGCTCTATTATGCCAATGTTGAAGAGGCGAAATCCTTTAAAATTGCGGTTGGTGATGTAAAGGAACTTCCAGACAATCTTTTTGATGAAGGAAACCAAATGCTAGCCAAAGGAAACGGTGATGGAAAAACCAAGGTAGTGGGAAGTCGTTCGCATATGAACGAACAGACCGAACAGTTCATAGAAGAGCTTAAAAGTGACGGGAATGAAGTGGAAATTGTTTCCAAAGGGAGCTCTTTAAAGTTTTGTATCGTTGCCGAAGGAAAGGCGGACATCTATCCAAGGGTGGCTCCAACAATGGAATGGGATACAGCTGCGGGCCATGCCATTTGCACCGCTATGGGTTTAAAGGTCACTAATTGGGAGACAGGCGAGGATTTGGTGTACAATAAGGAAAATTTGTTAAACCCATTTTTCTTGGTTAGGTAAATGACGCAAAAGGTTTCCTATAAAAGACATTTGGCCAAGACCATTACCTGGAGAATCGTAGGTACATTGGATACCATTCTTCTCTCGTGGGTCATTACAGGAAACCCTTTTACTGGCTTGAAGATAGGTTTGGCAGAAGTAGTCACCAAAATGGCCCTTTATTACTTCCATGAAAGGATATGGGTGAAAGTTGGTATTGGTGACAGTAGAAAAAGACACATCATTAAAACCATAACATGGAGGGCCTTGGGCACTTTGGACACCATTCTGCTATCGTGGATTATTTCCGGCAACCCATATACGGGCCTTAAAATTGGTTTTGCAGAGGTCATCACAAAAATGATATTGTATTATTTTCATGAAAGAGGATGGTATAAAATCAATTATGGACTTGATAAAAGAAAGCGAGCAAAAAAATGGAGGAGAACATCATAAAGCACAACTATAAAATTGGAATGAACGAAAGAAGGAAGGCCAATGGCCATAGTTCATTTCTCATATTTTTTACAGGTCTTTCTGGGTCGGGTAAATCCACTATTGCCAATGCCCTGGAACAAAAGTTGGTTCAAGAAAACATAAAAACCTATACCCTTGACGGTGATAATGTTCGAAAGGGAATCAATAAGGACTTAACATTTTCGGACGAAGATCGCTCCGAGAACAACCGTAGGATTGGCGAAGTAGCCAATCTTTTTGTAGATGCAGGAATAGTGGTTTTAGCGGCTTTTGTGGCTCCTTTTGAAAAGGACCGAGACTTCATCAAAGAAACGGTGGGCAAAGAAAACTATGTTGAGGTTTTTGTCGACACCAGTTTAGAAGAATGTGAAAAAAGAGATGTTAAAGGACTGTACAAAAAAGCAAGAAAAGGTGAAATAAAGGATATGACGGGTATTTCCAGCCCGTATGAAGTACCTTTGCGCCCAGATATTAGATTAACGGAAAAAGAGTCCGTAGAAGAAGCGATTAATAGAATATATGAATTGATTCGACCCAAATTACAATTGTAATGAGCAAGTACTATTTAAATTATTTAGACGAGTTGGAGTCTGAGGCCATCTTTGTGATGAGAGAAGTTTGGGCCCAGTTCCAAAACCCGGTGATTTTGTTCTCCGGGGGCAAGGATTCCATAGTGGTGACCCATTTGGCAAGAAAAGCGTTTTACCCGAGCAAAATACCATTTGCTTTGATGCACGTGGATACAGGGCATAATTTCCCGGAAACCATCAAGTTTAGGGATGATTTAATCGATATCTTGGGCGTAAGGCTTATCGTGGGATCGGTCCAGGAATCAATTGACCAAGGAAGAGTGGCAGAGGAAAAGGGAAAGAACGCCACTAGAAACGCTCTTCAGATTACCACACTGCTAGATGCCATTGAATCCAATAAAGTGGACTGTGCCATTGGTGGAGGACGAAGAGACGAGGAAAAAGCACGTGCCAAGGAACGTTTTTTCTCCCACAGGGACGATTTTGGCCAATGGGACCCCAAAAATCAGCGACCAGAGCTATGGAACCTGTTTAATGGACAACAATTCGAAGGAGAACACTTCCGCGTGTTCCCAATCAGTAATTGGACCGAAATGGACGTTTGGAACTATATTAAACGGGAAAATATACAAATCCCATCCCTTTATTTTGCCCACGAACGCGAAGTGGTTTGGAGAAGTAATTCCTGGATTCCAAACTCGGAATTTTTAAAGCTGGATGAAGGTGAAGAGGTTGTGACCAAAAAAATACGTTTTAGGACTTTAGGGGACATCACCATTACCGGCGGAATCGAATCCGATGCAGATACCGTTGAGAAAATAGCTCTAGAAGTATCGGCAATGAGACAAACCGAAAGAGGGAACCGCAGTGATGATAAACGTTCGGAAACCGCAATGGAAGACAGAAAAAAACAAGGATATTTTTAGAAAGGATATGGTGGATAACAATCAACTTTTACGATTTACAACGGCAGGAAGTGTGGATGATGGGAAAAGCACGCTCATTGGAAGACTGCTGTTTGATTCCAAATCAATTTTTGAGGATCAATTGGAAGCTATTGAAAGTACAAGCAAAAAGAAGGGGCACGAAGGCGTGGATTTGGCACTTTTCACCGATGGTCTTCGCGATGAGCGAGAGCAAGGTATTACCATTGATGTGGCCTATCGTTACTTTACAACACCAAAGCGAAAGTTCATCATCGCGGATACCCCTGGGCATATTCAATACACTAGAAACATGGTCACGGGTGCATCAACGGCCAATGCAGCAATTATTTTGGTGGATGCACGCCATGGGGTCATAGAACAGACCAAAAGGCACGCGTTTATTGCTTCCTTGTTGCAAATACCTCACGTAATTGTTTGCATCAACAAAATGGATTTGGTGGATTATTCCGAAGAAGCCTATAACAAAGTTATTTCCCAGTTCGAGGAGTTTTCATCCAAATTACTGGTAAAGGATGTTCGATTTATCCCCATAAGTGCCTTGTTAGGTGACAATGTGGTGAATAGGTCAAAAAATATGGACTGGTACCAAGGAGCACCTCTACTTCATACCTTGGAGACGATGCACATCAGCAGTGACATCAACAAAGTGGACGCTAGATTCCCGGTACAGACCGTTTTAAGGCCGCAAAGTGATGAATTTAGAGACTATCGCGGTTATGCGGGCCGAATGGCAAGCGGCGTGTTGAGAAAAGGGGACGAGGTTACTGTAATGCCTTCGGGTTTCACATCCAAAATAAAATCCATAGACACCTTTCCGGGTGAAGTTGAAGAAGCTTTTGCGCCGATGTCGGTATCCATTACTTTGGAAGATGATATTGATATCAGTAGAGGGGATATGATCGTTCGTTCCAACAATAAACCTGAGGCACAACAAGATTTGGAGGTTATGCTTTGCTGGCTGAACAATTCTCCAGCAAAACCTAGGGCAAAATATACCATCAAGCATACGTCTAACGAGCAGAAAGCGATGATTAAGGAGGTTTTGTATAAAATTGATATAAATACATTGAACCGTAGTTCCGATGATACAGAAATGTCCATGAACGATATCTGTAAGGTGAAAATAAGAACTACCAAACCTTTGATGATAGATCCTTATCGTGAGAACAGGACAACAGGAAGTATTATTTTGATTGATGATGCGACCAATGAGACCGTGGCTGCGGGGATGGTGGTATAATTTCCCCAAGGTTAGAAACAAATTGTTCAGCTAAAGAACACACAGCAAAAATAACAAAAAATATAGGCCATTGTTAAATAAAAATAATGGTCTGATTTGAGAAAACCATGATTATTCTGATGACATAGAATGATTTAACATTCATACTTTGGGAAGCTAATACTGTGAAGAAAAAAATACAAAATATCATTAGCGACATGGACATTCAAGAAATCCTTACAAAAGGATTTTCTTTTTTGTCTATAAGAATAGGTGGACTATTAATGGCATATGTGTTCACTTATTTTGTTACTAAGGAGTATGGAGCTTCAGTTTTTGGCCTAATATCTCTTTGCTTTGCATTATTTCTTTTTTCAAGTATTTTGGGACGGTTAGGTCTTGATATCAATCTAGTAAGGTACTACGCTTCTGATAACAAGTGGGAGGACAGGGGGTTGTTTTATAGGGTATGGTTAAAATCTGTTGTATTCTCCATATTCCTGGCGATTTTACTTTATGCCCTAAAGGACATTGTGGTTCAGGAAATCTTTAAAAAACCCCAGTTGGAGCCTTATATTCTCTGGACAGTACTAGCAATACCTTTTTGGACATCGTCGTTGCTTTGTGCAAGTTTGTTAAGGGCAAAGAAGAGCAATAACTGGTTCGCTTTTTTGAACAATCCTGGAAGGTTCAGTTTTGCCGTTTTGAGTTTTCTGATTTTGGTTAATTTGACAGATTCTCCATTAAATGCGATTAAGGCCCATTTTTATGGCATTTTAGCGTTGTCTTTTTTGTCTTTCTATTTTGCGACCAGAACTTTAAGAAAAGTTTCTTTTCGAACAAGGCACAACACGTGGTTATTTTTGAGGAATTCGTTTCCAATGATGTTATCTTCTACAATTCTAATTGTACTGGGCTGGTCGGACACTTTTATCCTGGGCATTTATGAGACTGATGAAAATGTTGGGATTTATAACGTGGCTTTAAGAATAGCAGCATTTACAAGTTTTACACTTCAGGCCATAAATTCAATATTGGCACCCAAACTGGCAAAATACCATCAAGAAGAAAAGCTGTTGATGTTCAAAAAACTAATTCGAACTACAACGGCATTAAATTTTTACATAACATTGGGAGTGGCATTTTCTATAATTGTGCTCCATAGGTATCTTTTAAGCATTTTTGGCCACGAATTTGTCCAAGGAAGCCGGATTCTTATCATATTATGCTTGGGGCAAATAATCAATTCCGTGTCGGGTTCTGTGGGAATCATATTGCAAATGATTGGCAAACAAAAAATATATCAAAACATTGTTTTGCTTGCGCTATGTCTAAACATTGTTTTAAACATATTGCTTATTCCTCTCTATGGCGGATTTGGAGCAGCAATTTCCACAGTAGTTAGCTTGGCAAGTTGGAACATAGCGGGGGCAATTTATTTAAAAACAAAACTGGGAATCCAATCATATTATTCACCAATCAATTTTAAAGGATGAACAATATTAAGAAATCTAAAGTTTCGTTGCTTCTTGTTTGGTTGTACGAAACGGTTGTTGTTCTTATAAGTTTTTTTTCAGTAAGAAAAAAAATCACTACGAGGCATCAATTTAAAGAACCATTTTTCATAATTGGGTGCGGCAGGTCTGGCAATACCTTGCTAAGATCAATGTTGGTGACCGGAAAAGAAGTGGTAATTCCCCCTGAATCTTATGTGTGGCCGAGGTTGATTAGGCGTTTTTGGCCTATGTCCTTTCTCCGATGGGAAATATTATGTTCATGGGTTATAGGTGAGTTTGAGGCTCACAAATTTGATACATGGGAAGTAAACTTGTACAAGGCACATGAAAAAGCCAGGGGATTGCCAAAAAATAGACGAACACTATCAAATATTTTACATGTAATTTACTCCACTTATGCCGAGGAAAAGAATCAAAAGGATATAAGATGGGGAGACAAAACCCCAATCAATACAATTTACATTGACAAGTTGTATAAAATTTTTCCAAATGCTCAATTTATACATATTGTCAGAGATCCTAGGGATGTGGTCTGCTCCTATGTCAAAGCCGGGCTTTATGACAATATTTGGGATGCATTGGATTTTTGGATTGAGTCTAATAAAAAGGCGGTCAAGTTGGAGACTCTCTTAGGGAAGGACCAGTATTTCCAAGTCAAATATGAAAAATTAGTGGAATTTCCCGAGGATGAACTAAAAAAGATTTGCACATTTTTAAACATCAACTACTCAACAAAACTTCTTGATTTCTGGAAGTATAGTGATAATCTTGGTGATGTTAAAAGGCGTAAGCATCACGTTAACATTGGAAACCCATTGAACACAGATTCTATTGGTAAATGGAAAACGGTTTTAAATCAAGAGGAAAAAGAAATTATAGAGACTAAGGCAGCCAGTGAAATGAGGTTGTTTGGATATTTGGATAAATAAAAACCCTTGTCGGCCACAAAACAATAACAAGATATAAATAATGATAAACTTTTTGACCATAGGTGCGGCTAAATCTGGCACTACTACATTACATGATATCTTGATACAACATCCTGATATCTGCTTGCCAGATGAAAAGGACTTTCATTTTTTTGATGATGATGAAAACTATAAAAAAGGAATAAAATGGTATGAAAAAAAATTCTCAGGTTCAAGTAATGAAAAAATAACTGGTGAAATATCAGCCACCTATCTATATTCAGAGAAAGCAGCACAGCGTATAGTCGATGATTTTGGGTCCTCTATAAAGATTGCTGTAATACTCCGTAATCCGGCCAATAGGGCTTTTTCTGAATATTTGCATCAAAAAAGGACATATGGGCATAAAGTACCTAACATTAATGAATATTTTGGGACAAAAGGTAAAATAGGGAAAGACATGCCGTTTTATTCCACAATAATTGAGAGAGGTTTCTATTTTAAGCATTTAAAAAGATATATTGATTTTGTTGGGAAGGAGAATATCAAAATCTTGTTTTTGGAAAGGCTTAGCAAAGACCCTGCAAATGAGATTCAAAATATCCTTTCTTTTTTGGGAGCAGACATCAATTCGAGTCTGTCCGTTAACAAAGTTTCAAATCCCAAATTTTTGCCAAAGAGCAGAACATTTCACAAGCTCTTCTTTTCTGAGCATAACAACCCAATAAGAAAGGCCTTAAAGTTTATTGTTCCATCTTTTAAATATAGGAAGAATATTAGAAAGTTTTTTAAGAGGATAAATAGAAAAAAGGTTGTGGAAGAAAGAATAAACAAAGAGTTGTACCTTTATCTTTTAGATGAGGTTTACAGATCGGATATTACAAGTCTGGAGACTTTTCTAGGAAATGAAATAGACTATTGGAAATAATGAAAAATACTGCGTTTAAGATATTTTATTTCTTAAGATTACATAACTTGTTTAAGCATTTGTTTCAAAAAGACAAGGTTACTATTCTTTTGTTTCATGAACTTCCGCTTGTCAATGCTGAAAAAATAATCACTTTTCTAAATAAGAGCTACTCTGTAATCACTTTGGATGATTATATAAATTATAGGATAAACCATTCGCCCAAATTACCAAACTTTCCATTGGTGATAACCTTCGATGATGGTAGAAGAAGCAATTTGGAACTCATGGGCCTTTTTCAAAAGTTTAAAAACAGACCCACCATATATGTGTGTTCAAACAAGGACAGATTAGATGGCTTTGACCTTTTTAACAATGGGGAACTTAAACGGGCCAGAGGTGTTTTTGACATACAAGCACATACCATTTCGCACCCCAATCTGAAAGAAGTTACCGAGAAAACTGCTATTACAGAAATTGGAAAGTGTAAAAAAGATCTTGAAAACAAACTCGGAGATGCAATAACCTCTTTCGCATATCCTTACGGAAAATATAACGATAGAGATGTACGAATAGTTCGGGCTGAGGGTTACACCAATGCAGTAACTGTAGATTTTGGATTTAATGATTTGCAGACGAATATCTTTAGACTTAATAGAATATGTATTTCTGACACACCAACACTTTATGAAACGGCAATAAAAGCCTGTGGTTTTTGGGGCTTTTTAAAGAAGCGCATAGATGCTTTATCAGTTTAAAGTCAATAGGGAAAAATTACATGCAAGATTATTGTATGCCATAATCTTCATACCTCTTTTTGTCGATGCCCTTAATGGGATGTTCGAACTCGTTCAATTTGATTTTTCCATTGGCAGATTGTTCAGAGGCTTGCTATGGTTTTTTGGACTTTTGTTCTTACTGGCAAAAAAAGGATTAAGCTTTGTTGAAATATTTATCCCTTTGTGGTTGATTCATGTGATTGTTTGGTACTTTTCGGATGAAAAATTCGATTTTTTGATGGAGCTTTCTTTCTTGTTGAAGGCCACTTATTTCTTTGTCATCTATGGGGTTTTGGCAAAAATTTGGCAAGAGAACAAGAAAAAATATATAATTAAATATCTGAAACTTTACTTTAAAGCAGCATCAGGGCTAATATGCTTTTCCTTTTTTACGAATATAGGGACGTCCGCCTACAACGGGTGGGGATTCGGAACCAAATCATTTTTTCTTGCTGCGAATGATATTGGAATCACCATTTTACTGCTGTTCACTTTTTTTTTATTCAACAGAAAAAGTTACAAAATCCATTGGGCATGGATTTTCATTGGCTATTTGTCTTTGATTCTCTTGGGCACTACAACCGGAATGATAGCTTCAACAGTGGTTGTCATTTTTTATGCGTTAGTTGAATTCTTCTTAAAAAAAATGGGAGTGCTCAAAAGGCTGGTAATTGTTTTTATTTCGATTATTGTAGTGTTGGTCTCATCAATATCAATTTACAGGCTTGTGGAGAGCACTCCATATTTTGTAAATAAGTATGAAAAAATCCTTTCAAAAGGTATTCGTTCAGATGTTACAAAGTGGTCCAACCAATATTTTGAGGAGAGGTCTACTATAAAAGCGATGTTTGGAGAGGGAATGAGTTCGTTCAGCAAAAATTTTGTCTCTTATGCAAAAGGAGAAAAAGGAAAGAAAACTGAAGAGGGAGCATATGTAGAAAGAGACTTCCATGATTTTAAGGGTGCTTATGGCCTCTTGCTCTTATTGATACTGATTTTTGCATATGGTTTTTTGTTTTTGCGCATTATTGTTAATCTTTGCAATGAACAAACTATCTTTTATTTTTCAGTTGTACTAATAGTTTTATTGGTTTTTTTGCACGGTTATTTTGCTGGGCATGTATTTTACAGTCCTACCGTAGCTGGAATTTTAGCCTCTATTTTTGTTCTAGGTGTCACCAATAACCCCAACCGGATCAGTAGTGAATGAAAAGATTTAAGCAAAAAAAAATAGTCCTTGGCGTTGCCTTGCTTTATGTATTGTCTGTGGCAATAAGGGCCGTTGGCATACACAATAAGTGGCGGGTGGAAGAACAGACAACGGACCAGGGGATTTATTCTACAAACTACCCCATTAGGTTTTTGTCATATAAAGACCAAAAAGCCATTGTAAAGGATGAAAACGGAGTGTACATGATCGATCAATCAAAGAAAACGAACTTTACCAAAGGAGAAGAGGTTTTTTATAGTCCGGTGGCAATAGGACTTGGCAGTTTAAGGGACTTACAACAAGCGAACAAGTATTCTGATAGTATCGCATTGAAATCTTTTTTAATAAATGCGAAATGGCTTATGTCAAATCAAGATAGTCTTGGGCGGATACCATTTAACACTCCTGTTTCAAGTTTGGACAAAAAAATAGAACCCCCATGGTATTCCGCTCTTGCCCAAGGACTTGCTTTATCTGTTTTTTCTAGGGCCTATGAAATATCTGGGGACACTGTTTTTTGCAGGGCAGCGAATATGGGCTTAGAATCTTTTGAAATAAAAATAGCTGAAGGGGGTATTATGAGCTCCGAGAGAGATTTTGAGGCATTTTTGGAAGAATATCCAACTAATCCACCTATGCATGTCCTAAACGGTTTCAACTATTCCATTTTAGGACTTTACGATGCGGCAAGTATTCTAAAAAACCAAAAAGCACAACTATTGTTCGAAAAATATAGTAATGTACTGGCCGATAAGATTAGCGAGTTTGACCTAGGTCATTGGAGTGCGTATTCCAAAGATGTCCCATCCCTTAGAAATCACTATACGTATTGTAATCCATGGTATCATAAACTCCACATTGTGCAGTTGCAAGTACTCTATAAACAAACAAGAAAAGAGGAGCTTAGACAGTATGCAGATGAATTTAGAAAGGATTTAAAAGGTCCAGTCCCTATTATCTTATACCCAAGCTACATTGTCTATTCTGATGCTGTTTGGATTATGAACTTCATTAAAAGGGCAATATGATTGAGATACTAAACAAATTTGATGATACACAACTACCTGTTTTTGCCAAAAAGGCCTTTTTAGAAAGTAGGTCTGAGAGATATGGCTGGATATGCTCCAAAAAATTTACTCTGCCGTTTATCATTGACAAGAGATACATTTTTTCTAGGCTTATTTTTACTACTGAGATTGTATCAAAAGATATGAAGCCCACTAATCAGGAAGAACGTGAATTTTTAAATAAAACATTAAAGCTCATAAAGCGAGAATTAAATGTGGATATGGTGGCCAAAGCCCAATCCAATGCTGTATTCAAAGTTGTTCCGGATGGTTCTATATCTGTTCCATGGGGGACTTATACCAAGGATATTCAGCTTTCTGATGAAGAATTGATGAATTCTATCAAAAGTAAAACTAGGAACATGGTTAGAAAGGCAATAAAAGGAGATGTGAAGGTTGTCGAGGCCAGTTACGAGGAGCTTTGGCGGATCATGAAAGACACTTTTGAAAGACAGGGAGAAAATTTATTGGCCCCTTCACTTGATTATATTAAGAATTTGAAAACCAGATTGAAGGATAATTTACTAATTCTTAAAGCGGTACAGAATGGGAAGATTCAAGGTGTGGTTGGAATCCCATATGACAAGGATACGGGGTATTATCTATTTGGAGGTAGTACACCCAAACCTTATACAGGATCATTAAACTTTCTACACTTTGAAGCTATGAGAATCCTTCGCGACCGGGGTGTAGAAATGTATGACTTCGTTGGAGCGAGAATAAATCCTCCTGAAAATTCCAAATATCATAATATTCAAAGGTTCAAAACATCTTTTGCCCCTGAATTAAAACAGGGATATGCCTTTAAAGTAGTTCATAGACCTTTTAAATATATGTTGATGAATTATGGATTAAGACTTAGCTACCTTTTAAAGGGAAGAAGATACCACGGTGACCCCATTGACCAAATCTTAAGACAACATAAATGAAATATTGCATTATCATAGGAACCAAAAAAGGAGGGACTTCAAGTCTTTATGAATATTTAAGACAACACCCCTCCATTGTGGGAGGATTTAAAAAAGAGCCGAATTTTTTTGGAAACATCAAGAATTGGGAAAAGGGCATAGAATGGTATGATGAACAATTTGTCGGCTACAATGAAAAAGTTCATAAATATAAAATCGATGCAACGACAGACTATACCCAAGATGGATTCTGGAATGTTACAGGAAACATGAAAGAATCTGGTTTGGGATTTAAGTTCATCTATATTCTTAGAGACCCCTTTCAAAAAATTGAATCACAAACCCATCAATTTTTAGCCGATCGAGATACAATTAGGCCCATCTACGAATGTTTGGATACAAGAATCATTGAATCTACCAAATACCACAAACAACTTATGAAGTATTTGGAATTCTTTCCAAAAGATCAGTTTCTACTTGTTGATTTTTCAAGAATGAAAAACGATATTGAAGAAGTTATGAGAGAGGTGACAGAATTTCTTGAGCTTGAAAGGTTCCAGTATGATACGTCTTACCTACATAATGAAAAAAAATCTGCAATAGGTCAAAGCTTTAGGATATATCGCTTTATAAGGGAGATTCTGCGCAAGTTTCGAATAACACCTTTGATTCCACAAGTAGCAAAAGACAAACTTCGTCTATTGTTTGGCAAATATGGCGGGAAAAGGATTCAGAAAGAAGATTATCAATTGACTTTGGAACAAAAAAAATATTTAAAGGAGGAACTTTTGCCCGATGTTGTAGCTTTGGAAAAGAAATTCGGCTTCAATACCTCAGATTGGGAAATCCATAGTGTTTAGATATGCTCAATGTTTTTCTAATATCAAACATGTACCCGTCAAGCAAAACCCCTTACTACGGCATTTTTGTGAAGAACTCGGAATTGTATCTGGCAGAACTCGGGGTAAATTTCGTTGCCAAAAGCTTAATCAGGGGCTTGGAAAGGAACAAACTTTTAAAAGGGTACAAGTATTTAAAATTTGTCTGCTCCATTTGTTTCAATTTACTTAAGGCCAAAAAGTTTGGTATCGTTTATTTGCACTTTGTGCCTGTTGCTGTTTGGCCACTCTATTTATTTAAAAAGATTAGGCCTGAAATTCCACTTATTGTTAATTTCCATGGAGGATATATTGTGGATTTTTCCGGAAATGCAAGAAGTTTGTCTCCCAAAGTCTTTGCAATTTCGGATTTAGTGATCGCACCTTCGGATTATCTGAAGAAGTTCATGGTCCAAAACTTTCCCGTGAAAAAAAGCAAGATCATTGTTTCTCCATCTGGAGGAATTGACACAAAAAGGTTCAGCCCTGGAGAAAAGGAAGATAGAACCAAGACCGAAAAACTGGTCATAGGGTTTTTTTCTAGAATTTCAGAAGGCAAGGGGTGGGAAGTATTTGTGGACGCTCTTTTTTATCTAAAACAAAATGGGATTCCATTCAACGCCATCATGATAGGAGGAGGAACCGACCACGGAATATTGGTGAGAAGACTTAATGAACTAAACATTGATCAATATGTTACGATAGTAGGGGCCCTATCCCACAAAGAACTGCCATACCATTTAAGCAAGTTTGACATAAATGTATTCCCCACCAAACTATTTGAAAGCTTAGGGCTTGTTGGTTTAGAAGCCATGGCATGCGGTGTCCCCGTAATCGGCAGCAACATAGGAGGTCTTCAATCCTATATAAAAGATGGGTACAATGGATATCTTTTTGAAGCAGGGAATGGATTGGAGCTATATAGGAAAATCTCATGCTATCTCTCTTTGCCCCATGAAAAGAAAACAGAAATGTCTTATAATGCTCGACGTACGGCCTTGGAGTATGATTCTAAAAAGGTTGCACGAGACCTTTATAAGGAAATAAAATCTTTTGCCAATGCTGAATAGTATAAAACAAGCCAATATAAATTTCTTTGAGTATGGCCTGGGTATAGTTCTATTTTCATTGGTTCTAAAACCATCTTACAATAGTATAGCCATTATATTGTTTCTGATGCTATCGCTTTTAACTTTCATCAAAGACAAGATTAGGCCGAAACTGAAAAAAGACGACCTTATAGGTGCTCTACTATTGTCCCTGCCTTTTATATACCTTTTTACAAGCTCTTTTTTTCCGGGAATTTTGATGGAAAAAAAATTTGTGATAAGAAACCTTCCTTTGATTGTGTTCCCTTTTCTTTTTTTATTGCTAAAGGGTAATGTTGTGATTTCAAGAAATAAAGTTTTGGCAGTACTTGTCAGGATGCTTTTCGTTTATAACATCAGTATTTTTACAGTTGCTATGGCGAGACAGATTTCGAAATATCCTGATTTTTCGAAGATTAATTGGTATTTTTTTAGTTACCGAGGACTACTCAAGTATTTTGACGTACATGCAACGTATTTGGGCCTTTTGAACAATCTGGCCATCTTGTTCTTGTTGTTCTTGGTTCAAAAACAAAAGCCAGGGGAACGGATTTTTTCGTATGCAATGATGATTTCATCCCTATTGATAACTGTTCTTTCTGGTAGTAGGATACAAATTGTTGTAACAATTACCTTGCTGCTGCTGTTCCTTTTCAGTAAATTATCAAGAAAGCGACTATTTGTATTTTTGGGGATAGTTCTATTTTCGGGTTTGTTCTTAACCTATGTTCCCATAGTTAGGGAACGTGTTATAGATACTGTTTTTAACCCCACTAAAACATTTCGATATGCCAAGTATGGAAATAATCCAGGGGAAAAAGCATCCTTAAAAAAAAGACTTCAAATGAATATGTGTGGTGTTAATATGATAAATAAAAAAATATGGTTAGGCTATGGAAGTGCTTATGAGAAGGAGCCCGAGCTATTGAAGTGCTATGAAGAGAAAGGTCTATTGAAGGCTTACGAAAATCAATTCAATGTTCATAACCAATATGTCGGATTATTGTTGACAGGAGGTACTGTTTTCTTTTTAACCTTTATGCTTGTTTTCTTTTTGTCATTGTTTAAAAGTGTATCAAGTTCAGACTTCATGTATATTGGTTTTTTGTTTATAGTATCAATTACTGGGTTTACTGAGAATATACTTGAAAGACACTTTGGTATAATCTATTTTTCATTATTAAATTCTTTTTTTTATTTCTATCGATATGGGGATGAGAAATTGTGGTCGAAAATAAGAACGAATCGAACGTATAATTTAAACAAGGACTTTTAATGTGTGGTATATTAGGATCTATAAACATTGGCTTTGGTAGCGAAGAACTACAGCTAATAAAACACAGAGGGCCAGACGATGAGGGACTGGAATCGATTCCCATAGGCCCACACATGGTTACTTTGGGCCATAAAAGACTTTCCATACAAGATTTGTCAGCCAGGGGGCATCAGCCTATGTCCGATGCTGCAGATACAAGCAGAATAATTTTCAATGGCGAAATATACAATCACCATCAACTAAGACAAAATGTTAACGTAACATTTGAGGGGATGTCTGATACTGAGACAATTGTAAATCTTTTTTCCCAAGATGGTATGGATAAGTTGAGGGTGTTAAATGGCATATTTGCTTTTGCATATTTGGACATCAAGGAAAGGAAACTTTATTTGGTTCGGGATCCTCATGGAGTTAAACCTCTTTACTATTATTTTAAAAACAATAGGCTGGTCTTTTCATCAGAGCTTAGGCCATTGGTGAAAATCACGGGATCCAGAGAGGTTAATAAACAAGCGCTTTCATGTTTGTTGAGGTTGCGTTATACGCCTTCCCCACTTACACTTATAAATGATATAAACAAGGTAAGGCCTGGAGAAATAATTGAATTTGACCTTTCTACTGAAAACATTCGAATGACCAAACGGACATTTTTAGAAAAGTATAAAGAAACAGAGGATATTTCTTTTAATGAAGCCATAGAGAGATATGAGTTTTATCTGGAAAAAGCCATTAAAAGACAACTTCTCTCTGATGTGGATGTTGGAATAATGTTGAGCGGGGGAATAGATTCTGCACTTGTGGGCCATTACGCTCGGAAACACTCAAAAAAGATTTTGAAGTCTTTTACAATTGGCTTTAAAGGAGATCAAATTGAAAACGAAATAAAAGAAGCAAAGGAAACCGCAGATATTATAGGATTGGAGCATTATAGTAAAAAGATAGACTTTAATGACTTCCAAAATGCTCTGAATAAAATCATAAATATCGTCGAAGAACCCGCAGCTACAGGGTCTATTCTTCCAATGTATTTTTTGTCAGAATTTATATCAGACCATGTGTCGGTCGTACTTACAGGTCAAGGTGCTGATGAGCCTTTAGCGGGGTACGGCAAATATAAAGGTGAATTGATATACAGTAAAATGCCAAGGTTTTTTGACAAAGGATTGGTTGGAATGGAAAAATACCTGAGCTCCTCTAAAATTAAAAGAGGGGCTAAAATTTTTCAAGAACCGGAATCATACAATAGATTTATTTTGAGCGCAGAAGTTTTTAACCCGAACGATATAGATGCTTTGACTGGGCTAAACTATTCCCATATCCCACATAACCTTTTATCATCTATGGGAGATTTCATTCTTCCAGAAAAATCAAACAATGTTCATAAAATGATGTTTTTAGATCAACATATGAACTTATCTGATGATTTACTTATGTATACAGATAAAATGACCATGCATTTTAGTATAGAAGCCCGTGTCCCAATGTTGGATTTGGAGCTAGTTAATTTTATAAACAGCCTGCCTTTAGATTATAAACTAAACCTGAGGTCTTCAAAACTGATTCATAAAAAGCTAGCTAAAAAAGTACTTCCTAAAAAAGTGGTCAATCGCCCCAAAAAAGGATTTATGACACCCATTGATACATGGTTCAGAAATGAAAAAAACCATTTCAAAGATGTCCTTTTAGAAAAAAACACGCCTTTTTCCACACACTTTGATTTAAAAGTAGTGGAAAGGTTACTGGACAATTATACAGAATCCAACGGAGAATACGACAAAAGACATATTTTCTTGCTAACTTCTATTTCTGCATGGCTTAATGACTTTTTAAATGCGAAACTGAGATAGGAGAAGATGGATATCTATATAACCCTCGACTATGAACTTTTTTTTGGCCCAAAAAGCGGTTCGGTAGAAAAATGCATCATAGAACCAACAGAGGCTCTTCTCAAAATATTGGACCCGCACGGCATTAAAGCCAATTTTTTTGTCGATGCGGGTTATTTAATAGCCTTGGAAAAACAAAAGGCAGAGTATCAAAAATTACGGGAAGATTATATAAAAGTTACCACTCAGATTAAAGATTTAGCTTACAACGGTCATGGAATTGAACTGCATGTGCACCCGCACTGGGAAGATTCTTATTATAATGGGGAGAAATGGGTTTTTGACACTTCTAGGTACAAGCTTTCGGATTTTGAAGAAGATGAAGTGCTCGATATAGTCACCAATTATACAAATGTTTTAAAAAGAATTGCAGGCAAATCTCCGGTCGCTTATCGAGCAGGTGGTTGGTCTGCACAACCTTTTAGCAATATAGGAAGGGCACTTAAAGCAAATGGGGTGTTGATTGATAGCTCGGTATATCCCCAAGGATATTATTCCTCAAGCAATCAGAGTTTTGATTTTAGAAATGTAGAACCATACCAAACAGACTATAAGTTTTCCTCTACTCTAACAGAGCCTGATTCGAAAGGGGACTTCCAAGAGATTCCCATAAGTTCAATTAAAGTAGGTCCCTTGTTTTTTTGGAATTTTGCTTTTAAAAAATTAAAAGGAAGCACTGAGCATAATTCAATAGGGGATGGTGCCGCTGTGCCCATGAGTAAAAAAGAAGCCCTTCGGCTAATGTCATCTTCTTCATATTCTGTAGTTTCAATCGATGGCTTTAAAATTTCCCTCATTCAAAAGGCACTCAAAAATTATATCAAAAAAACAGCTAATGAAGGTAGTTTTGTGCTAATTGGACATCCCAAAGCGTTTACACCTTACTCATTAAAAAAGCTCAAAAATTTTGTTGATGTAATGGCACAACAACACAGTTTTGTTGTTTACTCCAGGTAATTGCATCAGATGACTTGAGATAAGTACCTTAAATAATGATACCTTTGACCCATAAAATCCAGTTAATTATTGAGTATGGACATTAAGAGCCAGCTAGTCAACGGAAAGCGAATTTATGCATTTGGCTCCAAGGATGATTTTTTGAGTTATATAAGTGACAAGAAAAAAATTCTCATAGCAATTAATGCAGAAAAACTCAACAAAACAGATGCTACGCTAGACGCAATAATCAATGATAATATTGGATATGCAGATGGAATTGGAGCTGTTTTTGCCTTACGTCTTAAAGGAGTAACCGCCATTAAGATTGCTGGAGCCGAGTTTTGGCTGGATATTATATCAAAGTACTATAAATCAAAGTCGTTCTACTTTATTGGAACAACTCCACGGGTAATTCAACAAACAGTGGACAAGCTAAGGAAAGACTTCCCTGACATCCAAATTAAAGGATATCGGGATGGCTTTTTTAAGCAAGGGGATAAAGAGAAACTGATAAAAGAATTATTGAACAAAAAACCGGATGTTGTATTTGTTGCCCAAGGAAGCCCAAGGCAGGAGATGTTAATGTCTGGCCTTATCAAAGAACATCCTGCTCTGTATATGGGCTTAGGCGGTAGCTTTGATGTATATACCGGCTTAAAAAAGAGGGCCCCAAAATTTTTTCAAAAACTCGGGCTGGAATGGTTTTACCGTTTGGTAAAGGAACCTACTCGATTTTCTAGACAAACATCACTACTGAAATTCCTTATTAAGATTATCTTTGGTAGGGTATAAAAAGAGCATGACCAATGTATTTTCTTGAAACTGCCATTTTACTTTTTATCGGGTCATTTTTATTGACCTATTTGACGATTCCGAGAATAATCGGTGTTGTGGAATATAAAAGATTAATGGATGATCCAGATCATCGAAGCTCACACAAGTCAAAAACCCCCACCTTGGGGGGAATTGCTTTCTTTTATTGTTTGATCTTCACCTTGTTTTTTATTAAAGACCGAGCTGAGCATTTAGAATATATTTACATTATTCCAGGACTTACAATTTTGTTTATAGTAGGTCTCAAAGATGATTTGGTTGTTCTATCGCCAGTTTCTAAGTTAATAGCTCAAATGTTGGCTATCAGCTTTGTTCTGGTTAATGATAGTTTTGGTATTGAGTCTCTTAATGGTTTTTTGAACATATATGAGATACCTTATTACCTCTATTTAGTGATTGGAGGTTTTTTAATGCTTACCATCATTAATTCATATAACCTTATTGATGGAATCGACGGACTCGCATCAATAGTGGGTATTGTAATAATGGTAATCTACACAACTATTTTTTATTTGTCCCAGGAGTATTTTTTTGCACTGATCGCCATTACCATGAATGCATGTTTGATGGCCTTTTTTGGCTTTAATATATCTTCAAACAAAAAAATATTTATGGGGGACACGGGTTCTTTGATTATCGGGTTTGTTATAAGTATTTTAACCTTAAAGTTTCTAGCCCTCGAGCCTACAGCATATGGGGAGCTACCATTTTTGTTGGAAAACGCCCCATTAATTGCTATAAGTATTTTGATAGTGCCTTTGTTTGATACCGCTCGTGTGTTTACTATTAGAATCGCCAATAAAAAAGGGCCGTTTTCACCTGACCGTAATCACATTCATCATATTTTAATCGATTTTTGGGGCCTTTCCCATAAACAGGCTAGTTTCATCATAGGTTGCTTCAATATCATCTTTGTAGTGCTTTTTATTATTCTGGGAAGTAAAGCAAAAAATACAGGAATGGTGATTATGTTGGTAAGTGTAGTGATTTTTTTAGCATATATATTCTTTAAGTATAATTACAACTTTACGACCCTCAAGCAAAAAATCTTGTTAAAGCGAAAAATTGAGGCGATTAAGGGAAAAAAAGAAAACGCTCCTAAAAAGAAGAAAGATAAAGAATGAAAAAAATACTAATCACCGGAGCAGCAGGTTTTTTAGGTTCACACCTTTGCGATAGATTTATAGCCGAAGGCCATCATGTGATTGGCATGGACAATCTAATAACCGGTGATTTAAAGAACATTGAACATTTGTTTCACCTTAAAAGGTTCGAGTTCTTCCACCACGATGTTACCAAATTTGTCCATGTTCCGGGAAAAATGGATTATATCCTGCACTTTGCCTCACCTGCAAGCCCCATAGATTATTTAAAAATTCCCATTGATACGCTAAAGGTGGGTTCTTTGGGAACACTCAACTTGTTGGGATTGGCCAGGGACCATGGGGCACGTATCTTGGTGGCATCAACTTCGGAGGTTTATGGAGACCCCTTGTTACATCCCCAAAGCGAGGATTATTTTGGCAATGTTAGCCCAATTGGCCCACGAGGGGTGTACGATGAAGCCAAACGTTTTATGGAGTCCATTACCATGGCCTATCACCGGCACCATGGATTGGATACACGCATTGTTCGGATTTTCAACACTTACGGTTCCCGTATGCGGTTAAACGATGGTCGTGTCGTCCCGGCTTTTATGGGCCAGGCACTTCGTGGCGAGGATTTGACCGTTTTTGGAGACGGTTCGCAATCACGCTCGTTTACCTATATCGACGACCAGATTGAAGGAATTTATCGCCTATTGATGAGCGATTATGTAGAACCCATCAACATTGGTAATCCGGATGAGACTACTATTTTGGAATTTGCCGAAGAAATCATCAAGCTCACAGGAACCGACCAAAAAATTATATTCAAGCCATTGCCACAAGATGATCCCATGCAACGACAGCCGGATATTTCCCGAGCAAAGGAAATCTTGGATTGGGAACCCAAAGTGCACCGTTCCGAAGGCCTTAAAAAAGTATTCGAATACTTTAAGTCACTTTCACACGACCAGTTGTGGGAATCTCATAGGGAATTTTTGCCGTAATTTTTTGTCACTTTAAAATGAGGAGTGTAAGGACGACGGAGAAATCTGTTTGTTCTTGAGATTTCTCACACTCTCCCGATAGTTATTGGGATTCGGTTCGAAATGACGAAGAGTATTCGTGGTGATTTGTGGCATTCGTGTCTGCAAGCAGGCAAACTCCAAATCAGAACACGACTTCCAACATCAAGCACAAGTTCAAGCGTCAAGCGCAAGAGAAATTGTACCTAGAGGTGACCATAGGGGATGTAGGACACAAATTTCACGAACGGATGCTTTCTGACCCCTAACAGGTTCAAACTTCCTACTTTTACCAATAACCCAATAACCCAATAACCTAATAACAGCAGGCAGGCGTACCAAGCAGAGAGTTTTAGATCATTTTAAAATAACAGCCAAATTAAATTTGAATTGCGTTATTTTTGCCAAAACGTTGAATCATGAATATCCTGGTTTTGGGTTCTGGTGGTCGCGAACATGCCATTTCCCTTAAAGTTTCACAAAGTCCGAAAACATCCAAACTATTTGTAGCGCCCGGTAATGCCGGCACTTCACAAATCGCCACAAATGTTGAGGTGGGTGTCAACGATTTTAAAGCCATTAAACAATTGGTGTTGAAAGAAAGCATCGAGTTGGTTGTGGTGGGGCCAGAAGACCCCTTGGTAAATGGAGTACACGACTTTTTCTTGAATGATGACATGCTGAAGACGGTTCCTGTTATAGGGCCAGAGAAAGTAGCAGCGGAACTCGAAGGCAGCAAGGAGTTCGCCAAAGAGTTTATGATGCGACACAACATTCCAACGGCAGCCTATCAAAGTTTTACCAGTGAAACATTGCAAGAAGGTTATAGCTTTTTGGAAACCTTAAAACCACCCTATGTGCTCAAAGCCGATGGTTTGGCGGCAGGTAAAGGCGTTTTGATTCTTCAGGATTTACAAGAAGCCAAAGGTGAGCTCAAATCCATGTTGCTAGACTCCAAGTTCGGCAACGCAAGTGCCACGGTGGTCATCGAGGAATTCTTGGACGGCATTGAACTGAGCTGTTTTGTGCTTACTGATGGCACCAACTACAAAATTCTTCCTACCGCCAAAGATTACAAAAGAATAGGCGAGGGAGACACCGGACTCAATACGGGAGGCATGGGAGCTATTTCCCCTGTGCCCTTTGCCGATTCGGCCTTCATGGATAAGATTGAGCGTCAAATCGTAAAACCTACTGTAGACGGCCTTAAAAAGGACAATCTGCCCTATGTTGGTTTTATCTTTATTGGTTTGATAAAAGTCGGAGACGAACCCAAGGTAATCGAGTACAACGTTCGTTTGGGCGACCCTGAGACCGAAGTCGTCATTCCACGGCTTAAAACTGATTTGGTCGAAGTGCTTCTCGCAATGGCGAATGGAACTTTGGACCAAGTAAATCTTCAAATTGACGAAAGGGCGGCGACAACCGTGATGGCGGTGTCCGGAGGCTATCCTGAAGCGTATAAAAAGGGCAAGGAAATATCAGGAACCGAAAACATCAAAGATTCCATAGTGTTCCACGCGGGAACAAAATTATCCAATGGAAAAGTAGTCACTAACGGGGGTCGGGTAATAGCGATAACTTCCTTTGGAAAAGATTTTAGGGAAGCGTTAAAAACATCTTATCAAAATATGGAAAAGCTCCATTTTGATGGAATGTATTACCGAAAGGATCTAGGGTTCGATTTATAGGTAAGAGTGAGAACTGATACTCTTATCTTCTTCACCACTTTCATTGAAAATTTTCAATTGGCCCATCCAATAAACCATGGCTACAAAGCCAATGATCATAAAAATCCAGTTAATGGAGTTGGCACCCCACCAGCTGTCCATAAAACGGAAAAAATCCAGTGGTGCGAAAAGGTAGTTTACAAATAAGTCCTCTATACCGTAAAAAAACTTGCTCATGTTGGCTATATTTACTTTACAAAAGTAGCAAAAGATAGGATGATTTCAAGCTTTTTCGGAAAAACTAAACCCATAAATTACATTGTTCTTGCCATTCTCTTGTTCCTTTTTTACTTCACCGATGTTTTTTTTCAAATAGGGGAACAAAGAATCAACCAGGTTATTGCATTGGAACTGTTGCTGTTCACGGTATTATTGTTCTCCGTATTTACCATCAACCAAATTGTAAGGGCCGAGAAGGCTACGGAATCCAACTCCTACGCTATGCTCTTTTTTTTGCTTTTGATCGTGACATTCTCCGATGAACTGGTGCTTCAATATGTGATTTTCGCCAACTTTTTCCTGCTACTGGCTTTTTGGAGGATATTATCCGTCAAATCTATTAGAAACGTAAAGCACAAAATTTTTGATGCTTCACTTTTGATCACCATTGCAAGTTTATTTTACGATTGGGCCCTGGCCTTTATGTTCCTTGTTTTTTTTGTAATCGGTGTCTACGATCGTAGGACATTTAAAAACTGGCTCGTACCATTTTTGGGTATGGCCACGATATTCTTTCTTACGTTCACTTTCTTGAAATTAAAAGGGTCTTTGAATTTTTTTGAGGAGCATTATCAGTTCTCTTTGGGACTTTTTACCACCAAATCATTTTTTCAGGTCTTGAACATTAAGACTTTGATCTACCTTATTTTGACCATTATCGTTTCTGTTCTGGTGTTTGTTCGACTGCGAAATACCAGCGGAGGCAAACTGCTGTTGCTAAGAATAGTGTTCTTGATCTTTGTTTTGGGGACAGGCATCATCCTGTTCACCCCTGCGGATGCTTCTCCAGTAATCATAACATTTTTTCCAGCAGCCGTTTTTTTTACCAATTATTTCGAAGCCATTGCAAAGCGTAAACTCCAAGAGGTAGTACTGATCGGTTGCATGGCTTTGGCCTGTTCGCTTTTTGCCATTCATCTTAACTAAGTATGGCATAAAGCAATATCTTTGAACAAATTTTATAGTTATGTTCAGCGATTTTGCCTTCAAAATATTCCAAAAAAGTATTGATACCTATCACATCAATGATGATGTACAACAAGAATTTTCCAATCCTTATCCAAAGGATAAAATAGAGCATTTACTTTACAGAAAAAACTGGATAGATACCGTACAATGGCATTACGAGGACATTATCCGCGACCCGGAAATTGAACCTGTAGCAGCCTTGGAGCTCAAAAGAAAAATAGATGCCAGCAATCAAGACCGTACGGATTTGGTGGAGTATATCGATAGCTATTTTTTGAATAAATACCAATCGGTTCAGGTAAAGGGTGGTGCTACTATCAATACCGAAAGTCCTGCGTGGGCCATCGATCGGCTTTCCATTTTGGCACTGAAGATCTATCACATGCAAGAGGAAGTGAACCGTACTGATGCGTCTCAAGAACACGTCGATAAATGTAGGGCGAAGTTGGATGTTCTTTTGGAGCAGAAGAAAGATCTTTCCACCGCCATTGATCAATTGTTGGCAGATATAGAATCCGGAGATAAGTACATGAAGGTTTACAAGCAGATGAAAATGTATAACGACGATGAACTAAACCCTGTGCTTCGTGGACAAAAAGGGTAAACATACCCATATCTTGGTCATTCGTTTGTCGGCCATGGGCGATGTGGCGATGACCGTCCCCGTTATCTGTGCACTCACGGATCAATATCCCGAAATACAACTTACGGTGCTTACCAAAAAACCGTTTAGGCCCATTTTTGATGGATTGGAGAACGTGGAAGTAAAAGAAGCAGACGTTAAAAATAGGCATAAAGGCTTAATGGGGCTTTGGCGCCTGTACAAAGAACTTAAACCTTTACGGTTCGATGCTGTTGCAGACCTACACAATGTGCTGCGCAGCCGCATTCTAAAAAAGTATTTTGCGTTGGAGAGCATACCATTTGCCCAAATTGATAAAGGGAGAAAGGACAAAAAAGCACTTACCCGCACCAAGAACAAAGTCTTTGAACAATTAAAGAGCACACACGAAAGGTATGCCGATGTTTTTACTAAACTGGGTTTTCCGATTGACTTGTCCAATACCAAACCCTTGGAACGAGTTCAGCTTTCCGAAAAAGTGCTTGGTTTGGTGCAGCAGGACACCAAAAAATGGGTCGGAATTGCACCTTTTGCCGCACACGAAGGCAAAATGTATCCATTGGAATCGACCAAAGAGGTCATTAAAGCGCTTAATAATACCGATAAGTATAAAATTTTGTTGTTCGGTGGAGGGGCTAAAGAAGTGGAAGTATTGGAAGGACTTGCCAAAGATTACCAAAATGCAGAGTGCATGGCAGGTAAACTTAGCCTATCCGAAGAACTACAGCTCATTTCCAATTTGGATGTGATGCTGTCCATGGACAGCGGCAATGCGCACATGGCCGCCAATTATGGTATTCCCGTATTGACACTTTGGGGCGTTACGCATCCTTACGCTGGTTTTTATCCGTTTGGCCAGCCGATGGAAAATGCACTTTTGGCCGACCGTGAAGAATATCCTTTGATCCCAACATCGGTTTACGGCAATAAAGTGCCCCAAGGCTATGAGAATGCCATGAACACCATCAAACCAAAGGATATTTTGGAGAAGTTGTTGGGGGTGTTGGAACCAAACACCAAATCATAATTACTATTTATCAACTCACCGTAAATTTTATAGTTAAATCAATTATCTTAACTTTCCATGTCCATTTATGACGTTCAACCCAAATCACATTAAAAAACAGACTATGAAAAAAACAAGCTTGATTTTCTCCGCATTGATAGGAATTACTATGCTTTCCTGTTCCACCGATGAACCCATCGAAAACCCCAATGCTGGCCCAAGACTTAATATTACTTTTATAATGGATGCTGATGCCGAACGATTGGATAATTTGGGAAACCCAGTTTCGGTGCCGGAAGGCAATGCTGCGCAAGATCCCGATTTTGATGTTTTGGGATTGCATTTTATTGGTTTGTACCCCGATAAATTTACCCCGTACGATGAGGGGGTTACCGTTGTATCTACAGCCACTACGGGAAGTGGAGGGGCAACTGCGATCGATTTTGACAGCGAAGTATTTTTTAATGATGAATTAAATACGCTTAGTGTGCCCTTAAGTTTTGTTAGTACTGGCACCTACGAATATTTTAGGGCCTCTATCGGCTATCAGAAATACAGAATCGTATATAATTTAGAGGGCGCTGAAACGGAAATTCCCGACTGGCCCGCCAACGTGGACGACAATATTGATGTGGATGGTGTTGTGGCTTCTTTTTTAGGTTACAACACTTATATCGGGAGCTATGTAATCGATAAGCAGACTGTTTCGGTCAATGGCAACAAGGCCCAGGGCTATTTTGGTTTGGAAACTACCGGAGAAATCGAAGGATTTGTTCTTACCCAGTTAACCCAAGGAGAGGCCCCTCAAACTACTGTGCCCAACCCCATTGACGATACGTCTCCAGTGCCCGAAGGTTCTTGCGTGGTTACGGGGCAATTCCCATCAGCTTTGGTGATACCTCAAAATGCAACGGATGACATTAATGTAGAAGTGGTCATATCCATTAACCAAAGTTTTGAATGGGAAGACGGCAACGGCAACGGCAAATATGAACCTTTGTTGGGCGAAACTGTTGTGGACATGGGCACACGAGGGGTTTTTCCTTCGGTAGTGGATTAAGCCACTGTCCCCTGGCAACTGCTTCCAGCTCCAGCGGTACAACCATAGCAATGTTGTGAGATAATAATGTCCCGATTGTTCAGCACTTCATCATTGAAATCCTTAATGTGTTTTATGGAACTCGCCACTTTTAGGTCCAGCATTTGATTAAAATCGCAGTCGTACAGCCAACCGTCCCAACTTACGGAGATGGTATTGGTACACATCACATTTTCCACTGCGGCAGGGTTATAGGCCTCTACCAAGGAGTACATATAATCTTCATAATTGTCCGAAGCAATCAGGTAGTCCAAGAAACGTGAAATCGGCAAATTGGTAATGGCAAAAAGGTTGTGAAAGTCAATATCAAAATCTTCTTTCAATGCCTTTTTAAAATCATGCTCCATAGCGGCCTGGTCGGCAGGCAAAAAAGCCCCCGAAGGATTGTACACCAAATCCAAGCGCAAAGGGCTATCGGGCATACCGTAACCTACTTCGTTTAGCATTTGCAGCGCCTTTATGGATTTATCAAAAACACCATCACCACGTTGTTTGTCCGTTTTGCCACGAGTGTAGTGGGGCATGGAAGATACCACGTGCACATTGTGCTTTTTAAAGAATTCGGGCAAATCGTGGTATTTTTTATTGGCCAAAATAATGGTAAGGTTGGAACGCACGATAAAATCTTTGATACCTGCTTTGGAAGCCTCTTCCACAAACCATCTAAAATCCGGGTTCATTTCAGGCGCGCCACCGGTAAGGTCTAGGGTATGGGCACCCGTATTTCGAATAACCTCCAAACACTCCTCCATAGTTTCCCTCGTCATGATCTCCTTTCGGTCCGGTCCGGCATCTACATGGCAGTGCCCACAGACTTGATTGCACATATAACCCACATTGATTTGTAGCACTTCCAATGTTTTGGGCTTTAACGGAAATTGGCCGGTTTCTGCAATTTTATTCTTAAAGTAGGGAAGTACACCATCCGAAAAAAGTTCCCCGTTTAGGATTTCTAACTGCGCTTGGGAGTTGGCAAGTGTGTCTTTCTGTGCCTTTAAGGATTTCTTAGCTGCTTTTTTTAAGTCTGTAAGTATGCTTTGCGTCATTCATCAAAAGGTTTACATGGAAAGTTTGTCGTATTTGTTCATCATTTGTACACCATGTACCAAGGTGGCTCCACTTTCTATGGCGGCTCCCGCGTGTACGGCTTCCATCATTTCTTCTTTGGTGATTCCTCGCTGAAGGCCATCTTTGGTGTAGGCATCAATACAATACGGACATTTTACAACGTGCGAAACCGCCAGTGCGATCAAAGATTTTTCTCGTGCACTCAGCGCCCCCTCCTCAAAAACTTTACTGTAGTAGTCAAAAAATTTATTGCCCAGCTCTTCGCTCCATTCGGTAATCTTACCAAATTTTCTCAAGTCTGCTGGATCGTAATATGATTTGGCCATTTTTCTTTATTTAATGTTACACCTAAACATACAACAATTATCACTATTCATTTTGGTCGAAACCATTTGGGATAGATTACATGTTTTGATTGATAAATTGTTGGTTTTGTCAAAATAAACGAGCTTACATCTGATTATGAGACTTTTAAAACGAAAAAAGGTGTCTAAAAAGCAACAAAATTTTGAATTTGTCAGGTTGAGCGCAGTCGAAACCGATATTGATTATCAATAAGTTGAAAATATTTCGACAAGCTCAATATGACATCGCTTTACTTTTAGACACCCTCTCTGGTAATCAAAAATCAACTAAACAAAAAGACTATTTTGAAGGAAGTACAACCGTGTCCACTACATGGATCACCCCATTGGATTGATTCACATCCGCAATGGTTACGGTGGATATATTTCCGGTGCCATCTTTGATCATAAGCATACCATTGTCCATCATCGCGGTCAACGTACCTCCGTTTACTGTGGTAAGTTCGGTCATGCCATTGCCTTTTTTGATCCATTTCATCAAATCATCTGCACTGTATTTTCCGGCCACTATGTGATAGGTAAGTACAGCTTGCAATTTTGTTTTGTTTTCAGGTTTTAGCAATGTGTCCACAGTTCCATCTGGCAATTTTCCAAAAGCACTGTTGGTAGGGGCAAATACGGTAAATGGTCCTTCTCCTTGTAAGGTCTCTACCAATCCAGCGGCTTTTACTGCAGCAACCAAGGTAGTGTGGTCCTTGGAGTTCACAGCGTTGGATACAATGTCCTTACTTGGGTACATGGCTGCGCCTCCTACCATTTTGGTTTGAGAAAACCCGTTTGCGATGGTCAAGAATCCTATACAGGATAATATCAGTGTCAATTTTCTAAAAGATTTCATGTGATTTAATTTTTAGTTTATATAATCACATACGGAGTTTTGGGCAGGTGGGTTTGGTTTTTGATGGGATTTGATGAAATTTAATCGAAATGCAATACAGAAGCAGCTTTGATAACCCATCATTGTATTAACTTTACCCTTATACATTTAAAAAGTGAGATGCTCGAAGATAAATCCATAGGTCTGGCACTTTCCGGTGGAGGTGTTAGGGGAATGGCCCATATTGGACTGATCAAAGCCATGCGCGAACACCAAATTGAAGCCAAGGTAGTTTCCGGGACCAGTGTTGGTGCCTTGGTAGGCGCTCTATACGCCAACGGCAACACGGTGGAGGATATGCTAAAGTTCTTTAAGGAGACCCCTTTGTTCCAGTACAGTTTTTTCACCATCATTAAACCAGGCTTTATTGATACGGAACGATACAGTGATATTTTTAAGAATTTTTTCCCTAACAATTCTTTTGAGAGTTTGGACAAACCATTGTATGTGGTGACAACCGACCTATTGAGCGGAAAGGAGAAAGTATTCGATAAGGGAGAGCTTATAAAACCTTTGTTGGCATCTGCTGCTTTGCCTCCCGTTTTTAGTCCAGTGGAAATAAACAATGTACTTTATGCCGACGGAGGCATTATGAACAATTTCCCGATCGAATATGTAAAGGATAAATCAGATTTTATTATTGGAAGTAATGTATCCGTAACAGTCCCCGTACAAAAAAAAGATCTGAGAAATTCGTTCCAACTTACAGGCAGGGTCACCAGTCTGATGATTCATGCTTCAAACGATGAAAAACTACACCAATGCGACCTTTTTATAGAGCCGAGGGAATTGGAATCCATTGGTGTGCTGGATAAAAAAGGCATCGAGAACGCCTTTAATATTGGATATGAGCACGCCAGTAAGGTCTTGGAAAAAATGTTGTCCAAGAGCTAAACCTTCAATTAAAACAAATTGAAAGATTATACGTCGTCGTAGTCTATTTTGATTTTTGCAGTGATCGGGTGCGATTGACAGGTCAATATAAATCCTTCTTCAATCTCGCCATCGGTGAGAATTTGATTTTTTACCATTTCCACCTTTCCTTCGACAAGGCGCGCAATACAAGTGCTGCAGACACCGCCCTGGCAAGAATAAGGAGCGTCTATGTCTTGTTTTAGAACGGCATCAAGCACCAATTCTTTTTTATCCATGATCAAGGTGAAGGTCTCATCATCCAAAAGAACCTCTACCTCGGTTTTGCCTTCCAATGCTTCGGCAAGCTCGTCCTCGGTGTCGTCACTGGTAAACAGTTCAAAATGGATTTTTTCTTTGGAAACACCATTGTCCTTTAAGGTGTCGGTGACCTGCTCTATCATTTCTTCAGGCCCACAAAGGTAAAAAGCATCAAATTCGACTCCTTTGAACTTGTTCTTCAGCACAAAGTTGACGGTGGAGCGCTCAATCCTTCCAAAAAGGGCACCTTCCTCATTGGACCTACTGTACACATATTGTACAAAAAAACGTTCTCCGTATCGTTCTTTAAGAGACTGTATGGTTTTAAAATACATAGTCTCCTCCGGTGATTGGTTCCCGAACACCAGTACAAAAGTGTTTTCAGGATTGCTCTCCAAAACGGTTTGGGCAATGCTCATTATCGGGGTAATGCCACTACCAGCCGCAAAGGCAGCAATTTTTTTAGGGGCGGTTCCCTCAAAAACAAATCTTCCTTCAGGTGCCATAACATCGATGGTGTCTCCAGCTTTCAAACTTTCGTTGGCGTACACAGAAAACGTCCCGTCCTCCATTTTTTTGATGCCCACCGTTAATTTTCCTGAAGATGGTGGAGAAGAAATGGAATAGGCCCTGCGAAGTTCCTTTCCGTTCAATTGATGCTTGAGGGTAATGTATTGCCCTGCCTTGAAACTAAATTTGTCTTTAAGATTTTCTGGAATATCAAAGGTGAGTGCTACGGAATTTGGTGTTAATTTATCTACCGCAGCTATTTTTAAAGCATGGAATTGGCTCATGTAATTCAATTTTGCTGCAAAATTAAGCATTACACTCCTTTTGAGCACCTATTTTTATAAAAAGCACATCTTTGTGTAACAAATCCAATAAATTGGATACCAACTACAAAAATACCGACCATGCTCAAACATTTTACACGACTCCAATGGATGTCATTTTTTAGGTCAGCCACTTTTAAAACGGAGATTTGGTTTAAAATTCTAATGGCCTTGGGAGCTCTTTATTTCATACTTGTATTTTTAAGTATGGGTGTAGGAGCCTATTTTATTATCGAGGATTCAGATTTAGGAGACCCCCTGCGCGTAATAAATCGATTTTTGATCTATTACTTCGCTTTTGATTTGGTATTTAGGTATATGCTGCAAAAAATGCCGGTCACCAATATAAAACCACTGTTGTATTTGCCCATTAACAAGAGCAAGGTGGTCAACTTTTCGTTGGGAAAAACGGTAATATCGTTTTTTAATATTGCCCACGCTTTCTTTTTTATCCCCTTTAGCATAGTGCTGCTCGTGGAAGGGTATCCTCCACTGCAGGTTATCGGTTGGCACTTGGCTTTGATGGCATTGTTCTACTGTAACAACTTTATCAATGTTATGGTAAACAATCAGAATGTGGTTTTCTATGGGCTTGCCGCACTGTTTATTTTGGCCGGGGCATCACAATATTATCAATGGTTTGATATTACCACCTACACCCAGCCCATTTTCGACTTTTTCTATGATATGCCCTGGACGGCGATAATTCCTTGGTTGATTTTGGTGGGATTGTACTATGGTGCCTTCGCATACTTTAAAAAGCATATGTACCTGGATGGTGGTTTGGCCAAAAAACAGACCGAGGCCAAAACAGAGAACTTGGAATGGCTGGATCGCTTCGGAAATTTGGGCACTTTCTTGAAGAACGACATCAAACTTATCAAACGAAACAAAAGATCCCGTTCTGCTGTGATCGCTGGAGCCTTTTTTATTTTTTACGGACTCCTCTTTTTTACAGGTGCCCTAGAAGTCTACGACGGGCCTTTTTGGAAGATTTTTGCAGGGATTTTTGTCACAGGCGGGTTCCTCTTCAGTTTTGGACAGTACGTGCCCAGTTGGGACAGTAGTTATTACCCCTTGATGATGAGCCAGAACATCAAATACCGTGAGTATCTCTCATCAAAATGGTATCTGGTGATCATTGCGACCATCATTTCAACCATTTTGGCCACTTTTTACATTTATTTTGGCTGGGAGGCCTATGCCGCTGTTTTGGTGGGGGCCATTTACAATATTGGCATCAACAGTTATTTGGTGCTTTGGGGCGGCGCTTACGTAAAAACACCGATAGACCTTACCTCCAACAAAAAAGCATTTGGCGACAAACAGGCCTTTAACGCCAAGACCCTCTTGCTCACCTTGCCCAAGCTGGCATTGCCCATTGGAATTTACGCCATTGGTCACTTTTTGATCAACCCCATGGCGGGATATATCTTTGTGGCCGTTTTCGGCATACTCGGATTTGCCTTCAAAAACAAGGTGTTCACCATGATCGAGGGCATTTATAAAAAGGAGAAATACAAAACGCTGCAAGCATACAAACAGAAATAATCACCATTAACAGAAAAGTACATGATCACAGTTCATAATTTAACCAAGACCTACGGAGAGAACACCGTTTTGAACATTGACCACTTGGAGATTCCCAAAGGACAGAGCTTTGGCCTGGTAGGAAACAACGGAGCAGGGAAAACAACCCTTTTTAGCCTGTTTTTGGATTTGATACAACCCTCGTCAGGGCACATTATCAACAAGGACGTGCAAGTGGACCAGAGCGAAGAGTGGAAGCCATTTACCTCGGCATTTATTGATGAAACCTTTTTGATAGGGTACCTCACCCCTGAAGAATACTTTTACTTTATCGGGGAACTGCGCGGCAGGAACAAGGCCGATGTGGATGCACTGCTGTCCGGGTTTGATGATTTCTTCCACGGAGAAATATTGGGTCAGAAAAAGTATTTACGAGATCTTTCCAAAGGAAACCAGAAGAAAGTGGGCATTGTGGCCAGTTTTATCGGTAACCCCGAAGTGGTGATCTTGGACGAGCCCTTTGCCAATTTGGACCCGACCACGCAAATTCGATTGAAAGGAATTATTAAAGATTTAGCGGCAAAAGAGGGGGTAACGGTGCTTGTTTCCAGTCACGATTTGATACATGTCACCGAAGTCTGCGAGCGTATCGTAGTGCTCAACAAAGGTGAAATTGTGAAGGATTTGCACACCTCGGCAGAGACCATGAAGGAACTTGAAGCTTTCTTTGCAGGTTGAGGTTTTAAATAAGCCTGGAGAAATTCTTGCATTTTATCGATAAGCCTTATAATAATCCGCTCTTTTTTGAGTTTAAGGTTACACAAGATTATCGATAATTTTGAAGCTTCATCATACATTTTTAGGTGCCTTGGTTTTGGGAGGACTTGCGTTTACCGCTTGTTCCACCAAAAAGGATAAGTTTATCAACAGAAATTGGCACGCCCTCAACACCGAGTACAACACTTTGTACAACGGTAACCTAGCCTTTCAAAAAGGCTTGGAGGAAATCAATGCCAACTATCGTGATGATTACTGGGAAATTCTTCCCGTAGAGCGCCTAAAGGTGACGGATGAAATAAAGCTCGACTCCGAGGACAACAACCCCAACTTTATCATTGCTGAGGAAAAGGCTACCAAAGCCATCCAAAAGCACAGCATGGACATCAAGGATGAGGAACGCAATCCTCAAATAGATGAAGCATTCCTGTTGTTGGGGAAATCCCGTTATTTTGACCAACGCTACATTCCGGCTTTGGAATCCTTCAACTATATCCTGAGGAAATATGTGGAAAGCGATAAGCTGAACGAGGCCACCATTTGGAGAGAAAAGACCAACATGCGTTTGGACAACCCCGAAGTGGCCATTAAAAACTTGAAGCGCCTCTTCAAGTATGAAAAATTGAAAGATCAGGAATACGCCGATGCCAATGCCGTTTTGGCGCAATGCTACATCAACCTGAATGCACCCGACACGGCCATCCAAAAATTGAAACTATCCCAGGCCTACACCAAAAAGAACCCAGAGAAGGGAAGGTACCTTTTTATAATCGGACAGTTGTACGATCAATTGGGCCATAAGGATAGTGCCAATTACGCCTACAACGAGGTGATTGAGCTCAACCGTAAATCGCCAAGGGTGTACATGATCAATGCTCACCTTAAGAAAATCCAGAACATCGAACTTACGGAGGGCAACCGGGAAGAAATGCTGGAATACTTGACCGATTTGGAAGAAAACCGGGAAAACCGACCTTTCTTGGACAAGATCTATCGTCAAGTCGCCCAGTTTCATATGGCCTATGAATCGGATAGTTTGGCCTTGGCCTACTACAATAAATCAATTCAAGCGACCCAAGGAGAGCGTAAACTGAATGCCCTAAATTATCAAAGTTTGGCCGATTACCATTTTGATGAGGATGCATATAGATTGGCAGGTTCCTACTACGACAGTACCCTGACCAACCTGAATGAAAACACACGAAAGTACCGAGACATCAAAAAGAGACTGGACAACCTCGAAGATGTTATCAAATACGAAGATATTGTACAGCATGCCGATAGCGTAATTACGTTATACCAGATGCCCGTAGCGGAACGCAAGGCCTATTTTGAGGATTATATCGCTGAGATGAAGCGCAAGGAAGAGGCCGAAGCAGAGAAACAACAAGAACGTGCCAATGCTGGGTTTGCTACGTTTGCTGATAGCAAGGGAGGCAAAGAGAACCAAGGCAAGTTCTATTTTTATAACATTACAAGTCTGGGACAAGGCCGAAACGGATTTAGAACCCGTTGGGGCACAAGGTCTCTTGAAGATGATTGGCGATGGAGCAATAGGTCAAAGACCTTGGTTTCCGAGGCAACGGGCGAGGAGGTCGCAAGCAATGACGAGGTGTTGACAGAGGACCAAAAGTATTCGGCGGATTACTATTTGGAACAGTTGCCGACTGATGTTGCCGTAATTGACAGCTTAAAGGGCGAACGCAATTTTGCCAACTATCAATTAGGATTGATATATAAGGAGAAGTTCAAGGATAATATGCTTGCTGCTGCCAAGTTGGAGCGCGTGCTTTCCTCCAATCCCGAGGAACGCTTGATTCTCCCATCAAAATACAACCTCTACAAGATTTACGAGGAATCCGGAAGCCCATTGGCGATGGATATGAAACAGAACATCATCAACAATCATCCCGATACACGCTATGCCGAAATTTTATTGAACCCACAAGCGGTATTGGATGGAAACTCGGACAGCCCCGATGCCAGGTATGCGGCATTGTTCAAACAATTCCAAAAGCAAGAATTTTTAAGGGTGATTACCCAGTCCGAAGAATACATCAACAAGTTTACAGGCGACCCCATTGTACCCAAGTTTGAAATGCTGAAAGCGAATGCCATTGGCCGTTTGCAAGGGTTTGAGCCTTTTAAAGAGGCCTTGAACTATGTGGCGCTCACCTATCCGAACAATCCCGAAGGGAAGAAAGCGGAACAAATGGTGGAAGAGCAACTGCCCAAACTGGAGAACAAAGAATTCTCACCGGAAACAGGTTCCACCGGAGCTGGAAATTGGAAAGTGGTATTCCCATTTAAGATCAGGAATGATGAAAAGGCGACCAAACTCAAAGAGCGTTTGGCGGAGGTAATCGATGAACTAAACTACAAAAACATTGTTTCCAAGGACATTTATAACCTCGAAGATGAATTTGTGGTGGTGCACGGCTTTCCTTCCCAAGACTTTGCCCTAGGCTTTGCCGAGCTTATAAAAAACAATAGGGACTACCTTATTAAAGATGAGAATTTTGTAGTTTTATCCGATAATTACAAAATCATACAAGTCCACAAGAACTTAGAATCATACAAAGCACAATTTTAACCCCAAAATCCTAGAACACAATGTTTTCTGACAACAAAAAACCCCGACCTATGAATGAATTTGGCGGACAGCCCAACAGAATTGAAAAGAACACTAAAATTAAGGGCGACATCACCTCCGAAGCCGATTTTAGGATAGATGGTAAGTTGGAGGGAAATGTAACTACTTCCGGTAAGGTGGTCATTGGAAAAGATGGCTATATTAACGGAAAGGTGGAATGTGTGAATGCAGATATCGAAGGCAGGTTCAATGGGGAGCTTATGGTGAAGGATTTACTTTCCCTAAAATCCTCTGCAACCATTGAAGGCACCGTAAGCGTGGCCAAATTGGCCGTGGAGCCCGGGGCAACCTTTAATGCCGCCTGTACCATGGGCAAAGCAGCTGCATCGGCATCCGCACCAAAAATGCAGTCGACAAAGAAAGATGAGCCAGCAAAAGCCTCCTAATAAATATAAAAAAACGATTAATACAGCCGCCCGTTTGTCTGGTTCTGCCATTCAAATGGGTGTTGTTATTTATTTGGGTGTGTGGGGTGGAAAGTGGCTCGACGGCCATTTTGAGACCGAAAAAGTGTTCTTGCCCCTCTGTACAATAGCGGCCGTTGCGATTTCCATATATTTGGTGATTCAACAACTGAAAAAAATTAACGATTGAAAATCAGGTATTACCCGATTCTTTTTATTTTAATCCTATTTGTAGGATTATTTGTGTTTTTCTTTTCCCAATCGTGGTTTTTGAAAAACAATGGTCATGACCCTTCTTCTTTACAACTTGCAAAGAGCTATTTGCTCAACGCGATAATGGCCTTGATCGTTTTTTTTGCCATATACATCTTTAGGAACAAATACCGGGATTTGCTAGGTTTCTTTTTTTTGGGAGGCAGTCTTTTAAAATTTACGCTTTTCTTCATTTTTCTATACCCTGCCTTTAATCAAGACGGTGCATTGGAACGTTTAGAGTTCCTTGCGTTTTTTGTGCCGTACGGATTTGCACTTGTCCTGGAAACCTTCTTTTTGGTGAAACTGCTTAATACTGTGTAACAAAGCGGTGAAATCAACCCGAAAAAGCAAAGAATAAAATAATACCTAAAAAAGCTTTTTTCTTTTGAAGGAGGAATGTATTTTTGCACCAATTTTTGAGGACCCATAGTTGGATCATATGCGATATTCTTTTTTAAGTAAAAAATTAGTTGCCGTAATTTTTTTGATTGCGGGATTTGTATCGGCCCAAAACCATGAGGGAGAAGAAGTTGAAACCGGTGCCCACGATTTAAAGACCCAGATTAAGGAATACATCGACCACCACCTTCTGGATTCTCATGACTTCAACCTTTATTCTTATACAACAGATGACGGAGAGCATAAATATATTGGATTTCCACTTCCTGTTATTCTTTGGGACAATGGACTAAAGGTATTTTTATCTTCAGAATTTGAACATGGGGAATCGGTGGCCGAAGTAGATGGGAATTACTACACACTTTATCACAACAAAATATACAAGACGGATGCCGAAGGAACCATCAATTTTGGCGGACATCATGGCGAAGAAACCCATACTGAAGATGCTTTTGGGGAGAATTTGGTGGTGGATGACGCACATCCAACCAACGAAAAGCCTTTGGATTTTTCCATTACGAAGAATGTGGTCTTCATCATGGCTGTGGCCCTTTTGATGTTCTTGGTATTTCGTTCCATGGCCAAGAGGTACCAAAAAAGTACCATGCCACGAGGTTTGGGGAGGTTCTTGGAGCCTTTGGTGCTTTTTGTTCGTGACGAAATCGCCATTCCTAACATCGGTGAGCATAAATATAAAAAGTACATGAGCTATTTGCTTACGGTGTTCTTCTTTGTGTGGGTCATTAACCTTTTGGGATTAACACCACTTGGTGTGAATGTGACCAACAACATTGCCGTTACCTTTGCCTTGGCCATGATTACCTATTTAATTACAACATTTACAGGGAACAAAAACTACTGGAAGCACATCTTTTGGATGCCAGGCGTACCTGTCCCCATGAAAATTATATTGGCACCCATCGAATTGTTGGGAACATTCATCAAGCCATTTTCATTGATGATTCGTTTGTACGCCAACATTACTGCGGGTCACGTAGTATTAATGAGTATTATCGGGTTGATGTTCATATTTAAGAACTGGATAGGAAGCCCATTGTCCTTTTTGTTGGCCTTTGCACTTTCTTTATTGGAATTGTTGGTGGCCGCATTACAGGCATATATTTTTACCATGCTGTCTGCCCTGTATTTTGGAATGGCGGTAGAGGAAGATCATCATTAAGTAGAACGTTTAATATTTAAATTCATATATCATGACAATTCCAAACATCGTAGGTGCTGGTTTGATCGTAATCGGAGCAGGATTGGGTATCGGTAGAATCGGTGGTCAGGCAATGGAAGCCATTGCTCGTCAACCAGAAGCTTCTGGTAAGATCCAAACTGCTATGCTTATTGCAGCAGCCCTTATTGAAGGTATCGGTTTCGCCGCTCTTTTTGCAGCGTAGTCGTAACAGTATTGATGAAGGCCATAGCGGTTGGCTATGGCCCTTCATTGATTTAAAATGATATAGTTTAAAAGAATTAATATTTTAAGATAAATGGAAAAGTTAATCGAACAGTTTTCCTTCGGGTTGTTTTTCTGGCAATTGTTGCTCTTTGTGGCCCTTTTGTTCTTGTTGAGAAAATACGCATGGAAGCCAATTCTTGGTGCTGTTGAAAAGCGAGAAGAGGGTATTAAGGATGCCCTTGATGCCGCTGAAGCCGCAAAAAAGGAGATGCAGAACGTTACGGCGGACAGTGAAAGACTCTTAAAAGAGGCCAGGACCGAGAGAGACGCCTTGTTGAAAGAAGCCAGGGAAATCAAAGAAAGCATTATTTCCGAAGCCAAAGAGCAAGCTCAGGTAGAAGGGGACAAGATAATCAAGCAAGCCCAAGCCGCCATTGAGGGTGAAAGGAAAGCCGCTGTTGCCGATATCAAGGCACAAGTAGCCAATCTATCCATTGAAATTGCTGAAAAGGTAATCAAAGAAGAATTGTCCCAAAAAGGAAAGCAACAAAAGTTGGTCGAGGACATGTTGGAAGATATTAAACTGAACTAATAGACCATGAACCAAAACAGGGCGGCCATACGCTACGCAAAAGCAACCTTGGATTTCGCAGTCGAAAAGAAAGCGGCAGAGGCCGTTGAAAAAGATATGCGGGAGATTGCTGCTACTATTTCTGGGAGTGAGGAGCTTCAGCATCTTTTGGAAAGCCCCATCATCAAATCAGAAGTGAAAAAGAACAGTTTGTTGGAAATCTTTAAAGATGCCAGCGAAATCACAAAAGGTCTTCTTCAAACATTGCTAAGCAACAAGAGAATAGCTATGTTACAGGAAGTGGCTTTCAAATACATTATTCTTCACGAAAAATTGAAAGGCGAAGAGGTAGCTTACGTGACCACTGCCGTTCCATTGACTTCCGATTTGGAGAAGAAAATTTTGGATACGGTGACCAAGGCAACCGGAAACAAGGTTACCCTGGAGAATAAAATCGATGAGAACATCATTGGAGGATTTGTGCTAAGGGTAGGAGACACCCGATACGATGCAAGCATCGCAAACAAATTGAACGGATTAAAAAGAGAATTTACAAATAGTCTATAAAAATGGCAGGAGTAAAAGCCGCTGAGGTATCAGCAATTTTGAAAAAACAGTTATCAGGTTACGAAGCATCCGCTTCTTTGGATGAAGTAGGTACCGTATTACAAGTAGGTGATGGTATTGCCCGTGTATATGGACTTGCCAATGCCCAATACGGGGAGTTGGTGGAGTTCGATGGTGGTATGCAAGGTATCGTTCTTAACTTGGAAGAAGACAACGTAGGAGTTGTATTGTTGGGCCAGTCCAGAGAGATTGTGGAAGGTACCACTGTTAAAAGAACCGAGCGTATTGCTTCCATCAACGTTGGTGAAGGAATTGTTGGCCGTGTGGTGGACACCCTGGGAAAACCTATCGACGGTAAAGGACCTATTTCCGGGGAAACCTACGAAATGCCTTTGGAACGTAAAGCTCCTGGTGTAATTTTTAGACAACCTGTAGATGAACCTATGCAAACAGGAATCAAGGCGATTGATGCCATGATTCCAGTAGGTCGTGGACAAAGGGAGTTGGTAATCGGTGATAAGCAAACCGGTAAGACCACCGTTTGTATCGATACCATCCTTAACCAAAAAGAATTTTACGATGCCGGTGAACCTGTATATTGTATTTATGTTGCCATAGGTCAAAAAGCATCTACGGTAGCCGCCATCGCCAATACGTTGGAAGAAAAAGGTGCATTGGCCTATACGACCATTGTGGCCGCCAACGCATCCGACCCTGCCCCTATGCAGGTATATGCTCCGTTTGCCGGTGCAGCTATCGGAGAATATTTCAGGGATACAGGGCGTCCAGCCTTGATTATCTACGATGATTTATCAAAACAAGCCGTAGCCTACCGTGAGGTATCCTTGTTGTTGAGAAGACCTCCAGGACGTGAAGCATACCCTGGTGACGTTTTCTTCTTGCACTCAAGATTGTTGGAGCGTGCCGCTAAGGTAATTGCAGATGATGATATTGCCAAGACCATGAACGACCTTCCAGAGGTATTGAAACCAATGGTAAAAGGTGGAGGTTCGTTGACGGCTCTACCGATTATCGAGACACAGGCGGGTGACGTTTCCGCTTATATCCCGACCAACGTAATTTCCATTACCGATGGTCAGATATTTTTGGAGCAAGACTTGTTCAACCAAGGGGTTCGTCCTGCGATCAACGTAGGTATATCCGTATCACGTGTGGGGGGTAATGCCCAGATCAAGTCCATGAAAAAAGTGGCAGGTACCTTGAAATTGGACCAGGCCCAGTTCCGTGAATTGGAAGCCTTTGCCAAGTTCGGTTCCGATTTGGATGCCGCCACCTTGAACGTTATTGAAAAAGGACGTAGAAACGTGGAGATCTTGAAACAAGGTCAGAACGATCCATTTACCGTGGAAGATCAGGTGGCCATCATTTTTGCAGGTTCCAAGAACTTGTTGCGAAATGTTCCTGTGGACAAGGTAAAAGAGTTTGAAAAAGATTACTTGGAGTTCTTGAACGCCAAGCACAGAGATGTTTTGGACACTCTTAAAGCCGGTAAATTGACCGATGAAGTTATCGACACATTGACTGCTGTTTGTAAAGATCTTTCAAGTAAATATAAAGGTTAGGAGTTCAGAGTGATGAGTTATGGGAAAGCTTGAAACTAGTCCTGTAAGAATTAAAAGTTTCGAGTTTGCTTGTAGGATTGTTCATTACTGTGATGAATTAAAGCATAAAAAAGATTTTGAGATAGCCTCTCAATTGTTGAAAAGTGGCACCAGTATCGGTGCAAACACTAGGGAAGCACAAAGAGGGGTTAGCACAAAGGATTTTAAAAATAAATTTGGGATAGCCCTAAAAGAAGCTGATGAAACAAAGTATTGGCTTGAGATTTTAGAAGTGACGGGCAGAGAAGTTCCCAAAGATTTGATGGATAGGTGTGAAGAGTTAATAAGAATCATTGTGGCAATAGTCAAAAACTCTTAACTCAACACTCATAACCCATAATTTAAAACAATGGCGAATCTAAAGGAAATACGTAACAGGATATCATCCATCTCATCAACGATGCAGATTACCAGTGCCATGAAAATGGTTTCTGCTGCAAAGTTGAAAAAGGCACAGGATGCTATTACGGCTATGCGTCCCTATTCGGACAAGCTTACCGAGCTTTTGCAAGGGCTTAGTGCCAGTTTGGAGGGAGACGGAGGAAGCGAGTACGCTGACAAAAGACCCGTGAACAAAGTTTTGGTTGTTGCCATCACTTCTAATAGAGGTCTTTGTGGCGGGTTCAACTCCAATATCATCAAGCAGAGCAACAATTTGGTGACCAACAAGTATCCTGGTAAACAAGTTGATTTCTATACCATTGGTAAAAAAGGAAACGACATTCTTCGTAAAAAGCATACGATTTTAGGTGATCAAAGCAGGGTTTACGATGACTTGACCTTTGACAATGTTGCCGAAATCGCGGAACTTTTGATGCGATTGTTCACCAAAGGGGATTACGACAAAATCGAGTTGGTGTACAACAAGTTCAAGAATGCCGCTACGCAAATTGTGATGACCGAACAGTTTTTGCCCATCGTTGGCGCAGAAGGAGAGGAAGCCATTGCAGCGGATTATATTTTTGAGCCGTCCAAAGAGGAAATCGTTAAGGAATTGATTCCTAAATCCTTGAAAACACAATTGTTCAAAGCCCTTAGGGATTCCTTTGCCAGTGAGCACGGTGCGCGTATGACGGCGATGCACAAAGCAACCGATAATGCCGCCGAACTTAGAGATGAGTTGAAATTGACCTATAACAAAGCACGTCAAGCTGCAATTACCAACGAAATCTTGGAAATTGTTGGTGGAGCGGAAGCGTTGAACAATTAAGGTTACATACTTTCATAAGATTAAATGGCCACCACATCGGTGGCCTTTTTGTTTTTCTTAGGATAATAAGGTTTAGGTAATAATGGCTTTTGCGTAACTTGTAGCCACCTAATCAAGGTTTTTAAAGAAGCAACACCTATTGAATCCACTAAAAAGGCTTTTTAAACAAACATTTATCTATGGTTTGGCCACGGTATTACCGCGGGTGCTCTCTTTTCTATTGGTGCCCTTGTACACATCGGTAATGAACCCCGAAACCTATGGTGAGATATCAGTAATCTTCTCCTGGTTTGCCATTTTTAATGTGGTGCTTGCATACGGTATGGAAACGGCTTTTTTCCGTTTTTTCAATAAGTATTCGGATAAAGAGAACGTGATTTCAACTTCGTTGATTTCATTACTGGTATCCTCCTTAATCTTTTTTGTAGTATCACTGATTTTCAAAGAAACTTTTGCTTCGCTAATAGATGTTCAGGAGTCCCTGATGCTCTACATCATAATGATTCTGGTTTTGGACGCATTGGCCATTGTACCATTTGCTTGGTTGAGAGCAATGGAAAGACCGCTTCGATATTCCATTGTAAAGGTGACGAGTGTGGCAATGAATTTACTATTGAACATCTTTTTCTTGACCGTATTACCGGAATTGGCTGACAAGGGGCCGTCGTTTTGGGCAGAAATCTACAAAGAAAATTTTCAGATTGAATATGTCTTTATTGCCAATGTGATTTCCAGTGGAATTGCCTTATTGTGGGTGTGTGGAATCTATTTTGATAGTAAATATAGTTTTGACGAGCGATTGTTGAAGCAAATGCTCAAATATTCCCTACCTATAATGGTAGCCGGACTTGCATTTACAGTAAACGAGGTTTTTGACCGTATTCTCTTAGATCGGTTGTTGCCAGAAGATATTGCCAAGGCAGAAATCGGAAAATATTCCGCCTGCTACAAGTTGGCGGTATTTATGACGCTGTTCGGCACCGCCTTTCGATTGGGGGTTGAACCTTTCTTTTTTAGTCACGCAAACACCGATAACCCAAAGAAAGCCTACGCCCAGATTACCAACTATTTTGTGATTATGGGAAGTCTAATCTTTTTGGGCGTGATGGTGTTTATTGATCCTTTGAAAAAATTATTGGTTCGGGATGCCGCTTTTTGGGAAGCTTTGGACGTAGTTCCCATCATACTTTTGGCAAGCTTCTGTTTGGGCATCTACCACAACCTGTCCGTATGGTACAAGGTAACGGACCGAACCAGGTTCGGGGCTTATATTTCATCTGTAGGAGCCATCATTACCTTGGCCATCAACATAAGCCTAATTCCAAAAATTGGTTATATGGCATCGGCCTGGGCCACTTTAGCAGCTTATGGTAGTATGATGATCTTGTCCTACTACTTTGGAAAGAAATACTACCCCATACCCTACAATATGCGAAAGATAGTCTTCTACCTATCCGTATCCCTGGTATTTTCAATACTTTCGTTCTATGTTTTTAATAGAAATTTAATAGCCGGTAGCATACTGTTTTTGTTATTTTTGGGGTTAATATATAAGATGGAAGGAGATAAATTACGAAGCATATTAATAAGACGTGAAGATTAAGATCATTAACAAATCGGGCCATAAGTTGCCGCATTACGAAACCCTTGCCTCGGCAGGCATGGATTTAAGGGCAAATCTAGAATCGCCTATCACTTTAAAACCTTTGGAAAGGGCCATTGTGCCAACAGGACTTTTTATGGAACTACCTGTAGGTTACGAAGCGCAAGTAAGACCACGCAGTGGATTGGCGGCCAAAAAGGGCATAACCGTTTTAAATGCTCCAGGGACTATTGATGCCGATTACCGCGGGAATGTAGGGGTCATTTTGGCGAACCTGTCCAATGAGGATTTTACGGTGGAAAACGGGGAGCGCATCGCCCAAATGGTAATCGCCAAGCATGAGCGTGCCGAGTGGGAAGAAGTCGAAACCCTTTCGGATACCATTAGGGGTGCAGGCGGATTTGGAAGTACCGGAACTAATTGAAAGAAGGAATGTCAGGTCGAGCGTAGTCGAGACCTTTTTTAAATAGAGTATAACCTTAAAAAGATACCCGCCTCCGCGGGCATTTATATGAAAATAATAGTTCCAATGGCGGGAAGAGGATCCCGTTTAAGACCACACACATTAACAGTTCCAAAACCATTGATTCCCGTTGCCGGCAAACCTATTGTGCACCGTTTGGTAAGCGATATTGCCAAGGTATTGGGAGAACCTATTGACGAAGTTGCCTTTATTTTGGGCGACCCCGCCTTTTTTGGTGATGATATAGTGGAAAGCTTAATGGAATTGGCCGATGAACTAGGAGCCAAAGCTTCCATTTACAGACAGGACAAACCGCTTGGCACGGGACATGCCATCATGAGCGCCAAAGAATCCTTGAGCGGCCCCGCGGTAATTGCTTATGCCGATACCTTGATTCGTGCCGACTTTGATTTGGACAAATCTGCAGATAGCGTTATATGGGTGAAACAAGTGGAGCGCCCAGAGGCCTACGGAGTGGTAAAGCTAAATGGAAACAAGGAAATCGTTGAGTTGGTTGAAAAACCACAAGAATTCGTTTCTGACTTAGCTGTAATCGGGATTTACTATTTCAAAGATGTTGGAGTCCTTAAAAATGAACTACAGCATGTACTGGACAATGATATAACCCATGGTGGCGAATATCAAATCAATGATGGCATTAAACGAATGATGCAAAAGGGCATGAAATTTGTACCAGGTAAAGTGGATGAGTGGATGGATTGTGGCAATAAAAATGTTACAGTGGAAACCAATCAGCGCATGTTGGGATTTTTGGAAAAAGAGGGTGAAAATATGATGGCCGACTCTGTACAACAGGAAAATGCGAATATTGTGGAACCCTGTTTCATCGGAGAGAACGTGGTACTCAAAAACACTACTGTTGGACCTTTTGTTTCGGTTGGTGCAAACACCGTAATAGAAAACTCAACTATAAAAAATAGCCTCATCCAGAGCGACAGTAAAATAAGCAATGCGAATTTGGACAATGCAATGATTGGCAACCACGTTGTTTATAATGGTAATTTTGAGACCATTAGTATTGGAGATTATTCCGTTTTGGAATAACTTTAGAAGAGATTTTTGGTTTGATGGGGGCTTAGGGATGTTAATATGAAAAGGAAACTTCTTGTTTGGACGGTTTTGGGAGCATCAATGGTGATGCATTACAGTACCTATGCCCAAGAAGAACAGGAAAGTGCCGAGGTCTACCTCGAAGAATATACCGATGAGTTTCAAGAAAATTTCTTTGAAGCCTTAAAACAAAAAGGTATCCAGAATTACGATAGGGCGGTGGATTTGCTGCTTAAATGCAAGCAATTGGAACCTGAGAATAGTGTGGTGGACTACGAACTGGCCAAAGCCTATATGCTCGATAAAAAATATGTGCAGGCACAAGATTATGCTATTGACGCACTACTATCGGAACCAACCGATTATTGGTATTTGGATAATTTACTTACCATATTGCATAAGCAAGGAAGTCCGGTTGAAACCGTAAAGCAACGCATACCATACGAGAACAAAAAGCTTCAGCAGAATATGGCCGTCTCTTTGTTCAAAATGAAGAAATATGACGAAGCCTCAAAAGTGCTGGATGATTTGGAAAATTCCCAACTAAAATCGGAATTGAACAGAAAAATAAATGATTCGCTACAAAAGGATAAGAAACCTGAAATAGCCCCTGTGGTTCAAAAAGAGGAGAGCCAGAATGACCCATTTGCCCAATTAAAGGCGCAAATGGAGGGATTCATAGCAGCAGCTGACTACAAATCACTGTTGGATGGATCTCGGGAAGCGCTGGATTCCTATCCATTACAACCTTTTTTTTATTACGCTTACGGAACAGCTTTGAACAACACAGGAAATCCGAACAAGGGCATAGCGGTTTTAGAAAGCGGACTCGATTATCTACTGGATAATGAAAATTTGAAGAATAAAATATACAAGCAGCTTTACGAAGGGTATTCCAAGATTGGGAACCCCCAAAAGGCAAATGAATATTTGAACAAGATCAATTCAGGATTATAATGCACTTACATAAAAATATTAATACAATTACCGTGATGATCGCGTTGCTTCTCACCCTTGGGGCTTGCAAGAGTACCAAGTCCGTTACAGGGGGGGAGGTGGACTCTAAATTATCAGCAAAGAATATAATCAATGCCCATTACTCCAATCAGCCTAAATTTAAAACCCTAAGGGGCAGGGTCAAAATCGATTATGCCAATGGCGACGATTCCCAGGGCGTAAACGTAAGCCTCCGTATGGAAAAGGACAAGGTGATTTGGATGAGTGCACCCTTAGGTGTGGTCAAAGCCCATATTACCCCCAATAAGGTTTCCTTTTATAACAAACTTCAAAACGAATATTTTGATGGCGACTTCAGTTACTTGAGCGAATTGCTCGGGACCGAACTTGATTTTGAAAAAGTACAAAACCTGATTCTTGGAAACGCCGTTTTGGATTTACGAAAAGAAAAGTTCAATACGGAAGTGTATAATGGTAATTATCAATTAAAGCCAAAAAATGCGCAGGAGTTCTTTAAAATTCTGTTCCAACTGGAACCGAAAAACTTTAAAATAGCGTCTCAGGAAATATCCCAACCAGAAAAAGCAAGACAGCTCCAGGCTAGATATACCTATCAGGATATTTCTGGAAATGTGTTGCCTGAAGATGTAAAGATTACAGCCGAGGAAGCAGGAGGTTTGACTACCATAGATTTGAATTTTCGTAATTTGGAACTCAACAAACCTATTAGTTTTCCTTATGAAGTACCCAGAGGATACAATAAAATTACATTAAAGTAATATGGACGGTAAAGTTGCATATTATGCTTATTTTCTGATGGTTATATTGTTCACTTCAGTTGAATCCCATGCTCAAACAAGTGAACAGAAAGTGTTGGAGGCCAAACGGGAACGGTTACAACAAGAAATCAAGGAAATCAACAGATTGCTCTTTGCTGAACGGAAGGAAAAGGGTTCTGTTTTGGACCAAATGGAAGCCTTGGACAATAAAATCAATGTCCGACAAGAGCTGATACGAGTCACCAACCAGCAGTCCAATTTGCTAAACAGACAGATTAATGTCAACATCCGAAACATTAGTAAGCTTCGGGAGGATTTAAAAATATTAAAGGAGGATTATGCCGAATTAATTCAAAAAACCTATCAAAATAAATCCCAAAACAGCCGATTGATGTTTCTGTTGTCTGCGGAAAATTTCTTTCAGGCGTTTAAAAGGCTTCAGTATATGCAGCAATATGCGAAGCATCGGAAAAAGCAGGGTGAGGGCATCGTCAAAAAAACCGAAGAACTAAAAACTTTGAATCAAGACTTGGTTCGCCAGCGTAAAGAAAAGGATCAATTGATTGCAGAGAATCAAAGGGCAAAGGAGGAACTTTCCAAAGAAATCGAATCGCAACGAAGCCTTCTAACGAGCATCAAACAAAATGAGGCGAAATACACCGCGGCTATCGCAGAAAAGCAGAAAGAGGCCCGTAAAATTGATCGTGAGATAGAAAGAATGATCAAAAGTGCCATAGCCAGCTCCAACAAAAGCTCGGGCAAGTCCATGAGCAGTGCAACTTTTTCGTTGACTCCCGAGGCCAAATTATTGGCCGACAATTTCTCTTCCAACAAAGGAAGACTTATTTGGCCCGTGGAAAAAGGGGTGAAAAGCCAAGGATATGGGGTGTACGCGGACAAATTATATCCTGGCATAAAACACCGAAACAACGGAGTTACCATAACTACGGATGCTGGGAGCAAAGCTAGGGCCATTTTCGAAGGGGAAGTCATAGCCATTTTATCCGTTCCGGGCGGAAATAAAGGGGTGCAAATAAAACACGGTAATTACATCAGTACGTACTATAATTTGTCCAATCTGTACGTAAAAAAAGGGGACAGGGTCGCGGTCAAAGATGTTTTGGGCGAGATTAATACCAATCGGTTGGACGGCACCACCAAATTGAAGTTTTATCTTTATAAGGACTCCAATCGCCTGAACCCCGAAGATTGGATATATCAACTCTAACATTATGAAGAAAATAACAGATTTACAAGGCTCCTTTGCATTGCACAATGGGGTCCAGATGCCCTATTTTGGATTGGGTGTTTATCAATCCGAAGATGGAAGCGAAGTGATCAACGCGGTAAAAGCGGCATTGAACCACGGCTACAGACATATTGATACCGCTGCAATTTATGATAACGAAGAAGGAGTTGGCACGGGAATTCGTGAAAGCGACGTGGACCGAAAGGATGTTTTTTTAACCAGTAAGGTTTGGAACTCCGACCAGGGATACGATGCCACGCTAAAAGCCTTTGATGCCAGTTTGAAACGCTTGGAAACCGATTATCTGGACTTGTATCTGGTGCATTGGCCCAAAGGAGAACTATCCAAAGAAACCTGGAAGGCTCTCGAAAAGTTGTACAAGGAGAAAAGAGTGCGAGCTATAGGCGTGAGCAATTTTTTACAACATCATTTAGAAGACTTATTGACTTCGGCGGAGATTGTACCTATGGTGAACCAAATGGAGTTTCATCCTTATTTGGTGCAGCAGGATTTGATTGATTTCTGCAATAGCAAAGGAATCCAATACGAGGCGTGGTCCCCGCTGATGCAGGGCAATATCTTTGATTTGGACATTATGAAGGATATGGCATCAAAATACAATAAGACCATCGCCCAGATTGTTTTGCGATGGGACCTTCAAAAAGGAGTGGTCACCATACCAAAATCATCCAAAAAAGAACGCATCGTTGCGAATTCCGACCTTTTCGATTTTGAATTATCGGAAGAAGATGTTGAATTGCTCGATGGATTGGAAAAGGGCAAGCGGTTTGGGCCGGACCCAGACAATTTTGGCTTTTAATTTCTTACAATTGGCAGTCTCTTAGGATGGTTTTTGCCACGGGATTTTTCCAAATTAGAATGCCAAAGGCTCTTTTCTGGCATACCTGACCCTCAAAATATAGACTGTATTTTCCTCAATAAGATAGGAGATTCGATATCGGTGTTTCTCATACGCCCTGACATTTCCAGTATTGTTGTGCTTTAGCGTATCTACTTTATAGATTTCCGGATTGGTTGCCAATATAGCGGTGGAAACATAGATTTCTGTAATGATCCTTGACGAAGTTTCAATGGATTTTGATTCTTCCAGCAGAGATAAAAAGGCCTGGTTCAAGTCAGCTTCAGCCTTGTGTGTCCAGATTATTTTTCTGCCCATTTTTTGATGTGCTCTCCCATTTCCTCATGAGAGTATAGCTCCCCCTTCTCTATTTGGGCAATGGATTCGTCCAATTCTTTGTTATATTGCTCCAAACTGATGCGTTCGTCGTCATCGTCATTGTAGTTGTCGGCCATGGCTTTCACGAGTCTCAAGAACCTATGGTCGGCCTTCTTGACGTATTCCAGTACACTTTGTCTTAAATCCAGGGTTGCCATACTGTTTTTGTATTTGTTATAGTAAAGGTACGATTTTCATTCCACAGCTATCGTGTTCATTGCATAGTGGCAGATTCCTAAGAAGTAAACAGCGCCTTGAGTTCCGTGGCGTTTTCGGGCTTCATTTTTCCCGCAAGCACCAAACTCAACTGTTTTCTGCGAAGAGCAGCGGCATAACGCTCCTTTTCTAAATTGGTTTCAGGCTCCAGCGGCGGTACTTCCGTGGGTTTTCCGGTATCATCTACAGCAACAAAGGTATAAATGGCCTCATTGGCCTTGGTACGCTCCCCGGTAAAGCGGTCCTCTATCCAAACATCGATAAATATTTCCATCGAAGTATTAAAAGCCCTAGAAACCGCTGCTTCCACGGTTACAACACTACCAAGCGGTACGGCACTATTAAAAGCTACGTGGTTTACCGAAGCGGTCACCGTAATTCTTCGGCTGTGTCTACGTGCAGCAATGCTGGCGGCTCGGTCCATACGAGCCAATAGTTCCCCACCAAAAAGATTGTTGAGGGGGTTGGTTTCACTGGGCAACACCAAATCGGTCATTACCGTGCGGGATTCACTAGGAGTTTTAGCGCGCATACCTTAAATTTTGCGCAAAGATATTGAAGTGTGGAATGCTTTTAAAGGAAAGCGGAACTATTATTTCTCGGAAAGCATCCACGCATCCCTTGAATCTTCGACTTTTACCTTTCTCAAAAAGGCAAGTGCTTCCTTGGGGTCGTCAAAACTATCGTAGGCCACTTGGTGCAGCCCATATTTGTTTACACCCAGGTAAAATGCATTATACCCCTTGTCTTGGAGTTGGGTCACTTTCTTGTCGGCGTTTTCCTCTTCACGGAAAGCACCTGCGATCACGTGGTGCTTGCCCAATTGTTTTTTGGTCACCTTAATGTTGATGGCAGGCAATTCCAATGGAGCGCTTTCAAAAAAAGTAGCTTCTTGGATTAAGCGCGAAACCTCTTGCTGGGCATCTTGCCGGGCTGCCACCTCCTTTTGTTGAAGGTCACCATAGGTACGATAAGAAGTTACTCCTAAAGAAACGGCCAATAAAAAAACAGCGGCATACTTTAACCAAGGTCTAAACGAAGATTGCTCTCTTTTTTCAGGGGTGATGATAAACGGAATGCGTTCTTCCAGTTCTTCCACCTCTTCTTTGATTATCTCGCGCTGAATGGGCGTTGCAGCAAAGGAGGAAAGACCGAAGGATGATGTCAGAAAGTTGATTTTTTCTTCAGGTTGGAACTGTATACGTTGCTCGCTATTGTGCCAAAGTTTACCAATCCCATAAAGTTCGATACTTTCACCTTGAGCCAGTCTATCTTTCCAATTTTGGGCAATATTTTCAACTTCCTGAAGTATATCTTCATACCCCAAATTCTTTTCTTTGGAAATATGGGAAACCAATAAGCCGTCATTCTTGGAAAGCTGGGCATTAAAAGAAATTGCCTTGCTCGGTGGCAATAAAGTATTGGTGGCCCTATCAATTTCTGCGGATTTCCCATGTGCTAAAAAAGCACCAAAACCAGGCACTACGACACAGTTATAATCGAACAAGAGTTTTTCTATGTATGAATCAATCCGCATAAGCACAAATATTGCAAAAAAAGGGACAGTACAAAATATGCCGGATAACTTTTTATTAACATTTGAAAAGCTGTATTTTGTGGACAACTTTGACGCCCAAATCAAATGACTGAACCTGAAATTATTGCGGCTTTACGGCTGCAAAATATTCCCAATATCGGGGATGTGACGGCAAAAAATTAATTGCCCATTGCGGATGTCCAACAGCTGTTTTTGAGGACAAACTGCACCATCTTTTAAAAATTGACGGTATTGGTAAGATGACGTTGAAGGGCTTGTTCGACCCCGTTCATCTTGCCGAGGCCCAAAAAGAGTTTGAGTTTTTGTCCAAAGAGGACATTACCATCTCCTATTTTATGGATGATGACTATCCCTCCCGTTTAAAGCATTGCTTGGATGGCCCTATTTTATTGTTCCAGCGGGGCAACATCGACCTAGAACATCAAAAAATCATCAGTGTCGTCGGTACAAGGAACGTAACCAACTACGGAACTTCGTTTTGTAATCAATTTATAAAAGAATTGGCCCCATTAAACCCTGTTATAGTAAGTGGATTGGCCTACGGGGTAGATATTGCCATTCAAAAGGCCGCGATGGACCACGGATTGCAGACCATTGCCTGTATGGCACACGGGCTTAATCAAATTTATCCGAAGGTACACGAAAAATACCGACACAAAATAGAAGAGAACGGCGGTTTTATGACCGAGTTTTGGAGCACTAGCCAACCCAACCGCGAGAATTTCCTCAAACGCAACCGTATTATTGCTGGAATCAGTGAAGCGACCATCGTAATCGAGTCGGCAGAAAAAGGCGGCAGTCTGGTCACTGCAGATTTGGCCCACGGATATCATCGTGAAGTGTTTGCTGTTCCAGGTAGGGCTACTGATAAATGGAGCAAGGGCTGTAACGACCTCATCAAGTTTCAAAAGGCACATTTATTGATCTCCGCAGCAGAGCTGATTTACTTGTTGGGATGGGAGATTGAGGAGAAAAAGCGGGAAAAAACGGTACAAAAACAGCTGTTCGTCGAGTTGGATGAAACAGAACAGTCAATCTACTCGTACCTGCGGTTGAACGGCAAACAATTACTGGATACCGTGGCTTTAGAGTGTAATTTGCCAATTTTTAAGGCTTCTTCCACTTTGCTGAACATGGAAATGAAGGGCGTTATCCGTCCACTGCCCGGTAAAATGTTCGAGGCGGTGTAGGTTCAGTTGGCAGTGGTTCAATAGGCAGTAGGCAGTAAAGGCTTGTTGCGGCGTCATTTCGAACTGTCAGCCTGAGTGTCGCCCTGAGCTTGTCCAAGGGCAAGTCGAAGGCGATTTGGATTATTGGATTGTTCGATTCTTGGATGGTAAGGATAATGGGTAAAGGATATCTGGTCCCTGAGCGTAGCGAAGTATCTCAACAACACAATTAATCTAGGGATTCTTCATCTTCGTGTTACTCAGATTCAGAATGACACCCGTTGCACTGCATATGTTAAATGTCATACTGAGCGTAGCGAAGTATCTGGAATTAAATTAAATAAATGATGGATAAGTATTTTGTCTACATTTTGACGAATAAAAACAAAACCGTTTTATATACTGGTGTAACGAATAATTTGACCAAAAGATTAGTTGAGCATAATGACAACATTGAGCAAGGAAAGAAGACCTTTGCAGCAAAATATCGGTGCAAGCACTTGCTTTACAATGAAGAATATGACTGGATACAAGAAGCTATTGCACGTGAAATGGAAATTAAAGGCTGGGTTAGGGCTAAAAAACTAAACTTGACAAAGTCCGTTAACCCAAACTTGGATTTTTTAGAAGATGGATTTCTTTTTACATGAATTGTCATACTGAACGAAGTGAAGTATGTAAAGAAAATGGTCAAGGAAGATTCTTCGGTTCCGTAAACTCCACCTCAGAATGACAGCAGCGGTACTGTATAAGCGAAACGTCATACTGAGTATAGCGAAGTGTCCTGAATGTTGTCGTTAGTCCAGAGATTCTTCATTTTCGCTTTGCTCTGATTCAGAGTGACAAGATGTTACTTATCCATTAAATTGTACAACTAAACGAATTGAAGCATCTGAAAACCACCTTTCATCGAGACGGATGATAACAGAACAGTCACTCTGTTTTTGGGTGTAGTTTAACGGGAACTTGCCACAACAAATCGGGAGTTGGATAGTGTTTAACACAAAATCCAGCGTTTTTATTCACTGAGCTAATCTTAAGATAACAGGTTATTGCCCCCGATTTCCGATAAAAAGCTAGTAACCCAACTTTTCACGAACGCGCCCCAATACATTATCGGCCACTTTACGCGCTTTTTCTGCACCAAATGCCAAAGCTTCGTCCACTTCGTTTTTATGGTTCATATAGTATTCGAATTTTTCCCGAGGCTCTTCAAATTTTTTCAAAATGAGATCGTACAATGCTTGCTTGGCGTGCCCGTAACCGTAATTTCCTGCCAAGTAGTTGGCACTCATTTCTTCAATCTGTTCAGGAGAAGCCAAAAGTTTGTACAAGGCAAATACATTATCCTTGCTTGGGTCTTTCGGCTCTTCCATCGGTGTGCTGTCCGTAACAATACCCATGATCTGTTTGCGCAGTTTTTTATCCGTTTGGAACAAATTGATGAGGTTGCCACGGCTTTTGCTCATTTTTTCACCATCGGTTCCTGGTACGTACATGGTTTGCTCGTGCACTTTGGCTTCGGGCATCACAAAAGTTTCGCCCATTTGGTTGTGAAAGCGGGAGGCTACATCACGCGTCATTTCCAAATGCTGTAGCTGATCTTTTCCCACGGGAACAATATCCGCATCATACAACAATATATCGGCGGCCATAAGCATAGGATAGCTGAACAAGCCTGCGTTAACATCTTCCAGCCTATCGGCCTTATCCTTAAAGGAGTGGGCCAATGTAAGTCGTTGGTAAGGAAAAAAGCAGCTCAGGTACCAGGCCAATTCTGCGGTCTGTGGAATGTCGCTCTGTCTATAAAAAACGGTTTTTTCAATATCAAGGCCAAAGGCGAGCCAAGCGGCTGCAATGGCGTAAGTATTGTTCCGTAGCAGCTCCCCATTTTTGATTTGGGTAAGCGAGTGCATATCGGCAATAAAGAGAAAGGAATCGTTCTTTGGGTCCTCTGCCATTTCTATGGCAGGTGCAATTGCTCCCAATATATTTCCCAAGTGTGGGGTTCCTGTACTTTGTATTCCGGTCAGAATTCGGGCCATGCTAAATTTTTGCTCGTAAAAGTAAGCATCCCGCACTTATAAAAAAAGAGACTTGTTTTCTTAAAGAAAAGATGTCTTCAAAGTGTAAAATATGGAAATACTTTACTTTTGACACATGCTCGGACTAATCAAAAATGTGGGACATGTATTATATAGGGTTTGGTTCTATATTTTGGTTACCGTTCCCATTCTTTTGTTTTTTCCGTTTTTGCTCATTCTCACTATTTCTGAAAAAACCTATCCCCAATTTTTCTGGCTCGCTCGAAATTTTTGGGCTCGCCCCATTTTGTATGGAATGGGCTGCTTCCCTAAAGTTATTCGTGAACAGCCTATGCAGAAAGAAAAGAGTTACATGCTGGTGGCCAACCATACCAGTATGCTGGATATTATGTTGATGCTTCATATAAGTAGAAACCCTTTTGTATTTGTGGGGAAAATGGAGTTGACCAGTATCCCCATTTTTGGTTTTTTTTACAAAAGAGTGTGCATTTTGGTGGACCGGGACAGTGTTAAAAGCAGAACGGGTGTTTATCGAAGGGCCAAAAGAAGGTTGGATCAAGGCTTGAGTATTTGTATTTTTCCCGAAGGGGGCGTTCCCGAAGAGGACATTGTTTTGGACAAGTTCAAGGATGGGGCCTTTAAAATGGCCATTGCCCATAAGATTCCTGTGGTTCCGATGACTTTTTTAGACAATAAAAAACGCTTTTCCTTTACTTTTTTCAGTGGCGGGCCTGGACGAATCAGGGCCAAGGTGCACGAGTTTTTTGAGACGGGTATTTTAAGCGCATCGGACACTTCTACTTTAAGGGAAGAAGTCAGGGAAGTTATTCTGAAGGATTTGGTTTGAATTGTTGAAAACACCTTTCTAGGCAAGATTTGGAAGCTCTAGAAGTATACTTTTAGTATGCATCCCGTTGTTAGAGCTACCGATGGTATTATGCACAATGTTGTATCCTTTTACGGTATTGAGCAATTCCACTTGGTCTTCCCATTTCATAATTTCATTGCGATAATCATTTTTAGGATGATCGGTGTGGTCTCCACTTTTAGATTGATATTGGATTTCTAGAACCACATTCTTTTCAGTTGTTTTGATGTCAACATTGAAGTGTTGGTCAACCACTTTGTTGATGCTGGATTGCTCCACGATGTTTTCGAAAACAAGAAGTATCACAAACGAGGGGATTACAATTTCTTTGAGGCTACCGTCTTTCTTTTCTATGGAAATGGAATATTCAAAAGAATCATCGTACCTCAACTTTTGAAGTTTAAGATACCAATGCAACATATCTATTTCGTTGTATAGCGAAACAGTGTCTTTTCCCAGCAGCTTTAAGTAGAAGCGTACAAGCCTGCTGAAGGTGGAAAAATAATCCAAGGCGAACTTGGTGTTCTGAGTGGTTATAAAATATTGTATCGCATTTAAAGAATTGAACACAAAATGGGGATTGAGCTGAGAGTTCAGGGTTTTTAATTTTAGCTCCAACATCTCCTCTTTTAGTTGAAATAGCTTGTGCTGTTTTTCAAGAAGTGCAGTATTGGCCCTGACACTTTTAACTTTTATAGCGCAAATGGACGCTATGGCCAAGAGCATTTTAAGATGACGTTCTGTAAAAAAACCCTTTTTCGGGTGTTCGCAATCAATTACCCCATAAAGTTGCTCTTCATAAGCAATGGGCACACAGATTTCCGAAAGTCTGGTGTCATCATCAATTATATAACGGGAATCTTGCGAGGTGTCCATTACCAACTCCGGCTTCCCTGTTTTTGCTACGGTTCCGGTTATACCTTCGCCAATAGTTATTTCCACAGGATTATAGATGGTTCGGTCTTTTGGGCTTTTTGGTCCGTATGCGGCTTTTTGCACCAGTATGCTTTGATTGTCGTCCACCAAATAGATTACACAATCCACAAAACCCAATTTGGAGATGCAATTTTTCGCTACATCCCAAAGGATATCCTCTTCGTTTTCCTTTCCCATAAGTGATTTGGAAAAGTAGACAAGGATGTCTTCGAACTTCTCAGTTTTCACAGAATCAATAAGTTGGTTAGCGTTAAGTCCTAAAGTAAGAAAAATTTTAGAATACTTTTTAATGTAAAAAAGCGCTCCATTTTAATAGAGCGCTCAATTGATTGCTTAAAGGAGCAATCTTCCTAACCAACTTCTTTATACTAGAACCTAAAGCTAAATCCACTATAAACGCCAATGGAATAAGGCTGAAAACTACCGGAAACATTTGAGAAAGTGTTCAGCTGGTATTTGAAAACAGGTTCTATATTGACTCTTATCTTGGGACTGAACCGATAATTTAGCCCCATGCCCAAATTGGCACTAAAGTTTAATGAATTAATGTTGTTTGCCTCGCCCATTTCAGTAATCAGTTCGTTGGACTCCAATAGTACAGCATTGTCCACCAGGAACAATGAACTTACACCTCCAATAAGTTCAACACCGAACTTTTTATCCAAAACAGCATAATTTAACTCCAAGGGAATTTCAATATAGCCCAATTGCTGAACCATTCTTCCATCTAAAGAAGGTGCATCGGCTAAGGCGATTTCCTTGGAGTTGAAAGCAGCAGTATTTTTTGGGCTGTCTTTACTTTCCACTACAATGGTCGAGGCGTTTGAGTTGTAATCAATATTGGCCAGCTTATCCGTGGAAGCGGCGCGCAGAACTGAAGAAAAAACAACATTATCGGTATTGTACCCATAATTCACGCGGTGCACTCCAGAACGGATTTTCAGCTTTTTACCAACGTCATAAGCTACTGTAAGCCCATAGCTTAAATTCACCGTTCCTGACTTTGAGTTGGAAGCAAAATCCGAACTAACAGGAGAACCATCGCCGGCGGCATTAAAATACACAGGGGCCAAGGATGGGCCTATCGACCATTTTTCGCTACCGCTTGTTGCAACAGCTTCCTCTAGTTCATCTTGTTCGATAATTGCATCATAAATGGATTTTTTCTCAACTTCCCCATCTTGCTCCTCGGCATTTTGAGCAATCTGATCGTTTTCCACTGATTTTTTTGCAACGGACTGCTTCTGATCGGATTTGTTTTCACCATCATTCATCGCAATGGCACTGCTTTTTTCTGCGCCAACTTTTTCCGAAGGATGCATTTCGGAATCCCTCAAAGCGCTATTATTTGCTTGCCGATTTTCAACAGAGCCATTCCTCTGCGAAGTAGAAGTAGTGTTTTCGGCAACTGCTGACATAACAACGTCTTCTGAGGTGTTTTTCGATTTTTGATTGTTGTTCTGTACAGCGTTCTTATTCTTTTTGGAACTGTTCACCAAACTTTCTTCCTTATCCAAAGTGATTGAAGGGTCGGTAAAATCCTCGCTCTTCTCTTCTTTTGAATTGTAAGGTTCTTCGGGAACGTCAATGCTCTCCCTATCGGTGATGATTTGTTCTTCTGGTTCTGCGGCAAATGGATTGATGATCATCATCAAAATGACCAATGCGGCAGCAACACTGCCCAAGCTCCACCAAATAGGTAAGGCGCGTTTTTTCTGTTTCTTTTTGTCCAAAGAAGCTTCAATGGAGTTCCAGACGCTTTCATCCGGAACTTCCTGAAAGTCTCGAAAGCTTTCCTTGAACAATTGCTCTAAATTCTTTTTCCCCATCGTTGATCTAATTAAGCAATGTTTATTTTGGCTTTTTCTATTCTATCCCTCAAAATGGCCTTGGCCCTTGCCAAATTGGATTTTGAGGTTCCAGTGGATGTCCCCAACATCTCACTGATTTCCTTATGACTATAACCATCCAATACATACAAGTTGAACGTCAACCTGTATTTATGCGGCAGCTCTTGAATATACCTCAGCAGCGTGGACAGACTAATGTCCGAATCATCTGTTTCCACCTCAATTTCATCTTCGTGGTTTTCCGAAATCACGTTGAGGTATTGGTCCTTCCTATATTTCTGAAGTACTGTATTTACGGTTATGCGTTTGATCCAACCTTCAAAAGAACCCTTGAAGCCAAACTGATCGATTTTATCGAAAATGGTCATAAAACTGTCGTGCAGATTATCTTCCGCCTCCGTTTTATTTTGGGAATACTTGAGGCACATACCGAAAAGAATACCGGAATATCTCCGGTACAGTTCGGCTTGGGCCTGTCGGTTTCCCTTTTTACATTTATGTATCAGTTCATCAAGATCCAAATGTTGGTCAATTCTGGATTGTTGCTATCTAATTTGTGGATGCCTCCTCCGCTATCGGAACAGAATATTCCAGATAAGTGGCATTCCCTTCATCATCATCACCTGCATAAAATCGAAAGACATAGTCTTTTGTGTAAATCACATTAAATTTGAGTGTGGCCACAACTTCTTCCACCGCTTCTGTGCAGGCACGGTCTTCGTCGGTTAGGACAGAACCCACTACTACCACATCGCGGTCGGTCTCCGCAGTTTGCGATACATCAAAACCTTCAAAAAAGGTACAACCATTAGGTCTTTGGTAAGTTACTTCAATATCGTAAGTTTTTCCAACTTCGAACGATTCTGGCATCTTGGCCTCAACAGTATTTAAGGCAGTAAAGTAAAAATTTGGGGAATCATCGTCCACTTCACAAGAAACGAACAACGAGCATGCCATAATCAAAATAAATGGCATCAGCACTTTTTTCATAATAATCCTTTTTATTCCCTAGATGTGCAGCACAGACAAGGGTTGCGTAGGATTTTCACAACTAAAAGTTAATCTCCCTAAAAAATCGATGAAAGGGTTATTCGCTTAAGGCCGAAATGGCTTCCCTGATTTTCCCTTCCAATTCATCGGATAGTTCTGGATTATCCATCAGCAGTGATTTTACCGCATCTCTTCCTTGGCCCAATTTGGTGTCACCATAACTGAACCAAGATCCACTTTTCTTGACAATTTCGTAGGCAACCCCCAAATCTAGAATCTCTCCGATTTTGGATATTCCTTCGCCATACATAATGTCGAACTCCGCTGTTTTGAAAGGAGGGGCTACTTTGTTCTTCACCACTTTCACCCTTGTTTTGTTACCCTGCACATCCCCCTCGGTACTTTTGATCTGAGTGGAACGCCTAATATCCAATCGCACGGATGCATAGAACTTAAGGGCGTTACCACCGGTGGTTGTCTCTGGATTTCCGAACATTACCCCGATCTTTTCCCTTAATTGGTTGATGAAGATTACGGTACATTTTGTTTTACTGATGGTTGAAGTCAGTTTTCTTAGCGCTTGAGACATCAATCGAGCGTGCAAACCCATTTTGGAGTCGCCCATTTCTCCTTCAATCTCACTTTTGGGTGTAAGGGCCGCAACAGAATCCACGATCACAATATCAATGGCACCTGAACGAATCAGGTTTTCCGTAATTTCCAAGGCCTGTTCCCCGTGATCGGGCTGGGATATGATCAAGTTGTCGATATCAACCCCAAGCTTTTTGGCATAAAAACGATCAAAGGCGTGTTCCGCGTCAATAAAAGCTGCAATGCCGCCTGCCTTTTGCGCTTCGGCAATGGCGTGCAGGGTCAATGTGGTTTTACCTGAAGACTCCGGACCGTAGATTTCGATCACCCGTCCTCTTGGGTAACCTCCTACGCCGAGTGCAATATCCAATCCCAATGAGCCAGAAGGAATTGCCTCCACATCTTCAACAACACTGTCGCCCATTTTCATAACAGCACCTTTGCCGTAGGTTTTGTCCAGTTTGTCCAGTGTTAGTTTTAGGGCTTTTAATTTTGCTTCTTTCTCTTTGCTCATGGTAAAATTATTAGGAAAGCTAAAATACCATTTCTTTCAACATGCCACAAAGCCCACGCAACCTTTTTAATAACAATGCATCTTAAGTGTACTAACTCATCTATATAGAGCTAATTATAGCTCGCAGTTGCTAGGAGAAAGAAAATCAGCTATGAAAAAGCAGTAATGGATCAAGGGGCCTTTTCAAACAGGCCCTTTTGATTTTCTTTCCTTATTATTTCTATCTTTGCATTTAATTTTTTTAAGAACCATTCTTTAACTTAATAAAGGTATAGCATGCAACTGTACAACACATTAAGTGCAAAAGAAAGGGAAGCCCTTATTGAGGAGGCCGGTAAAGAACGGCTTACCATCTCTTTCTATAAATACGCACACATCGGGAACCCTCAAATTCTGAGGAACCATCTTTTCTTAGCTTGGAACGATATGGAAGTTCTGGGACGTATATACGTGGCCCACGAAGGAATAAATGCACAACTTTCGGTACCTGCGGAAAACTTCGATATTTTTAAGGAGCATTTGGACAGCATCACGTTTTTGGAAAATGTTCGATTGAACATTGCCATTGAGCAGGACAATAAATCCTTTTTAAAATTAAAAGTGAAGGTGCGCAAGAAGATTGTAGCCGATGGCTTGAACGACAACACTTTTGATGTTACCAATAAAGGAATCCATGTTGGTGCCCAACAGTTCAATGAACTCATTGAAGACGAGAATACCATTTTGGTAGATATGCGCAACCATTACGAAAGCGAGATAGGGCATTTTAAAAACGCCATCACACCCGATGTAGATACTTTTCGTGATTCTTTGGACATTATTGAACAAGACCTTGCCGAGCATAAAGAAGACAAAAAATTGGTCATGTACTGCACCGGAGGTATCCGCTGCGAAAAAGCCAGTGCCTATTACAAACACAAGGGCTTTAAAAATGTGTACCAGCTGGAAGGCGGGATTATTGAGTACACCCGACAAGTGAACGATAGAAACTTGGAAAATAAATTTATGGGCAAAAACTTTGTTTTTGACCACAGAAGGGGGGAACGCATTTCCGATGAGGTGATAGCGCATTGCCATCAATGTGGCAAAGCTTGCGACACCCATGTAAATTGTGCCAACGAAGCCTGTCACCTGCTTTTTATCCAATGCGATGAATGTGCCGAGGCAATGAACAATTGCTGTTCTGCGGATTGCAAGGAAATACACGCATTGCCTTACGAGGAACAAAAACGTTTGCGCAAAGGCAAGGGAGCCAGCAACAAAATATTCAAAAAAGGACGTTCTCCCGTGTTGAAATACAAGAAGTAGCATTTCACTACTGCCACAAATTGTACTATATTTACAACAAGTAATTTTTATGAACCCTATTGAGGTAGTTTAAACGGGTAGGAAGAAATTTCATGTCACATCGAGCGCAGTCGAGATGAGTTTTTTATTTCTCAATGCATGAAGGAGTTTGTGACTGTAATCCAACTGACAACGTTTTGTTGACACCTCAATCAAGATATTAAATATGGCGTGTAGCAGTTGTTCAACCGGCAAGGATGGACAACCGCGTGGTTGCAAGAACAATGGAACTTGCGGCACTGATGGTTGTAACAAGCTAACAGTCTTTGACTGGCTTTCCAATATGTCGTTGCCCAACGGTCAAAAACCTTTTGATTGTGTTGAGGTACGTTTTAAAAACAGTAGAAAGGAATTTTTCAGGAATACGGAGAATCTCACATTGTCCATTGGAGATGTGGTGGCCACCCAAGCCAAATCCGGTCACGATGTCGGTATGGTAACCTTGACAGGGGAACTGGTGCGGATTCAAATGAAACGCAAAAAAGTTTCTCCAGACGATAAAACCATTCCCAAAATCTATAGAAAAGCTTCCCAAAGAGATATTGATATTTGGCAGAAATGCAGGGACAGGGAAGAAGAAATAAAGAAACGTTCCCGAGAAATAGCCATCTCGTTAAGGCTAGAAATGAAATTGAGCGACGTGGAATTCCAAGGAGACGGTTCCAAAGCTACATTTTACTACACCGCGGAAGACCGGGTGGATTTTAGGCAATTGATCAAGGATATGGCCAAAGCCTTCGGTATTCGTATTGAAATGCGACAAATCGGCTACCGACAAGAAGCCCAGCGTTTGGGAGGCATTGGTTCATGCGGACGTGAACTTTGCTGTTCCACGTGGTTGACAGATTTTAGGTCCGTCAGCACCGCATCCGCCCGTTACCAGCAATTGGCCTTGAACCCTCAAAAATTGGCGGGTCAATGCGGTAAATTGAAGTGTTGCCTCAATTACGAGCTTGATATGTATTTGGAAGCACTCAAGAATTTCCCACCCTCCGATTGTAAGCTCAAAACCCAAAAAGGGATAGCTTTTTGCCAAAAAGCGGATATTTTTAAAGAGACCCTATGGTTCTCTTACAAAGATGAACCTGCTACATGGCATACGCTTTCCAAAGATCAAGTACTGGAGATTTTGGAGCGGAACAAGAAAAATGAAAAAGTGGCCAGTTTAGAGGAATATGCCGCAGATAATGTGGAGGAGGATAAAACGACTTTTGAAAATGTTGTGGGCCAGGACAGCCTTACCCGTTTTGATAGACCGAACAAGAAAAAGCGAAGAAAGAAAAAGCGAAGAAAACCAAAATCCAAAGCACCCAATGCAAAGTAAATTTTTGTTTCTACTGATTGCAGTTCTTTCCCTATCATCCTGCAATGAGTTGTTGGTGTACTCCGACTATGAGCCCATCAAAGAAGGAAAATGGGAAATAGATCAAAAACTTGAATTCCAGTTTTCCGAACTCGATTCCACAGCAACCTACAACATGTTCATCAACATCAGAAATGAAGATACTTATGCCTTTAGCAATTTATTTTTGATTACCGAGTTAGAATATCCGAGCGGCAATACCGTTAAGGATACGTTGGAATATAAAATGGCCGAACCCAGTGGTGAATGGCTCGGAAAAGGAATGGGAAGCGTCAAGGAAAACAAGCTTTGGTACAAGGAAAAGATCGATTTTCCGAATTCTGGCGTATATAAAGTAAATATCTCCCACGCCATGCGAAAAAATGGCGATGTGGAAGGCCTTCATATTTTAGAAGGAGTAACAGATGTTGGTTTGGAAATAGAAAAAGCACCCAAATTATAATGGCAAAGAAGCGTCAAAAAAAACAACAGCAGAATTTTTTTCCTTTCATTAAATGGTTTTGGATTTTATTCGGGGCAGGAGTACTTTCCATTGTCCTGATTTTTCAATTGGCCTCTTGGGGAGTCTTCGGGGAAATGCCCACCTTTGAACGTTTGGAGAATCCCGAAACCAATTTGGCAACAGAATTTATCTCATCAGACGGCGAAACCCTTGGTAAACTCTATTTGGATGACAACAGAACATGGGTAGATTACGAGACCCTGCCACAAAACCTAGTAAATGCCTTGGTGGCCACCGAAGATGCAAGGTACTATGACCACTCCGGAATTGATGCCAGGGGATTTGCAAGGGCTTTGGCCTATTTGGGGACCAAAGGCGGTGCAAGTACCATTTCCCAACAATTGGCACGGCAACTTTTTGTAGGGGTAAGATCTAGAAACTTATTTGAGGCCGTAACACAAAAAATCAAGGAATGGGTCATTGCTACGCGATTGGAGCGTAACTACACCAAGCAAGAAATTATAGCCATGTACCTTAACATTTATGATTTTGGGTACAATGCAGATGGTATTCGTTCCGCATCCAGAATTTATTTCGGAAAGGAACCCGCAGATTTAAAAACGGAAGAATCTGCCGTTTTGGTGGGGATGCTCAAAAATTCATCGCTTTACAATCCCATGCGACGTGAAGAATTGGTCTTCAACAGGCGTAATACCGTTCTCGGACAAATGGCGAAATACGGATACATCTCCGAAGAGATGAAGGATTCGTTGCAAGGAAGGAAAATGAAAATCAATTTTAACCCAGAATCCCACAGAGAAGGATTGGCCACTTATTTTAGAATGTACATGCAGCGCTATTTGAACAATTGGGTGCGTGAAAACCCAAAACCAGATGGCGAAAAATATAATATTTATCTAGATGGGTTAAAGGTCTACACCACAATAGATTCCAGAATGCAGCAAAATGCAGAAGAAGCGGTTCAGGAACACATGATGAATTTGCAGGCCGAATTCTTTCATCAAAATACGCCCGACCGGAACCCGACCGCACCCTTTTTGGATTTGAGCAAAGGAGCCATAGATACCATTATGGAGCGAGCAATGAAACGATCGCCCAGATGGCGTCATCTTAAACGTGAAGGGTTATCGGAAAAAGACATCGAAGCTACTTTTCATGAAAAGGCGGAAATGACTGTTTTTGATTGGAACAGCGATTCCTACGAAAAAGACACCATCATGACACCGATGGACTCCATAAAGTATTACAAAACCTTCCTCCGTACCGCTATGATGTCCATGGAGCCGCAAACTGGCCACGTAAAAGCTTGGGTGGGCGGTGTAGATTACAAGCACTTTCAATATGACAATGTAATCCAAGGGTCCAGACAGGCCGGTTCCTTGTTCAAGCCATTTGTGTATGCAGCAGCTATTGACCAATTGCGTTACTCGCCGTGTTACACTTTGCCAGATAACCAATACTGCATTGAGCCGGGCAAGCATGGAAATATGGCCGCATGGTGCCCAAAGAATTCAGATGGAACTTACTCTGGAGATGATATGTCTTTAAAAAGCGCCTTGGCCAATTCCGTAAATACCATTACCGCACAGCTAATTGATAGGGTGGGCCCTGGTTCGGTAGCCTCCATAGCCAAAAGTATGGGAATCACAAAAGAAATCCCGGAAGTGCCATCCATTGCATTGGGTACACCAGATGTAAGTGTATATGAAATGGTGGGAGCCTTTGGAACCTTTGCCAACCAAGGAGTATACGTAAAACCTGTAATGGTTACCCGTATAGAGGATAAAAACGGCACCGTACTTTATGAATACGCACCAGAAACAAAGGATGTACTCAGTAAAGATGTGGCTTATGCCATGGTCAATCTACTCGAAGGTGTTACACAATACGGATCAGGGGGAAGGCTTAGACATACCTATGGCAAGAACCAAACCGTTTATAAAGAAATAATAACGGGATATCCTTATGAATTGACCAACCCAATTGCTGGTAAAACAGGAACTACACAAAACCAAAGTGACGGTTGGTTTATGGGTATGGTACCCAACTTGGTTACAGGCGTATGGGTAGGAGGTGAAGATAGGTCAATCCATTTTAACCGTTTGTTATATGGACAAGGTGCGGCGATGGCATTGCCCATCTGGGCCCTGTACATGAAAAAGAATTATGCCAATGAGGAAATAGGTGTTTCCAAGGAAGCCTTTGAAGTGCCCGAGGAAATATCCATTAATATTGATTGCTCTAAAACGGAAGAAGAACAAGAAGAACAAAGGATTGATACCGAAGACGACTTGGACGACTTGGATTTCTAGAACAAATCTATTTTATAGAATAAAGCCCCAAGCATATCTTAATTTGCTTGGGGCTTTTTTATTTAAATCGTAATTTCAGGGCATATAAATACGAATCATATGATCAAGAAAACAGTTGCCAATGTTACAGAGGCTTTAAAGGGTGTGGAAGACGGTATGACCTTTATGCTGGGTGGATTTGGACTATGTGGAATACCTGAGAAGGCCATTGACGAATTGGTGCGCTTGGGCATCAAGGACATTACCTGCATATCCAATAATGCAGGGGTAGATGATTTTGGCTTAGGACTCCTTTTACAGAAGCATCAGATCAAAAAAATGATATCATCCTACGTGGGAGAAAATGATGAGTTTGAACGTCAAATGTTGAGTGGTGAACTCGAAGTGGAGTTGACCCCACAAGGTACTTTGGCAGAGAAATGCAGGGCGGCCCAGGCTGGTTTCCCTGCCTTTTATACCCCTGCAGGTTATGGAACCGAAGTGGCAGAAGGCAAAGAGACGCGAGAATTTGATGGGAAAATGTATGTGTTGGAACCTGCATTTAAGGCCGATTTTGCTTTTGTGAAGGCATGGAAAGGAGACGAAGCAGGCAACCTAATTTTTAGGGGGACAGCACGGAATTTCAACCCTGCTATGTGCGGAGCAGCGACCATTACCGTAGCTGAGGTGGAAGAATTATTGCCAGCCGGAAGTTTGGACCCCAACGAAATCCATATTCCGGGCATATTTGTACAGCGTATTTTTCAAGGGGAAAAGTATGAGAAAAGAATTGAGCAGCGAACGGTGAGAATGAGACAATAAGCCGATGTGCCAATGTATCAATTCGTTTGAATTAACCCGTTGTGCATTTTGATTGAAACTTGTCAGTTCGAGTGATTTTTCTTTTGAAAAGTCGTATCGAGAACCAGAATTTCAAGCCCAAAAACGATTCTCGATACAAAATTCCTCTGGAATTTCACTCGAATTGACGTTTTTGGTACAAGAAACCTTCAAAATGCACAACAAGTTTGAATTAATTGTAGTCTATACGAAAAACAACATGATAATTTTTAGTGAAAAGTATAGTGACAACACTATTTTGGTAAAATCCTTTGAATTTGCCAAAAACATTGTTGAGTATGGTGAAAAACTTGAAAGTATTCGAAAGTTCGTAGTAGCAAACCAAGTTTTAAAGTCAGGCACATCCATAGGGGCAAATATTAAGGATGCCCAAAATGCGGAGAGTAAGGCTGATTTGTGCATAAGATGAAAATTGCTAAGAAGGAAGCTGAAGAAACTGAGTTTTGGCTTTTCTTGTGCAACGAACTGAAAAATTATCCAAATGCTGAAAAGTTATTGACGGAATTGTTTAACATCATCAAAATTTTGAACAAAATAATTTCGACCTCAATAAGAAATATATAACTAGAAGTAATTGGCATATTGTCCAATTACTCAATTGACACATTAATATATGTTAGATAAAAACGGAATAGCAAAACGCATCGCAAAAGAGGTCAAGGACGGATATTATGTTAATCTGGGTATTGGGATACCTACCTTGGTGGCCAATTTTGTACGGGACGATATCAGTGTGGAGTTCCAGAGCGAGAACGGAGTATTGGGCATGGGGCCTTTTCCTTTTGAAGGGGAGGAGGATGCCGACATTATAAATGCAGGAAAGCAGACCATTACCACATTGCCAGGGGCCTCATTTTTTGATTCTGCAATGAGTTTTGGAATGATTAGGGGTCAACACGTGGACCTGACCATATTGGGGGCAATGGAGGTTGCCGAAAATGGGGATATCGCCAATTGGAAGATACCTGGAAAGATGGTAAAAGGCATGGGAGGCGCCATGGACTTGGTAGCCTCCGCAGAAAATATTATTGTGGCGATGATGCATACCAACCGGGCTGGAAAATCAAAATTGTTAAAGCGATGTACTTTGCCTTTGACAGGCGTGGGTTGCGTAACCAAAATAGTGACCAACCTTGCTGTATTGGAGGTTACGGAAGAGGGCTTTAAATTGTTGGAAAGAGCACCAGGTGTTTCCGTAGAAGAGATAAAGAGCGCTACGGAAGGAAGGCTGGTTGTGGAAGGCGAGATTCCCGAAATGAATATTTAATAAATATCCTTGGCATTTTTACAACATATTAAGGCTATTACACAACAATAGTTTTAAATTACCGTTCATCGAGTATATATTTGGTTATATCGAAATTTTTACCCAAATTAACACCACAAACCGAATAAACCATGGCACTAAAATCAAACACCACGATGGAAGAAAATGTTCAAGTTTACAGAAACGATTTTTTCACAGGTTTTATGCTTTTGATCAAGAAGCTTTTTATGCTATAGATCAATAGTTTCCCCCTGAAAAATATGGAGCCAACATTTTGTTAGGCTCTTTTTTTTGCGATAATTTTAAGCAAAACCTATTTTGATGCCCCTTTACCTTCGGGAATGTGATAATGCTGATTTGGAAACCTTGGTCAAAATATCCAAGAGTACCTTTGCCGCTGCTTTTGAAAAGGACAATGACCCAGAGGATTTTCAATCGTATATCGAGGAAGCTTTCCATCCAAATAAATTGTCAGAAGAACTTGCCAATGAAAATTGTCTTTTCCATTTTGTCTATGATGATGAAGCTCTGATAGGATATTTCAAGCTAAATATTGAAGCCGCCCAAACCGATGTACACGACCCAAATGCTTTGGAAATTGAGCGTATTTATGTACTGGGAGATCATCAAGGCAAAAAGGTCGGCACGTGGATGCTACAGCAAATTATAGCAAAGGCCAGAGACTTAGGGAAGGAATATATTTGGTTGGGGGTATGGGAACACAACCCCAAAGCCATCAGTTTTTATCAAAGGCATGGCTTCATCAAGTTCGGCGAACATCCTTACTATATTGGGACGGATAAACAAACCGATTGGCTATTGCGGCTAGAGCTTAAGTAGATTATCCAAATACATAATATCACCTTCAGCTTGCAGCTTGTAGGCAAAGGAGTTTTCAAAAGCGGCATGGATCAATAAAGAGATGGCCTTGGCGTTTAATTTGGTCAAACTATTGGTGCGGTAGACTACATCTCTGATCGTGGAAAAACTTACATTGCTCTGTATGGCGATATTGGCAAAATCGTTTTTGGAGGTGTTTCTTCGCAGTACTTCGGATAGCGTTTCATTGATCGGCTTTCCATAATCTTCCTCTTTAAAGATTATTTCTTTTTTTATGATTGGCCCGAGGCCTTTAATAGAACCCATATATAACTTTGGTTTAAATAATTATATGCCGGGGTCAAATCCTATTTTCTATATTTGACTTGTAACCCAATTACAGAAAACTAGATAAATTGCTGCGCTGAGCATGTGTTGCGTAAAAATATTACACAATATAGAAATAAATGTATATAATAAAGCAGTTAAGAAGAAAAAATAATCTCAGCCAATCACAATTGGGCGAAGAAATTGGGGTTAGTCTGCGTACCATTCAGCTCTACGAACGCAAGGATGCCAATATTCCCATTAAAAACCTCACCAAGATTGCCGAGTATTTTGGACTCACCATTGCCGAACTCTATATGCACGAGGTCAACGATATGGGAGAGGCCTACACCAAACGGCAACCGTTTACCAAGCACGGCAGTGTTTTTTACCCCTTGGAACACGGGAAGTACTTGGTAATGGCGCCATTGGTATGGGTGGAGTGGCATCAAAAATACATTGAGGGCATACAACAGGAAAATCTTAGCAATCCGTTTCAAGGAGGTTTTATTATTGATTTCTTGACCGATGAACCCCATCGCATATTTGAGGTTTCGGGGGATTCCATGGATGATGGTACGTCCGACGCCATTCCGAACAAGGCTTACGTGCTTGGATTGGAAATCAAAAAAGAATCATTGACGCGCAATAACGATACCTATTGGAATCAACCTTATGTATTGGTTTGTGCGGATAGAATAATCTGTAAACAGCTTACAGGGTACAATAGGGAAAACAAGGCGTTTTTATGCCATAATTTGAATACCTCGCCGGAATTTCAGGATTTTGAATTGCCTTTGGATGATGTGTTGCAAGTTTTCAAGATTGTGAAAAAGCAACTTTGACTTTGTCCAGATGGTCTAGTACTTCTTCCAGACATTCATCTAAGTTTTTCTTAACCTCCGTTTCCCAAAAGCGGAATACTTTGTATCCTTTTTCTTTTAAAGCTTTATTCACCTCTTCGTCCCGTTGCATGTTGCGTTCAATCTTTGGAATCCAGAAATCACGATTGGTCTTTATTTTTTCTTTGCGTTCTTCCCAATTGTAGCCGTGCCAGTACTCGCCATCAATAAATATGACGGTCTTGTACTTTTTTAGGGCGATATCAGGCTTTCCTATGAGCTTTTTGTAGTCGATACGGTAGCGGTAACCATATTGCCACAACGCCTTTCTGAAGGCAAGTTCTGGCTTGGTGTTCTTGCCCCGGATTTTTCCCATAATCTTGGAACGCTGTGGTGTAGTGTAAAAACCCGATTCTTCATTGAATCGCGGTACTTTAATGCGTTCTTTTGGGTATTGTTCGGACATAACTGGGGAAAAGTATGGAAGAAAAATACCAATCCATACAATTTTGAAATTTAAACTTTTGGAATTGATTACCTTTTAAAGGTATTAATTAAAAACTGGAAACCAATTTTCCTGCAAGACCTGTGATCATATCCAATTAAGCAATAAACTATTCTCAAAGACCAACACCATTCTGAGGTAATGAAAAATCTAATGTGAATTAAAGCCGCTCTAGTTTTTATAAAACTTTGTGCTTTTTATGCCAGCGTAATCCTGAACTACCAAAACGTACAATCCGTCTGATAGGGAGGACACGTTGATGGAGCCTTGGGTCTTCCCTTTTTTAATCACGTTTCCAGCGGTAGTCACGATAGAGAACTCGGCATCCTTTGACAACTCCGCATTCACGTTTAAATAATCAACAGTAGGGTTTGGATAAACAGATATATTCAACTCTTCGGGAATAAACATCGGAGCGTTTTCAATCAACGCTGTTTCTTCTCCGTTGAATTCAAACTGAATGGTTTCCGAAAACTCGGACAACACGCTCTCCGTACAAATGGAGCGAACACGGGCTTCGTACACTTTCCCGACTTCCAAATTGGCAATCTCAAAACTGTTTTCCCAAATCAATTCAGTGCTCCAGTTGTTCAGGTCAACACTTTTATACTGGACTTCGAACAAAGTTTCTTCAGCCTCTTTCCAGGAAATTGTAGCGTTTTTGTTGGATGAACTTTGCAAATCAATATGTGATGGGGTCTCAATGGAACAATTCGAAACCTGCGCTCCCGTAACGATCAAAGAAAAATCTTGGAGACCATTCTTCAATCCCCCTTTGTGTAAAACGGTTATGGTATAGCTACCCTTTGCATTTTCCACCTCAACGCGCTCAAAAGGATCTACTTTATTGTCCCCTTTGGTGGCGGGGTCGTTCGCCTTGGCAGGGTTCAATTTCCAAGGCAAATAAGTTTCATCACCTTTGGTGATTCTAATATCCAAATCGTTCACCAAAGCAGCTGACGTACTGTTAAGGTCTCCTCTGTTTATATTTTCTGATTCAGGGTCGGTCCAAGAAATGGAAGCCATCAAAGGTTCGTTTTCCATCGCCAATACAGTAATGGAGTAGGTTTCTCCTTCTGGCAAGGTTTCTTCATTAACCAAAGTGGTGTATTCTTTATTCTGAAGTACTTCTGCCGCAGATTTGGCATTTATTATTCCCCAGCCCATTTTATAATCCGGTCCTTTGGCATCCACATCGTCGGCAGTATGAAGCGCAAGTCCCTTTAAGGTTGATGCTTTCATGTAGCTGCCAAAAAGCTCTTCGTGATATTGCTGCAACAACAAAAGTGAACCTGTAACTCCTGGTGCTGCCATTGAAGTTCCTGCAGAAACCTGATAACTGCTATTGGTAACAGAACTTGTGGAAAGAATGTTTCCACCGTCACCGGCAAGGTCCGGTTTTACACGGCCATCATCAACAGGGCCAAAACTGCTATAACCGGTAACCGAAGCCTTTTTTAAATCTCCATTGACATCGATTTCCGTATTGGCTCCTGCTACCGTCAATCCATTTTTTGTTGTGGTAAAGCCTAACAAAAGGTCAAAACCATCAGCGGTTTTACCAAAGTTTGGTGCTTCGTTATCGTAAGATTTCTGTGCATTGCCAGCGGCAGTAACCATTAAATAGTAAGGTGCATTGTACATAATCTTGTCCCAGTCTTGGGTAACCTTTATGTAGGCTCCAAAATACCAATCGGGCACCCGGTCGGACAAAATTCCGTAGGAATGGTTGCTCAATAAAAGTCCATTGGCAGCGGCTTCTGCCACTTCAATTTTGTCGCGGCTCCAATCGTGGGACAAGGCTTGGGCTCCATAAGCAACGCCTTTCGCATTGGGCTCTACTCCCGCAGAGATAAGGTTTCCGGTCACCAAAGTGGCATGTAGACTTACCTCATCGGCATTGTCGGCGTTTTTGGCACGGCTATCGAATTCTTGGTGAGAAGATAGGGCCACACCCGAATCCCAAACACCAACTTGCATATTTGTTCCTGTAAGTCCTAAATTTAGCAGCCCCTTGTCGTATAGTGTGTGTGCTCTGGAAGTCTGTGTAGTTGGGTCATTAAGTGTAGTATAATAAAGTGGTGTGCCATCTGTACCTATATCTTTAAGGGAAATATCGGTTCCATCCGCTCTTTTCTCTGTAGTTGTAATACTTTTGGACTTAATCAACTCATCTATTCGCTTGAGCTTGGCCTGATAGTCCATTTCCATTTCTGAAATAAAAGAGGACATATTTCCTTGGCCGTAGGAAAAATTCTCTTGTTCTTTGGTATCCCTGGATTGCCCAACTATGGAACCCACGCCCAAAAGCGAAAATAAAATGGAGAAGATCGCTCCCTTAGCCGAAAAAGGAAATCTGTAGTCCATAGGAGTTTAAGTTTAGGTAAGATTTGGACTACGAATATATAAGTATATGTAGGATTCATCGATAAAATTCCTACTTTATTCGACGAAATGCACAGTATTTTACCTCTATATGTTGTGAAAATTAACTTTTTAGTTGTGTAATTATAATCCTACATATTCTATTCTTTAAAAATGCATATACTGGAAAATGATTGCTATAGCCTACCAAATATTTTTGTCTAGCAAAGGTTCTAAAAGGTTTTCCTTATATCTGCCCTTCCATTCCCTTAAGAACCATGGCGAAAATATTCCCGCTTTCAAAAAGCTTAGCGTAACCCTTTCATGATTGTTTTTATACTTTCCGAGCTGGGTCGTCATAAAGTCGCCCATAATAATCATAATCCTTGTCCTTAAGGGGTTTAGCCTTCAAAAGCAATTTGATGACCCCTTTGTTTTCCAATTTCGTCAACACGACCAAAATAGCTGGGTCGCAACTTTCCTTCAATCCAATGCTGGAAATAGCCCTCGAAATCCTATTGGCCTTATCCAAAATTTTGATTTGCTCCACCGTTTACACCCATTTAGAGTAAAATCATCATCCAACAGATAGGGGCCGTCAATGGTATCTAAAAAATTTTCGGGCTATTGTAAATCTGTTATCGTGTTTCTGCAATGGAAAATATACAATGATTGATGAATACAAAGACAAATTAAAAATAGCTTCCAAAACATTGTGTAGATTTGTATTCTAAATCCTTTGAATGCTAGAAAAGAAGTCAATAGAATATGAAAAGGCGGTACTCATTGGTGTAATGAATCAACACCAAGACGAAGAAAAAGTCAAGGAGTACTTGGATGAGCTTGAATTTTTGACCTATACGGCCGGTGGTGAAGTTGAAAGCCGTTTTGTTCAACGAATTGATGTGCCCAATCCTAAAACCTACATCGGTAGTGGGAAAATGGAAGAGGTACGCCAATTTGTAAAGGAAAATGAAATTGGTTCTGTTATTTTTGATGATGAACTGTCGCCTGCCCAACAAAACAATATTGAAAAAATACTGCGCTGTAAAGTACTCGATAGAACGAGTCTGATTTTGGACATTTTTGCCCAAAGGGCGAAGACCAGTTATGCCAGAACACAGGTGGAGTTGGCGCAATACGAATATTTGTTGCCCAGATTGACGGGTTTATGGACACACTTGGAACGGCAGCGTGGAGGTATTGGAATGCGCGGTCCCGGTGAAACGGAAATTGAGACGGATAGACGTATTGTTCGTGATCGTATTGCATTGCTCAAAAAGAAGCTTGCAAAGATAGACCGCCAAATGGAGACTCAAAGAGGTAACCGGGGTTCGTTGGTGCGGGTTGCTTTGGTAGGGTACACCAATGTGGGCAAGTCCACTTTAATGAACGTAATCAGCAAAAGTGATGTGTTTGCCGAAAACAAACTCTTTGCCACATTGGACACTACAGTTCGTAAAGTGGTACTGGGGAACCTTCCTTTTTTGTTGAGTGATACGGTAGGATTCATCAGAAAGCTGCCCACCCAATTAGTGGAGAGTTTTAAAAGTACCTTGGACGAGGTTCGCGAAGCCGACCTTTTGCTCCACGTCGTAGATATTTCCCATCCCAATTTTGAAGAGCACATTGATTCGGTGAATCAAATTTTGGATGAAATAGACAGTTCGGATAAGACCTGTATTATGGTATTCAATAAAATAGACCAATACACTCCCGAAACCATTGATGAAGATGATTTGGTTACCGAACGTACCACAGCCCATTTTACATTGGAGGAATGGAAAAAAACCTATTTCAACAAGCTTGGTGACAAGGCGTTGTTTATCTCTGCCTTGAACAAGGAAAATATGGATGAATTCCGAAAAAGAGTCTATGATGCGGTTCGGGATATCCATGTAACCCGTTTCCCGTACAACAATTTTTTGTATCCGGAACATTTGGATGAGTACTAGGTCCAATTATTTAAGGGCAAACTTTCTCGATGAACGGTAAACCACCGATCGGTTCACAACAATTTTTGACCTGTTCACAACAAAAGTTTAGGTAGTGACCACGTAAAACATACTTTCACATTGTTTTTAAGTCATTTTAGTGTCACGCACAGATCTTACGGATCTTAACCTACTTAGACCATGGTCTTAAAAACTTGAAAAACATTTTTCACCCCACAAAAAAGCCTCCAATTGGAGGCTTTTTTTGATTGTATAACTACCCGTATTAAAACTTATAGCTCAGTCCCAAGGTCCAATAGGTCTGTAGTTCATTATCTATGGAATCAAATGTAGCGCCAGGATTTGGAGTGGGAGCGTTGTTTACAATATAATTAAGCGTTTCCTGCTTATTGTTTCTCAAACCAAAATCAAATCCAACCCCGATCATTTTCCATAACGTGTAACTAAAGGAGTTGGTCCAAGTCCAGTTGCTCAGATTGCTGCTCTTATAACTTTGGAATATGGATAGATTGCTTTTAAAGTTAATAGCCCCGATTTCCTTTGTATAATCTGCTACTATTTTAGCACCTGTCGAAGATTCAAAAATAGTATCATCGCTACTGAAAACAAAGTTATAGTTGAGCGGATGCATCACAACGATCAAGTCTGGGATGGGCGTCCAGGTGGCACCGATACCAAGGTCAAGATAACCGGGATCATTAAAGTTGCTCATTATAGTGGTTCTGTATTCTGCCAAAGCAGAAATAGCAAATTTTTCACTCAATTTTCTTCCATAAAGCGATGAAATATTAAATACGTCCGTTGCCTCTCTAAAGCCATCATCATCCGTCGGGTCATCCTTATCGTCCAACTTTACCCAGGAAAGGTTGAGGTTAGCAGAGTTTCGCCAAAAAAACTTTTCTTGCTGTAGGTTGGCAAAAGCGTTTAAAACAAATCCAATATTGCCCGAGGAGTTGTTCGGGATTCCCTGAGCAAACCAATTGTTGAATTCTGAAATGCTGCCGCCAATAGTTCCGAAAGCACCAATTTTCCAACCGGGCAGGGCATCAATTTTCGCCTGTAGATCGTCCACTCTTTTTTGAATGGCTTTGATGGAATCTTTTTTAGGGGTAATCTGGGCTTTGAGTTCTTCCTTGGTCTGAGCATTGGCTGAAACCATGAAAAGGAAGCCCATGGCTACTAAAAGTAGTTTTTTCATAGTATGGAGTTTAATGTTTAGATGGCTAAAATAAGAAATATAGTGCCTTTTTCATTTAACGGAACACAATAAACAATGTACAATGAACAGTTGGCAGTGAGCAGTTGACAATTTACAATAACTGCGTATTTTCACCCTTAACCGATAATGGATTTTTTGCTCCACTCAGAGTAACAGGGAACGGGCATCAAACATCAGAGGAGTAAAAACTACTTTTTCCTTTTAAACAAGGGCACTGAAGAACAGGCTTCGCCGTACATGACGCTTTTGGCCACTTCTTGAATTTTGGTGACAGCCATAAGGTAGGCGTTTTCTGGAACAGGTTTATTGGAACACCCTTTTATGATTACGGGTTTATCTGTAAATTCAGTAACATCCAATTGGTCCAATACAGTTTGATAGAGTGCGGTTTCCAGGTTTTCCAAGCTTCCTTGAATCACCTTTTTGGCATAAGGCTGGAGTTTGGACGCAATCAGCATAAAGGCCCAACCCGGTACAATGGCATCCGAGGAACATTGCAAAGCTACATAAGCATCTTGGTAGTTAGACCAATCGTGTTCTTCCACATGTGCACGAAACTCCTTTTCACGTAAAATAAAGCCTTCATACAACCAATCTTTAATGTCCAATACCTTTCGCTCTCCTTTGGGATAATAATCCTCCAGGTTGAAGGTAATCAACTTGCTTTGGGCTACTCTATTTATGATTTCCTTTTCCATAATATTCAGAAGTCTGAGGTCATATATATTTTTGTTCCAAGTGCTTGACCAAGTCAAGATTGCTACTACCAAAATAAGAATATTCATTTATGGATTCCTGCTTTCGCAGGAATGACAAAATTCTTGATAAAATACGTTTAGAGTGTCATTCCGCAAGGATGCTGAGCGTAGTCGAAGCACAATGCGGAATCCATATTTAACTACAGAGATTCAGAAACCTGCCTTTGCCGGAAGCCAGGCAAGTTCAGAACGACCGATTTTTACAAGAGGCCTAGTTCCAATTTCGCCTCTTCGCTCATCAGTTCTTGGGTCCAAGGGGGATCAAAAGTGATTTCCACCTCCACATCCTTCAACACATCAATGGATTTTACCTTTTCTTCAACCTCAACGGGCAGGGTTTCGGCCACGGGACAGTTGGGCGAGGTAAGGGTCATCAAGATCTTTACTTCGTATTCCTCGTTCACGAACACATCGTAGATCAAGCCCAGTTCATATATATCCACAGGAATCTCCGGATCGTATATGGTTTTAAGAACCTTTACGATTTTTTCGCCCAGTTCTTGTGTATCTATTGTGGTTTCTTCGCTCATCTTATGCTATTTTAAAATGGGTTCCGTAAAATTTAATCAACAAAAAAGCCGATTATTAAACAGAGGGTTGTTAATGTCAGGTCGAGTCTTTCGACTCCGCTCAAGATAAACTTAAGTCGATACCTTATTGAAATTCTGAATTTTAACTACCTCTCGACTGCGCTCGAGGTGACAGGTTCCGTTTTTGTGGAACCAAAATTATTTTAACTGTGTTTGATAGGCAACTGCATATAATTTCAATTGCTTGATCATACTTACCAATCCGTTTGCACGAGTTGGTGATAAATGCTCCTTAAGTCCAATTTCATCAATAAACTCAACATCGGCATCAATGATATCCTGTGGTTTTTGGTTGCTGAACGCCCTAACCAATATGGCAATGATACCTTTGGTGATAATGGCGTCACTATCCGCAGTAAAAACCAATTTGTCTTCATCCAATTCGGCATGTACCCAAACCTTGCTTTGACAACCTTTGATCAAGTTATCATCCGTCTTGTACTGTTCCTCTATCAATGGAAGGGCCTTTCCGAGTTCAATCATATATTCGTAACGCTGCATCCAGTCGTCGAACATGGAGAACTCGTCTATTATCTCTTCCTGTATCTCTTTTATGGTCATGCTGTGGTTTTGTTCAAAAATACAACTCGGTGGGCTGCAATTCAAGTCTTTAAGATAAAGATAACTGTTGGGCTACAGCAACATATTTCTGGCCCGTTTTACGCCTTCGACCAACTTGTCCACTTCTTCCTTGGTATTGTAAAAGCTAAAACTGGCCCTAACTGTGCCCGGAATCTTATAAAAATCCATAATAGGTTGTGCGCAATGGTGCCCTGTACGGACGGCGATGCCCAATTTATCCACAATGGAACCAATATCGTAGGGGTGGACTCCTTCTATATTAAAGGATATCACCGAAGTTTTGTTTACTGCAGTTCCATAGATTTTCAATCCATCGATGGTGAGCAATTGTTCGGTGGCATATTCGACCAACTCCTCTTCGTATTGGGTGATGGCATCAAAACCTATGCTGTTCATATAATCCAAAGCAGCACCAAAGGCTATTCCTCCGCAGATGTTCGGAGTCCCGGCTTCAAACTTATGGGGCAGGTCGGCGTAGGTGGTCTTTTCAAACGTAACCTCGGCAATCATTTCGCCTCCTCCTTGGTAGGGGGGTAATTTTTTGAGCCACTCCTCTTTGCCATACAACATCCCAACTCCAGTTGGCCCACACATTTTATGAGCGGAAACGGTATAAAAATCTACGCCCAAAGCTTGCAGGTCGGCTTTGATATGTGCCGCTGCCTGTGCGCCATCCACCAGAACGGCCGCTCCCACATGGTGTGCGGCATCGATAATTTCTTTTATTGGATTGATGGTTCCCAAGGCATTGGAAACGTGGTTGCAGAATACCAATTTGGTCTTGTTGGACAGCAAATTGTGATACTCATCCATCATCAACTCGCCTTCCAGATTCATTGGAATTACTTTGAGGACTGCACCTGTTCGTTCGCACAGCATTTGCCAAGGCACAATATTGGAATGATGCTCCATAGCTGAAACCAAAATCTCATCGCCCTCTTTCAAAAATGAAGTGAATCCGTTGGCAACCAAATTGATACTGTCCGTGGTTCCCGAAGTCATAATCACCTCGTAAGGGTGGGCAATATTAAAGTGTTTTTGAATTTTTTGGCGCGCTGCTTCGTAAGCATCAGTGGCCTCTTGTGATAAGGTATGTACCCCACGGTGGATATTGGCATTATAGCCTTGGTAATAATCGACAATGGCATCAATGACCTGCTGTGGTGTCTGCGAGGTAGCGGCATTGTCCAAATATACCAAGGGCTTCCCATTGACCTCTCTTTGGAGGATGGGAAAATCCTTTCTAATGGCCTGTATGTCCAAAGTGGTCTCTATCATTATAAAGTCGAGGTAAAATAATTTAGCTTACAGGTCAAAACCCATACGAACTCCCAATTTATCGGCGATAATCTTGTTGATTCGTGCCTTAAGTTCCGGAATACGAACACTTTCCAATACGTTGTTGGCAAAGGCGTACATCAACAAAGCTTTGGCTTCTTTTTTGGGGATTCCTCTTGATCTTAGGTAAAAGAGTGCTTCTTCATCCAACTGACCAATGGTACATCCGTGCGAACATTTTACATCATCTGCAAAAATCTCCAACTGGGGTTTTGAGTTGATGGTCGATTTATCGCTCAACAAAATATTGTTGTTCTGCTGAAAGGCATCCGTTTTTTGGGCAATCTTGTCCACAACAATCTTACCGTTAAAAACCCCTGTGGAACTGTCACCAAATATTCCTTTGTAATCTTGATGGCTCTCACAATTGGGTTGTGCGTGGTGCACCAAAGTATGATGGTCCACGTGTTGTTTATCTCCCAAAATGGTAACTCCTTTCAAGGTAGAATCGATGCGCTCCCCATTTTGATAAAAATTCAGGTTGTTTCGAATCAGTTTTCCGCCTAAAGAGAAGGTATGTACCCTAACCACACTGCTATCCTTTTGAGATATATACGTATTGTCCACCAAAGAAGCGGTAGGCTCATCGTTCTGAACTTTGTAATAGTCCACAATGGCGTCCTTGCCTGCAAAAATCTCCGTTACGGAATTGGTAAAGACTTCGTTGCTGGTCAAACTTTGGTGGCGTTCTATAATTTGCACCTCAGCATTGTCCTCCGCAACGATCAGGTTACGGGGCTGTAGCATCAAAGCTGCCTCGTTGCCCGTGGCCAAATGCAGGATTTGGATAGGCTTCTTGGGCATTTTGTTCTTTGGAATGTAGATGTATGCCCCTTCTTTACAAAATGCAGTATTCAACGAGGTCAAAGACTCATCCTTGGACGCCGCTTTGTTGAAATATACTTCTATCACCTGCTGAAACATTGGCTTGCTGAACGCAGAGCTCATCAAACAGACATCCACACCATCGTGCGTTGTTTCGGATAGGTACGAGCTATAAACGCCATCCACAAAAACGATTTTGTAGGTGTCGATTTCGTGCAGGAAGTACTTTTTGACATCTTTATATTCCAATGTGGTCTCGTGCTTTGGAAAGATGCTAAAATCTACCTTTTGTAACCCTCTCAACGAGGTATATTTCCAAGCTTCGTCCTTTTTGGTGGGAAAGCCCTTTGTCTCAAAGTTCTTAATGGCATTATTGCGTTCTTCATGTACTGGATGATCTAAATCCAAGCCATCTTCAAAAGCCAAAAAAGAGGAGACTAATTTTTCCTTTAAATCCATTCGTTTTTAATTGTCATTCCTGCACTTCGTTTAACTCAGCATAAACTCCGACAGGAATCTAATTAATGATTCTTTTTCATTTGGATTCCCATTTTCATGGGAATGACAAAAACTGTTTATACCGCGGCTTCTTCTTTTAGCCAATCGTACCCCTTCTCTTCGAGTTCCAAAGCCAATTCCTTGGTTCCAGATTTTACGATTTTACCATCGTGCAATACGTGAACAAAATCGGGAACGATGTATTCCAACAATCGTTGGTAGTGGGTAATCACGATAATGGCGTTGTCCTTGCTGCGCAATTTGTTGACACCATTGGCCACGATGCGAAGTGCATCGATATCCAAACCTGAATCGGTTTCGTCCAAAATGGCCAATTTGGGTTCCATCATCGCCATTTGAAAGATTTCGTTACGCTTCTTTTCACCTCCGGAGAAACCTTCGTTCAAGGAGCGGGATAGAAATTTCCTATCGATTTCCAACATTTCGGACTTCTCACGAATCTTTTTTAGCATTTCATTGGCTGGCATATCTTCCAAACCTTGTGCTTTTCTGGATTCGTTGATGGCGGTCCTCATAAAGTTGGTTACCGAAACCCCTGGAATTTCAACAGGATATTGAAATGAAAGGAAAACACCGTTCTGCGCTCTTTCTTCCGGGGATTGCTCTTGGAGATCTTCCCCTTCCAAAAAAATACTTCCTTCACCAACTTCGAATTCTTCCTTTCCGGCAATTACTTCGGCCAAGGTACTTTTACCTGAACCGTTTGGCCCCATGATAGCGTGTACCTCCCCTGCATTCACCTTTAGGTCGATTCCCTTAAGGATTTCTTTATCGTCTACGCTTGCGTGTAAATTTTTGATTTCTAGCATTTTGTAAAATTGTATTCTTACTTAATAATTGTGATTTCTACTTCGCTCAATCACCAACTTAAATGAGGTAGCTGAGTGTAGTCGAAGCTATCCTACGGAACCTTCCAAACTGATTTCCAATAGTTTTTGTGCCTCAACAGCAAACTCCATAGGCAGCTTGTTCAATACTTCCTTGCTAAATCCATTTACAATCAATGCAATGGCCTTTTCCGTATCGATACCTCTTTGGTTACAGTAGAAAATTTGGTCCTCCCCAATTTTACTGGTGGTGGCTTCGTGTTCTATCTGTGCTGTTTTGTTCTTAACCTCAATGTAGGGAAATGTATGCGCTCCGCAATCGTTGCCCATCAACAGGGAATCACATTGTGAGAAGTTCCTGGCGTTTTCCGCCCTGCTGTTCACCTGTACCAATCCTCGGTAGCTGTTTTGCGACTTACCTGCAGATATACCTTTGGAAATAATGGTACTCTTGGTGTTTTTCCCCAAGTGAACCATTTTGGTCCCGGTATCCGCTTGCTGATAATTGTTGGTTACCGCAATGGAATAGAATTCGCCGATGGAGTAATCTCCCTTCAAGATACATGATGGATATTTCCAGGTTATCGCCGAGCCTGTTTCCACTTGCGTCCAAGAAATTTTAGCATGGTTCTCACAAAGTCCACGTTTGGTCACAAAGTTGTAAACCCCGCCTTTTCCTTCGTTGTTACCAGGGTACCAGTTCTGAACTGTAGAGTATTTTATTTCTGCATTGTCCAAAGCAATCAACTCCACAACTGCTGCGTGCAATTGGTTTTCATCACGCATTGGTGCAGTACATCCTTCCAAATAACTCACATAACTGCCTTCTTCGGCAACTACCAAGGTTCTTTCGAACTGTCCGGTTCCTGCTTGATTGATTCGGAAGTAGGTAGAAAGTTCCATCGGACATCTCACTCCTTTGGGAATGTAGCAGAAAGAACCATCAGAAAAAACTGCGGAGTTCAATGCTGCATAAAAATTGTCTTTTTTGGGCACTACGGTCCCCAGATACTTCTTCACCAATTCCGGATGTTCCTTAATGGCTTCTGAAATGGAACAGAAAATAATTCCTTTTTCAGCCAATGTCTTTTTGAAGGTTGTGGCCACCGAAACGGAGTCCATAACAATATCCACCGCGACACCTGCTAATTTTTTTTGCTCATCTACGGAGATGCCCAACTTTTTGAAGGTTTCCAATAATTCTGGATCTACTTCATCCAAGCTATCGTACTTTGGCTTTTTGTTGGGTGCAGAATAATAGGAAATATCCTGAAAGTCTGGTTTCTTGTAAGTTACGTTTGCCCACTCGGGTTCTTCCATTTCCTTCCAAGCACGAAAAGCTTCCAATCGCCACTCTGTCATCCAATCCGGTTCTTCCTTCTTTTTGGAAATGGCAATAACAATATCCTCGTTCAACCCTTTGGGAAGTGTGTCCGATTCAATATCCGTGTAGAAACCGTACTCGTACTCTTTGGTTTCCAGTTCTTTTTTTAATTCTTCCTCTGTATAAGCCATATATCTTTAAATTAGCCAATTACAGGCTTTTATTCAACTTTATAACGAAAAACTTTCTCCACATCCGCAGGTTCTCTGGGCGTTGGGATTGTTGAACACAAAACCTTTACCGTTCAAGCCTCCAGAATATTCCAATGTGGTGCCAACCAAATACAAAAAGCTTTTTTTGTCCACGATGATTCTCACATCATTATCTTCAAAAACCTTATCTGTATCTGCTGCGGAATTATCAAATGTCAACTCATAAGACAATCCGCTGCACCCACCGCTCTTTACACCAACACGCACATAAGCCGTGGTCGCATCAAAACCTTCTTCGGTCATGAGCGAAACTACTTTGTGCCTTGCTGTTTCTGAAACCTTAATCATCTTACTTGAATTTATTCTAAATAGCTTACAAATATACTGTATATGTAGGGTTTTACCATAGCAACTAACATTATTATAACGAATGATTCCATAGACATCCCTTATGGAAAAGCTGTCAATTCTGCTACAAGTCCTTTCTAGCAAGTAACGGCCTCGGTTTTATTCTCTTTTTGCCTTCTTTTGATGTGAAAAATTTTAAGTTCCGTACAACACAGGATTTTACGATTATCCTCATTATTTTTGCAAAATGCTAGAAGACAAGAATCAGGAACGTACATCTTTGGAAGAGTTAGGCGAATTTGGCCTTATCGACCATCTCACCAAAAACTTTGAACTCAATCAACCATCCTCGCTCGTTGGGGTCGGGGACGATGCTGCCGTATTGGACTACAAAGGCAAAAAAACCATTGTTTCCACCGATATGTTGGTAGAGGGTGTTCATTTTGATTTGAGCTATATGCCCCTAAAGCATTTGGGCTACAAATCGGTGATGGTAAACCTTTCCGATATCTACGCAATGAATGCCGTGGCTACCCAAGTTACAGTTTCTTTGGCCATTTCCAATAGGTTTCCTTTGGAAGCGCTCGAAGAATTTTATGAAGGTGTGGCCTTGGCCTGCAAATTGTACAATGTTGATTTGGTAGGTGGAGACACAACCTCCTCCACCAGGGGAATGATTGTTAGCGTTACTGCTCTTGGGGCAGCTGATGAAAACGAAGTTGTTTACCGAAAAGGCAGCAAGCCTAATGATTTGTTAGTAGTTACCGGTGATTTGGGCGGCGCTTATTTGGGGCTACAAGTACTGGAACGCGAAAAAGAAGTCTTTAAAGTTAACCCCAACAGTCAACCCGACCTAGAGCCTTACTCTTACATCGTGGAGCGTCAATTAAAGCCGGAGGCCCGGAAAGATATTGTGGATTTGCTCAAAAAACTGGAAGTAAAACCAACTTCTATGATAGATATCAGTGATGGGCTTTCTTCCGAAGTGATGCACCTGTGCAAGCACAGTGACATTGGCTGTAATGTTTTTGAGGAAAAAATTCCGTTGGATCCCACTGTGATTTCCGCGTCCGAAGAGTTTAAAATGGATAGCACCATGATTGCCTTGAGCGGTGGTGAGGATTATGAATTGTTGTTCACCGTCGACCAGGCAGATTTTCCAAAAATAAAAGGGAACCCGAACCTAACGGTAATTGGGCATATGACGGAGAAAAGCGAAGGTATTCATTTAATAACTCGTGCAGAGACCAAAATTCCGATTACGGCGCAGGGTTGGAATTCCTTCCATGAACCAAAATAAAGCACATTACTAGAAAATTGTTGGTTTTCAATAAACGGATTGTCATTCCTGCGAAAGCAGGAATCCATCAGACGCAGATAAATTTTTATGGTTTCCGCATCGTACTTCGACTACCCTCAGCATACGTACGGAATGACAATACGGTCTCAAAAATTTCGGAAACTGGATAAAAAAAATCCCGAAAATCAAGGGCATCCCTACATCATGGCATTGGGGCACGCAACCATTAGCAGTAGGCAATTACTTAAGTTTCCGGGATAAGATTTGGGCCTTTCCTAAAATAAAAAAGGGCTATGCTACTTGGTGCACTACCCTACTTTTTCGTTTTCTGTACATATCTTCCAATGTACTGTTGATCTCTTGCATTTGCGGAGTCAATGCGGAAAGTTTGCCGCTGACATCCGTGGTGACTTCTTTTTGGCAATGAATACATTTGTACTCTTTAATGTGTTGCGTTACTTTTTTGGAAACCGTGTAATGGTGCCCGAACAGACTGCAAAAGAAAGAAGAGAATTTGTTGCCATGTTGTGTAGTAGTTGTTTTCATAAGCTGGTGTTGTTTGGAGAAAAGCAATGATTTTACGAAATGGGGCTTCGAAAAATGCTTACATTGTTGAATAGTAATTTTTTGTTATACAAATATTTTTTAGAGGTTCATCTTTTAATAGGAACGGATGTTGATAACTTTTTATTTCATGCTTGCTCGCATAAAATATTTTTTTCGATGAAATACCATAAAATCGACAAAAAGATATCTTTTTCCGCTCAAAAGCGCTTTTGTAATATACCATATTGAAAACAAATTATCAACAAGCTATCAGAAAAAAATCATTAACGGTAACTGCATTTGCACTATTTTCTCTTTTTTTTGGTGCCGGAAACCTTGTTTTACCCCCCTTGTTAGGGTTTAAATCAGGAGATTTATGGTGGTTGGTCACTTTGGGGTTTTGTATTTCAGGCGTCCTTATTCCAATTTTGGGAATTATGGCCCATGCCAAACTGCAGGGAACTCTCTTCGATTTTGCAAAAAAAGTCTCTCCTTTATTTAGCGTGGTCTATTGCTATCTAATCTATGTAATTGCCATTGCATTGCCATCACCCCGAACGGCATCCGTTACTCATGAAATGGCCATACAACCTTTTTGGGATTCTTCATCGTTGCTAACCAGCCTCATCTATTTTATATTGGTGTTTGTGTTTGCCATCAACCGCTCCAAGGTTTTGGACCTTTTAGGAAAGCTTTTGACTCCTGGTATCCTTATTATCCTATTAATAATGATAGCAACAGCGGTTTTTACCTTGGACTTTGATTTTGCAACATCAGCAATGAGCAAACCTTTTAGTTCGGGAATTTTGGAAGGTTACCAAACTTTTGATGCCATCGGTGCGGTGGTGGTCGGTGCAGTGATCATTATATCCATCAACATTAAAGAAAAGTCCGCTTCGTTTGAAGAGAAGAAGAAGCTCATCGCGAGAGCTGGACTTTGGGCGGGAATCGGGTTATTTTTGGTGTACGGAGGGTTGATTCTTACCGGAGCTTTGTATGCCGACAGTTTTGATGGTGAAGTCTCTAGAACAGCACTTTTGCGGGGAATCAGCACAAAAACCATGGGGCCAACAGCCAACTTATTGCTCAGTGTTTTGGTGAGCTTAGCCTGTTTTACTACTGCAGTTGGAATTGTAACGGGAACATCGGATTTTATTAAAGGACGTTTCAACAATTCTATGTTTGCGTATGGAATTACTGCTTTTTTAGGTTGTTTATTAGGAGTTTTGGTCGGCCAGTTTGATGTTGGTTACATCATCACCGTCGCTGTTCCGTCACTTATGTTTATTTACCCCATCACCATTATTTTGATTTTACTCAACGTAGTCCCTGAAAAATGGGGTTCGCCGAAAGTGTTTAAAAGTGTTGTTGGAACTACAATTTTATTCAGTATCCCCGATTTTTTGGGAAGCATTGGGCTTAACGAACAAATTTCTCCCTATGTTGATTGGATTCCACTGAGTCAACACCAAATGGGATGGGTGCTGCCCGCTATGGTTGCCTTTGTCATTACGAATATCATCAACAGTAAAGAAACAGTTGCTTCCAGCTAATATTGTTTTCTTTTAAAACTGCAAAAAATAAAATGCTGTGTAGTACCAAATGGAGTGGTATGGTCTTCTGTTTTGCATTCGATTTTATCGAAACCATTGAATGTAGCTTCCATTTGCGTTTCATTGTACTGTTTGATATCGAGACCACTGCATTTTTTTGGCCCATTTTCCGAGAAAGTTCCCAATACCATATATCCTTTAACAGCTTTTATGGTTAAGGCTTTGTATTTTTCAATCTGGTTCGATGATGTCAGGAAGTGAAACGCTGCCCTATCGTGCCATATATCATAAGTTTCTTTGGGTTCAAATTCGGTAATGTCACATTCAATCCATTTGATTTTTTTAGCGCTTCCGCCCAACCTTTTTTTGGCTCGTTCAATAGCTTTGCCCGATATATCGAGCACGGTAATGTTTTCAAAACCCGCTTCCAGAAGAAAATCCACCAGTTTGCTATCACCGCCACCCACATCAATAATCTTGGCACTTTTATCCAATTTAAAAGAATGAATAAAATCCAACGAGGTCTGCGGAATAGATTGCGTCCAACTTACCTCATTTGGATTTTTAGTTTCGTAAACGGTTTCCCAATGATTTTTACTGTCCAATGCTAAGGTTTGCTTATGGTTTTCTAAAGTAAGTACATTTTCTTAATCACAACAACAATGTTTATTGCTCCTTGCCTTTTCAAAGCATTCCCTGCCTTCGGAAAAAGCAAAATAGGCCAACCCCAATGTTCCGATACTATCAATATAGGGTATTTTGAAAAGCTCGTAGATTCCACTGCTCACCAACAGGATGATGGACATGTACACACAGACCATTGTACAATTGGCATCTGCTAAAATAGGAGCGGAATTGAGCTCGTGCCCGACTTTTCGTTTCCACCGGACCAAAATCCACATAATGAGAATGGATATTCCCGAAATGATCACGCCCCAAAAGGTGGTCAATGGTTTATGGCCTGTGTAAATATTATAAACGCTTGAAACTACCAACCCAAGGACCAACAGATAAAATGCCACACCGGTAATCCTAAGGGCCGTACGTTCAAAATTGTCACGGTTGCTATCGGGGTTTCTTTGGATGCGAAGAATCATGTGGGCAATGCCCAAACCTGAGATCACTTCTATAAAACTGTCCGTCCCAAAACCAAAAAGGGCAAGACTTTCATCCTCAAATCCAAGATAGGTGGAGATGATTCCTTCGGCCACGTTATAAATAATCGTAAACAGGGCAAGCGAGAACGCGGTTCTGTAAAGTCTGTCTTGTTTTTCCAAAATTGTGGCGGTTGTCCTAGTAAAGATCGTTGATTTACAAATGAAAATCAAACTAGGCGATGTAAAATGGTTTACTCTGAATTCCGCTTCTTTTTATTGTAGTAATAAATGGCATAAGCGATGCAGGCCAACGCTACAAAGGGGAGATAGCTCCCGATCACAACGCCTATTTCGTAGGCGCTATCGGGAGCTTCTTCCATCTTTTTTTCAATGTTTGATTGTTGAATCAACCAAATTAAGTTCATATGCGTTCTGTTTTTATTCTTAGCGCCCCAATAAACATAAAAATTAGCATGCTTATCTCGATGGTGCCCTATATGACAATTTACTTATTCATCAACTCCTCAATCTCCTCGATTTCAATAGGGATATTGCGCATCAAATTAAAGGGTTCCCCTTTTTCTTGGATGACCACATCATCTTCCAAACGGATTCCCATTCCTTCGGCTGGAATATAAATTCCAGGTTCCACAGTAAATACCATATTGGCCTTCATCGCCTTTTTCAATTCTCCATAGTCATGGGTGTTTAACCCAATATGGTGGCTGGTTCCGTGCATAAAGTATTTCTTGTATGCGGGCCAATCTGGTTTTTCATTTTGTACATCGGCTTTATCCAGCAAGCCCAAACCGATCAGCTCAGAAGTCATCAATTTACCCACTTCTTTATGGTATTCCGCCCAAATGGTTCCAGGAACCAACATTTTAGTGGCTTCATCCTTCACTCGAAGCACTGCACTATAAACTTCTTTTTGTCTGGCCGTAAATTTTCCGTTTGCAGGAATGGTGCGGGTCATATCGCTGGAATAGTTGGCGTACTCGGCGGCAAGATCCATCAAGATCATATCACCATCTTTCACTTGTTGGTTGTTTTCCACATAGTGCAGCACATTGGCATTGCTCCCAGAGGCAATAATTGGACTATAAGCAAAACCCTTGGAACGGTTACGGATAAATTCGTGCAAAAACTCCGCTTCCATCTCGTGCTCCCAAACACCAGGCTTTACAAACTTCAAAATTCTCCTAAAACCTTTTTCGGTGATGTCGCAAGCGGTTTGCATCAACTCGATTTCCTCAGGTTCTTTTACCCCACGAATATTTTGCAAAATGGGGTTGCTCTTGGCCCATTGGTGCGCCGGATATTCTTTTTTGCATTTTTCGATAAACCGGTCTTCCCTTGTTTGGGTTTCCACAGCTTGGCGGTAGTGCTCATTGGTGTTGAAGTAAATCGTGTCCGCCTCGGTCATCAAATCAAAGAAGATTTTATCAAAATCGGTCAACCAATAAACGGTTTCGATGCCCGATACTTTCGTCGCTTTTTCTTTGGTCAGTTTGGCCCCTTCCCAAACGGCAATATGGTCGTTGGTTTCCCTCACAAAAAGGATTTCCCGGTGCTTTGGATCTATGGCATCGGGGAACAACAATAAAATGGTTTCCTCTTGATCCGCCCCGCTCAAGTAAAAAAGATCACGATCCTGCTCAAATGGCAAGGTACTGTCCGCTCCTATCGGGTACACATCATTGGAATTGAAAACTGCAATGCTTTTAGGTCTCATTTGAGCCATAAATTTCTTGCGGTTTTTCACAAAAAGATTACTGTCTATCTGGAAGTATTTCATATCTGTATTTTGATTTCTTCAAATTTAGGTAATTGCGTTACCGAAGACAAATTCTTACCTTCCCTATCAAATTGATGACATGCAACTCAACCTAAGCATTCCAGCCCTACTTTTTCCCGCTATTTCTTTGACGATGTTGGCCTACAATGCAAGGTATTTGGCCATTGCGGCATTGATTCGGCAATTGCACAAACAATTCGAGGAAACTTCTGCCCCGCCCTTAAAACAACAGATCAACCAATTGCGCACCCGCTTGGGCATCATTAAAAACATGCAGGCCTCTGCGATCATCAGTTTTTTGTTGGCCGCTGTGACCATGTTTTTGATTTATGTGGAAATGAGCGTTTGGGCCAATGTTATTTTTGGCATCAGTTTAGTGTTTTTGATGATTTCGCTGATTCTCTCTCTTTTGGAAGTGCAACTCTCCACCAAAGCACTTGGTATCCAATTAAAGAATATGGAGAAATAATCAGGTATTAAAACATTCTCTGTAAGAATACTTCTTTGTTGCTGGGATTGACAAAAATCGCCGTCAATTGAAAAGGCCTTTGCACCAATTCTAAAGGGCCATTGGTAAAGTCAACCCAAATAGAACAGTCCCTTGCTGCTACTTTTGATGAACACAAATCATTCATCATATAGGAAATAGAGATATGCAGCGCGTTCAGGATTTAGAGTTTTTTAAAAATATTCGTGAGATACGGGAGTACGAATTTGGTATTTTCTATTTTTTTGAAGGATTGATCATATCCGAAATGAATGAAGGTGAGATTTTTGATTGGTCCGTCGCCGAAAAAATAATCAAGGTGGCCTACGAAGTTTTGGGAAAGGATAAGCCCATAGCCTACATTAGCCATCGCATTCATAACTATTCCGTAGTGCCCACGGATTGGTTAAAATTTTACAAGCATCGTCATCAATTGGAATTTTATTCCATTGTGGCCTACAACAACAGTGGTTTGGCCAGTGTGGTTTTGGAACGAATGTTCTTTAGGAACAAAATAAGGCAGTTCTCTTGTATGGAGAATGCTATAAAGTGGAGTATGGCCAAGGTCACCGAAAAAAAACTCGGCCTCTCCGCCTAAATCAATCACATCTGTTTTCTATTTCTTCGGGCATTCTTTTCCACATAGTGGACAATGCATTGGGCTACATTGACACCAGTTGCCGCCTCAATACCCTTTAATCCTGGTGATGCATTTACCTCAATCAACAGAGGGCCGTTTTTGGACCGGATCAAATCCACTCCGGCCACACCAAGACCCAAACGTTTGGTTGCATTAATGGCCATGAATTTTTCCCGTGGTGTTAGTTTCACCATTTGGGTTTCCGCTCCTCGATGCACATTGGACCTAAAATCGTCCAATGCACTGCTCCGCTTCATACTGGCCACGATTTTGTTGCCCACCACTACAATCCTAAGGTCTTCACCATTGGCCTCTTCTATATATTCTTGTAGTAAAATACTGGTGTTCATATTGTATAAAGTGTCTATCACAGACTTTGCGGACTTTTTGCTTTCTGCCAAAATAACCCCTTTCCCTTGGGTTCCTTCTTGCAGTTTGATGATAACCGGAGCTCCGCCCAAAAGTTCTATCTGATCTTCCACATTATTCGGGTTGATGGAGAATACTGTTTTTGGTACCGAAATGCCCTTTTTGGACATCATTTGCAAGGTGGCCACTTTATTCCTTGCCCTAATTATTCCCATCGATTTCGCGGTGCTGAAAATATGGTTCATTTCAAACTGCTTTACAATGGCCGCCCCATGTCTGGTGACCGTATTGCCAATTCTTGGGACAACCGCATCAAACTCATTGGTTATGTCCTCCGTTCCATAAAAAATTTGCGGTTTGTCCCCGCCCAATTGCACCGAGCATTTGGTATGGTCTATATGCTCCACATAATGCCCTGCCTTCTCAAATTCCTCCGCAATCCTAGCTGTGGAATACACATTGAGGCTCACGGAAAGTAGGGCAACATCCATATTTAATGCATTGGTTTTAAAATCAACCGTAATATCGGGTAAAATTCGCAAAATAGAATCCTGAAGGATTAAATCCCAGTAGCTTAAAATGAGTCTAAATAACCTGCTTTACAATGTTGAAAGCTTGTTAAAAACTCATCCGTAACGTAAATTTGTGTAAAAACTAACTTCTAATGAGTTTGATAAAATCTTCGTTGGCCCGAAAATATGTTATGGCCCTATCGGGTCTTTTTTTGGTCACATTTTTGATTCTTCACGTGACCATCAATTTGGCCTCGGTATTTTCTCCCGATTTTTTTAATGAAGCATCCCATTTTATGGGCTACAATCCGATAGTCCAATTTTTGATGCAGCCCATTTTGATCATTGGTGTAATCGTACACTTTGTTATGGGCTTTGTTTTGGAAATCCAGAACAAGAAAGCTAGGGATGTAAGCTATGTTAAGTACAAGGGCAGCGCAAATGCACCTTGGGTATCCAGAAATATGATCTACTCAGGTCTGGTCATCCTTGCTTTCTTGGCTTTGCACTTCTACGACTTTTGGGTACACGAGATGACCTACAAGTACATCGAGTCGAACCCAGAGGACCCAACACGTTACTACGCGGAAACCGTTGAAAAGTTCGCTCCGTTTTGGAGAACCATTCTTTACGTAGTTTCCTTTGTGTTGTTGAGCTTACACTTGTGGCATGGCTTTGCTTCATCGTTCCAATCCATGGGTGCTAACAACAAATACACCGCTGGATTCACAAAATTTGCTAAAATATTCGCGGTAGTGGTACCCTTGGCATTTGCATTTATCGCCATATACCACCACCTTAACCCAATAACACATTAAGTATGGGCATATTGGATTCTAAAATTCCATCTGGGCCATTGGCCGACAAATGGACCAAACATAAAAACGACATCAACCTGGTCAATCCTGCCAACAAAAGGAACATCGATATCATTGTAGTGGGTACAGGGCTTGCTGGTGGTTCCGCTGCAGCTACCCTTGCCGAACTGGGTTACAATGTAAAAACATTCTGCTATCAAGATTCACCTCGTAGGGCGCACTCCATTGCTGCCCAAGGTGGAATCAACGCTGCAAAAAACTATCAAGGGGATGGCGACAGTAACTACCGTCTTTTTTACGACACCGTAAAAGGGGGAGACTACCGTTCCCGTGAAGCCAATGTTTACCGATTGGCCGAGGTTTCTGGAAACATTATCGACCAATGCGTGGCCCAGGGAGTTCCCTTTGCCCGTGAATATGGTGGTATGTTGGACAACCGTTCTTTTGGAGGGGTATTGGTTTCGAGAACCTTTTATGCCAAAGGACAAACTGGACAGCAATTGTTACTGGGTGCCTATGCCGCGATGAACCGCCAGATCAACCGAGGAAAGATTCAAGCCTTTAACCGTCACGAAATGATGGACTTGGTTTTAGTGGATGGCAAAGCAAGGGGCATCATTGCCAGAAACTTGGTGACCGGAGAAATTGAAAGACACAGTGCACACGCCGTTGTGTTGGCCACTGGAGGGTATGGAAACGTATTTTTCCTTTCAACCAATGCCATGGGAAGCAACGTAATGGCCGCTTGGAGAGCCCACCGTAAAGGAGCTTACTTTGCCAATCCTTGCTTTACACAGATTCATCCAACTTGTATTCCTGTTTCCGGTGACCATCAATCCAAATTGACATTGATGTCCGAGTCGCTTAGAAACGATGGGCGTATTTGGGTACCCGCAAAAAAAGAAGATGCCGCCGCCGTTCGTGAAGGTAGATTAAAGCCCACGGAGATAGCTGAAGAGGATAGGGATTACTATTTGGAAAGAAGGTATCCTGCCTTCGGTAATCTAGTGCCCCGTGATGTGGCATCTAGAGCTGCCAAGGAACGTTGCGATGCTGGTTTTGGAGTAAACAAAACCGGTGAAGCCGTATTCTTGGATTTCGCTGCTGCCATTGAGCGTTATGGGAAAGAAAAGGCGTTGACCTCTGGAATTAAAAATCCTGATAAAGCTACTATAACCAAACTAGGTGAAGAGGTTGTGGAGGCCAAGTACGGTAACCTGTTCCAGATGTACGAAAAAATCGTAGATCAAAATCCTTATAAAACCCCAATGATGATTTATCCTGCGGTACACTATACCATGGGAGGACTTTGGGTAGATTATAACTTGCAGACCACCATCCCGGGTTGCTATGCGGCAGGAGAGGCTAATTTTAGCGACCACGGTGCCAACCGTTTGGGAGCTTCCGCCTTAATGCAAGGTTTGGCCGATGGATATTTTGTGCTTCCTTACACTATAGGGGATTATCTGTCCGACGATATCAGAACGGGTGCCATTTCGACCGATACCAAAGAATTCGAGGAAGCCGAACAACAGGTGCGTGAAAGAATGGAGAAATTGACCAGCGGTTCGGGAATCCATTCTGTGGATTACTACCATAAGAAGCTTGGCAAGATCATGTGGAACAAATGTGGTATGGCCAGGAACGAAAAAGAACTCAAAGAAGCCATCAAGGAAATTTCCGAACTTAGAAAAGATTTCTGGGAGAACGTAAAAGTTCCCGGAAGTATCGATTCTAAAAACCAAGAGTTGGAAAAAGCAGGTCGCGTTGCCGATTTTTTGGAGTTAGGAGAGTTATTCGCGAAGGATGCATTGCACAGAAACGAATCGTGCGGCGGACACTTCCGCGAAGAGTACCAAACCCCGGAAGGCGAAGCTCTGCGAGATGACGAAAACTTTAAATATGTGGCCGCTTGGGAATATAAGGGTGAGCCCAAAGATGCCGAATTGCACAAAGAAGATTTGGTATACGAAAATATTGAACTGAAGACACGATCCTACAAATAAGAAGCTATGAAATTATATTTAAAAATATGGCGTCAAAAAGATGCATCCTCACCTGGAAAAATAGTTGATTATACCCTTGACGGTGTAGAAGGTGATATGTCTTTCTTGGAGATGTTGGATATCTTGAATGAAGATTTGATATCTAAAGGAGAAGAACCTGTGGAGTTCGATCACGATTGTAGGGAAGGTATCTGTGGTATGTGTTCCTTGCAAATCAATGGAGAGCCGCACGGACCGGATAGACTGGTGACGACTTGCCAATTGCACATGCGTAAATTTAACGATGGCGATACCATTGTAATTGAACCCTTCCGTGCCAAAGCATTTCCTGTAATCAAGGATTTGATTGTGGACAGGAGCTCATTTGACCGCATACAGCAAGCCGGTGGATACATCTCTGTAAACACATCCGGGAACACCATTGATGCCAATTCGATTCCAATCAACAAATACGATGCTGACGAATCCATGGACGCTGCCACCTGTATTGGTTGTGGTGCTTGTGTGGCCGCTTGTAAAAATGCAAGTGCCATGTTGTTCACCTCTGCCAAAGTTTCTCAATTTGCCTTGTTGCCTCAAGGTCAGATAGAAGCTACGGAGCGTGTGCAGAACATGGTTCGCCAAATGGATTTGGAAGGATTTGGTAACTGTACCAACACCGGAGCATGTGAAGTGGAATGTCCCAAAGGTATTTCCTTGACCAATATTGCCCGTATGAACCGCGAGTACTTATCCGCTACGTTAAAGGGATAAACAACGAAACAATGCAATATACAAAACCCAAATTCCAATAGGAGTTTGGGTTTTTTAACGGCTCATCATTTTTATAATGGTAACACTAGTGGGCGCTGAAATATAAATTAAGTACTTTGAAGTTCTTTGTGTATTGTGGTTACGGTGTTTTTTGACAAGTTGACGATTTGAATTGGAATGAGGAATCTTGCTTTTACAAAAGCTTCATCCAATGGCTCAGGGTAAATAACATTTTTGCTCAGCTAACTGAGTTTTGCCCTGCCACGTGTTTGATTGTATTGTCAAGAAGCCCAACGGGGACCAAATGTGTCAGAACCTTTCGAAAAACCAACAAACACTAAGTTCTTAATCCGAGAGCACCTGATAGTCATCGGGACGGGATGTCCAGAATAACACTGCTTATAGCTTGGGTGTGACTGTCAGTTCGAGCGCAACCGAGAATTTTTTCGTCACTTTTACCTTTGACCAGTACCCTTTACCCAATAAAAATCAAACCCTTTTAATCTCATCATCATTCAATAATTCTTCATTCCGCAATCGCAAAAAAACTTGGGCTGTGGTCACCACATCCAATTCGCAATAGGTTACGATTCGATCAATATCGTTTTCCTTGTAAAAAACATCTTTTACCATACTACCGTCCATATCTTCCTTTGGAGAGGGAATTCCGAGCACATACGACAATAGTTTTAAAGAAGAGTAATGTTTGTAATCGCCAAACTTCCAAAGTTCCATAGTGTCCAGATGAGGCACTTCCCAAGGCTTTTTACCAAATAGGTCTAGCTTATAAGGTAAGTTGATGCCGTTTATCACCATTCTGCGGGCGATATAGGGGAAATCGAACTCTTTGCCATTATGGGCGCACAAAAGATGCTTAACTTGACTAAAATGATCTTGTAGCAGTTGTTTGAACTGTTTTAGGATTTGGGTTTCATCGCCGTGAAAAGAAGTGACCCTAAAATTTCGATGCTCTCCTTTGTGGGCAAAATACCCAACGGATATACAGACAATTTTACCGAATTCGGCCCAAATACCGGCTCGGTCATAAAATTCTTCGGGGGTGAATTCATCTTTGCGCTGGTATTGTGTTTTCTGCTCCCATAAAAGTTGGGCGGTTCCATCCAATTCGGAGAACTCTTGATGTTGGGGTACGGTCTCAATATCCAAAAAAAGGATATGTTCCAGGTTAAGTTTATAAAGCATTGTAGCCAATTAAAATAGAGTCGTCTGTTTTGCAGGACTCTCGTGTTCCAATAACCATTTTTTTCTATGCAGTCCACCTGCATATCCTGTGAGGTCTCCGTTGGTTCCGATTACACGATGACAGGGAACCACAATCCAAAGTGGATTTTTGCCATTGGCCGAGGCTACTGCACGAATGGCCTTTACGTCACCGAGTTGTTTGGAAAGTTCCAAATAAGAAATGGTTTTTCCAAAAGGTATTTTTAAAAGAGCATTCCAAACTTTCTTTTGAAAGTCCGTGCCCGAAGGGTTCAATTCAAGGTTGAATACCGTTCGGTCTCCGTTAAAATATTCTTGAAACTGCTTTGCAGCATCTACTAAAACATCAGGTAATGTACCATTTGGTTTTTTATTGTCCAAAACAGTGATGGAAGCAAGACCATTTTCATCACCTTTTAATTCTGCTGTTCCAATAGGAGTCTGTATATAAGCAACTTCCATTATTCTATGTCATCTTCACCTTCAATAATTCCCAATCGCTTTGCTCGGGCATGCCAGTTCTTTCTGGCAAGCTTTTGAAGGTCTTCTACATTATCACTTTCATCCATAATCTCGAATCCGAGCAAGGTTTCGATTACATCTTCCATAGTGACCAATCCACTTACGGAACCATACTCATCCACCACCAAAGAAATGTGCTCCCTTTGCTGAACAAATTTTTTGAACAGGTCGTTAATGGATTTACTGCGGTTCGTCACCAATAGTTCCCTCCTAATGGTGGCCAAGGTTTCATTTCCCTTTTTGTTGACAATTGCTTCCAACAATTCATCTTTTAAAAAAAAGCCCGTAATGTTATCCATACGATCTTTGTACAATGGAATCCTTGAAAAGCGTAAGGGTCTGTTTTTTTCAAAAAACTCTTTTATCGGGGTATCTTCAGATGCCACCTTCATTACCGTTCGAGGCGTCATTACATCTCTAGCCAGGATTTCATCAAAATAAAGTAGGTTTTTGATCATTTTCGATTCCGATTTTTTGAACACCCCTTCTTCTTCGGCGATTTCCGTCATTGCACTAAAATCCTCCCGGCTCAACACACTTCCGTGCTCTCCCTTGGCACCGACAAGTTTGGTAAAAAGTTGAAGCAGCCATAACAGTCCTGTCCATTTTAGAATGAATACCATTATGTTTAGCGCTTTACTGGTAAAGTTGGCCAGTTGTTTCCAAAAAGTGGCCCCAATGGTCTTAGGAATGATCTCAGACGCAACCAAGATCAATATCGTCATAAGGGTGGACACGATTCCTACCATAAGATCTTCGGTAAGCGAAAACCCAAAAATGGTGCGCTCTGTGCTTCCATACATTTCTGCATAGGCAACTTTTGCTTGTACCCCCACCAAAATGGCACCAACCGTATGTGCAATGGTATTTAGCGTCAAAATGGCGATGAGCGGTTTGTCCACATCTTTTTTAAGGGCTTCCAACGTGGCCGCATACTCTTTTCCCTCCTGTTTTTTTAAATTGATGAAGGTGGGTGTTATGCTCAACAATACCGCCTCCAAAATGGAGCATAGGAATGAAAAGAAGATGGAAATAAGGGCATAAAATAGTAGTAGTCCCATATAGTGGTAGAATCTTTAGTACCAAGATAGGGAATAGGAATTAATTTTGAATGTTTAATCCCTCCGCTTTATAAAAAACATCCTGAAGGGCGGTCCGAATATTCAAATTATACAATTCTCGATGGTCCCTGGACGGGTAAACTCGGTTGGATAGAAAAATAAAAGTCAACTTGTTTTCGGGATCGGACCAGACAAAGGTTCCCGTAAAACCGGAGTGGCCAAAACTTTTGGGGCTTGCCGAAGGGGAGGGGTAGGCCTCTTCCAAAGGAAGTTCTGCGTTATTGAGCAAAGGTTTGTCGAAACCCAATCCCCGGCGGTTTTCGTTTTCTGGGTACTGCACTTCGGTAAACTCTTTTACGGTTTTGGTTGAAATGAGCTGCTTGCCGCCCACCTTACCATAATTTTGATAAAAGAGCATCAATTTGGCCAAGTCATCTGCTGTGCCGAACAATCCCGCATTGCCCGAAACGCCACCTTTGAGCGACGCATTTTCGTCGTGCACCCAACCTGTTACCAAGGTTTTTCGGAAAATCGAATCCACTTCGGTGGGCACAATGGTGTTCACGTAGTTATTTTCTTTGGGCAGATATCCCAAGGTATGACACCCCAAAGGTTGATAGAAATTTTCATCCAAATAGGTTTGATAGTCGGTTCCTGTGAGTTGCGCTATCAAACTTGGAAAAATAAGAAAGGTAAGCCCGGAATACACGTATTTCTTCTCATCAGTAACTTTAGACCGATTGATGATACGATTCATTTTTCGCTCGAACCGATTATTGATGTAGAGCCCATCATACACTTGTCCTTGAAATCTTTTATGGGATGAATTCCGAACAAAGCGCCTTTTGACCTTTCCATTTTTTCGAAGCACCTTTTGCAAAAACACGATATAGGGCACCAAACCAGCCTGATGTGCCAAAATCTCCCGAAGCGTAAGGTCTTTCTTGTCTTTTCGGTGTCTCCAAGGCTTCCAATAGTTGCTAAAAGGCTTGTCCAAATCGAGTTTGCCCTCGTCCACTAACTTCATTAAGGCGGGCAAGGGCCCAAAAATCTTGGTAACCGAGGCCAAATCGTATAGATCATTCAAAGCTACGGGTTGAATGCTATCGTAGGTATGGAAGCCGTAGGCTTTGTGAAAAATAACGGTATCGTTCTTGGCGACCAAAAGTTGGGCGCCCGGGAAAGCCAAGCTATCGATGCCCATTTCCATAATGGAATCCACCTTTTGATTGATGAAAGCTTCATCGAACCCCAATTTGGAGGGAAAGGCGTGGATGAGTTCGCGTTGGGCAAACCCAAGAGGCATCACTAAAGTGATGAAGAGCAACGAAGCCGCAAATTTTTTCATTTTGGTCGGGGTTTAGCCCAAAGTTCGGATAAAATCCTTTGCAACCCTTCGACTGCGCTCAGGGCGACGAAAAAGGATTAACATATCAATTTTACTACATCTTTAGCAAAATACGAAGCGATGATATCTGCCCCGGCACGTTTTATAGCCGTCAATTGCTCCAATACCACAGCATCATGGTCCAACCAGCCTTTCTCGGCGGCGGCTTTTACCATGGCATATTCCCCTGAAACTTGATATACGGCAACGGGAACTTCTACTTCATTTTTGATTTCCCGAACAATATCTAAATAGCACAAACCGGGTTTAACCATGACGATATCTGCCCCTTCGTCAATGTCCATTTGGGTTTCCTTGACAGCTTCATACCGATTGGCATAATCCATCTGATAGGTTTTTTTGTCCTTGGGCACATTGGCGATATCCACAGGTGCAGAGTCCAGGGCATCGCGGAAGGGGCCATAAAAGGCGCTTGCATATTTAGCGGAATAGGCCATGATTCCCGTATTTATGTAACCTTCGTCCTCCAACGCTTCGCGGATAGTCAAAATTCTGCCGTCCATCATGTCGCTGGGCGCTACAAAATCGGTCCCAGCTTTGGCGTGGGATACGCTCATTTCGGCCAGAACCTCAGCGGTTTCATCATTCAGGATTTGCCCTTCGGCAACAATACCATCGTGCCCGTAAGATGAAAAGGGATCCAGCGCAACGTCCGTCATCACCAACATTTGTGGACAGGCATTTTTTACGGTTTTTATGGCACGTTGCATCAGACCGTTCGGGTTTAGGGCTTCGGTTCCTTTGTTATCTTTGAGTTTATCATCAACCTTCACAAAAAGAAGGACAGAGCAAAGTCCCATTTTCCTGAGTTCCTTTACTTCTTTTTCAAGATTGTCCAAACTCAACCTAAAATAGTTGGGCATTGAAGCAATCTCTTCTTTCACTCCTTTGCCTTCCACTATGAAAAGAGGCACCAGAAAGTCATCTGGGGTCAAGGTGGTTTCCCGAACCAATCTTCTAACGGATTCGGATGCGCGGAGTCTTCGGTTTCTTATGAGTGGGTACATATTTTTCTAGTTTTAGCTGATATTAAATATCAATTTCTCCTGTTAAATAAAGCGCGGCCTTTCCTGAAATCTTCACTCGTTTGCCCAAATATTCGCATACCAAATCACCACCTCTTTTGGAAAGTTGTTTGGCGGTCATTTTGGATTTGCCCAAAACGTCTGACCAATAGGGGCTAGGTGAAGTGTGCGCCGAACCTGTAACGGGGTCTTCGGGAATGCCACAAGCGGGAGCAAAAAAGCGGGATACAAAATCCACCTCGTCCCCCGGAGCGGTTACGATAACCCCCCGAACATCCAATTGCGCCAACAGATGGTGGTTGGGTTCAAGGGCTTCAATTTCCTTTTGGGATTGGTAGACCATCATGTAATCCGTTTTGCCCTTCAGGGTTTTAATCGGGCTTTGTCCAATGGCATTGTCCAACGCTTCCATATTTTGAATGGCTACCAGGTTGTCTGTCGGGAAGTCCATAGTCAACCAGCCATTATCTGCCTTGCTGACAATAAGCTCTCCGCTTCGGGGCGAATAAAACTGAATGGTATCTTTTTTAAGGTCATAAAAATGGAACAATACATAGGCCGTGGCCAAAGTCGCATGTCCACAGAGGTCGACCTCCACTTCTGGCGTGAACCATCGCAATTCGTAATGATCATCTTTTTTGACGGCAAAAGCGGTCTCTGCCAAATTGTTCTCTTGGGCAATTTTTTGCATCAATTCTGGGCTCAACCATGAATCCAAAATGCAGACCGCAGCCGGATTTCCGCCAAAGGTCTGGCTGGTAAATGCGTCTATTTGGTAAATTTTCTGTCTCATAGGCTTGGTTTCAAGGCAAAACTACGCATTAAACCCAATCTTTCGGGTTTTGCAGTACTTCTATCAATTGCTCTTCCTTACTTTCTTTTTGGGGATGATGGTCGTATCGCCATTGAACGTGTGGCGGTAAGCTCATCAATATACTTTCAATACGTCCATTCGTTTTTAATCCAAAAAGGGTGCCTTTGTCGTGTACCAAATTGAACTCCACATAACGTCCACGTCTAATTTCTTGCCAATCGCGATGTTCTTGAGAGTAGGGTAGGTCTTTCCTTTTTTTAACGATGGGAGCGTAAGCCTCCAAAAAACTATCCCCGACCTCGGTTACAAAATTGTACCAATCTTCCATACTGGTTTCTTCGGTTGCTTTGCAATAATCGAAGAACAATCCACCAACTCCACGGGCTTCGTTTCGATGTGAGTTCCAAAAATAGTTGTCGCATTTCTTTTTGTAGTTCCGATAAAATTCTGGGTTGTGGGCATCGCAGGCTTTTTTGCAAACCGCGTGAAAATGGGTTGCATCTTCATCGAACAAATAATACGGGGTAAGGTCCTGTCCGCCACCAAACCATTGGTCCACGATGTTACCCTCCTTGTCGTACATCTCAAAATAGCGCCAGTTGGCATGCACGGTGGGCACCATCGGACTTTTGGGGTGAATCACCAAACTGAGGCCACAGGCAAAGAAATCTACATCGTCAACTCCAAAATAGTTTTGCATACTTTTTGGCAATGGACCGTGCACTTTGGAAATATTTACGCCCCCTTTTTCAAAAACAGCTCCGTTTTCAATGACACGGGTTCTACCGCCACCGCCTTCTTCACGTTCCCAAAGGTCTTGCTGAAACGTAGCGATGCCATCCAGTACTTCCAGTTTGGAGGTAATAGCGTCCTGTAATTGTTGAATGTATGTGTAAAATTTATCCTTCATTGTTCTAAAATATGTACCATTCGGTTTTTATGGTCAGAAAGGGTTGAATTTTCATCAATTTTGGTGGATTCCAAAGTCATTTGCTTTAATAACGCGATGACCTCTTGTTCTGATTTCTCTCTGTTTTGCTGAAAAAAGAAACGTCCCACTTCGTTGTTGTGCAAATCCATGGCCTTGGGCAATTTTTTATTGGGAAATGAAGCCTCATGCCAATCCGTTACTTTTTTGGTCCAAGCTAATACGACTTCCTCATTTTCTTGCCATTTAAAACACCGTTTTGCAATCAGATAATTCCAAAAAGCGTGTCTAAACGCATTGGCAGGGCCATTTTTATGATGGAGCTTGCCGTAGTTTTTGGTCGATATGGATATGCAATCCTTGGTAGCTTTTAGGGTTGGCCAAATAAAATGGGGACGGCTTAGTCCAATACCTATAACTTTCAGTATATTTTTAAAATTTACCCGTTTTAGTACTGCAAAAAGGTTCACTCCTTGTATTCTTTTACGGCATCAATAAATGCTTTTGCATTCTCCACAGGAATATGCGGCAAAATTCCGTGACCCAAGTTTACGATGTACTTGTCCTTGCCAAAATCTCGGATCATTTGTGTTACCATTTCCTTGATTTTTTCTGGTGGTGAAAGCAAGCGCGCTGGATCAAAATTACCTTGCAGCGTGACCTTTCCTCCGGTTAAATATCTTGCATTTTGAGGGGAACATGTCCAATCAACTCCAACGGCCGAAGCCCCTGAATTTGCCATTTCTTTTAAAGCGAACCAGCATCCTTTCCCAAATACGATTACGGGCGCTTCTTCCTTTAGGGCATCCACAATCTGCTGCATATATTTCCAAGAAAATTCTTGATAATCCTGCGGTGAAAGCATTCCGCCCCAAGAATCAAAAACCTGAACAGTATTTACACCAGCTTTGACCTTTGCTTTAAGGTAGGCGATGGTGGTGTCCGTTATTTTTTGAAGCAATTCATGCGCAGCTTCGGGCTGGGTAAAACAAAATCCCCTGGCTTTGTCAAAACTTTTGCTACCCTGACCTTCCACGCAATAGCAAAGAATGGTCCACGGTGAACCCGCAAATCCAATCAAGGGAACTTCATCATCTAACTTTTCCTTGGTCATGGCTATCGCATCCATCACATAACCCAGCGTGTCCTGAATATCGGGAACAATCACCTTGTCCAAATCGGCTTGGGAGCGGATAGGGTTAGGTAAATAAGGCCCAAAATTGGGCTTCATCTGCACCTCGATGTCCATGGCCTGCGGAATCACCAAAATGTCACTGAACAAAATGGCGGCATCCATGCCGTATCGGCGAATGGGCTGTACTGTGATTTCGGAAGCCAGTTCTGGAGTCTGACAACGGGTAAAGAAATCGTATTTTTTACGGAGTTCCATAAACTCGGGCAAATAGCGTCCTGCCTGTCGCATCATCCACACGGGTGGACGTTCAACGGTTTCACCTTTTAAAGCTTTTAGGAACAAGTCGTTTTTTATCATAAGTGTCTGAAATGATTTATCGCCTGCACCAACACATTTTCCACGGTTGGTTTGTTGGCTATAATGATATGGTTTGAGTGTTTTTGGGCTTCAGCAGCTGTGGTCTCTCCGATACAGAACAAGGTGCTATTTCCTATGGTGTTTTCCAAAAGATAGCTTCGAATCCCACTGGGACTAAAGAACAAAATGCCATCAAAATCCCTTTGAAATGCCTTTGGATTTAGATGGTTATGATACACCTCCACCTCTTTATACTGAACGTTATGTTTTGTGAGCACATCGGGAAGTTCATCTCTCCTCTTGTTTCCACAAAGGAATACAAATGTCTCGTTTTGATTTCGTTTTACAATGTTTTTGGCCAATTCTGATGCATATTCGGCCATTGCTACAACTTTTAGCCCATTTTCTACCAAGATAGACTTTGTCTTTTCACCAACACAAAAAGCGTTTAATTTAGTTTTATTTAAGTCTTTTGTTTGATTTAAAAAGGCCTTTACCGCATTTTTGCTCGTGAAAATGTAGTTGACGCAGTCCAAAGGAATTTTTACGTTCAGAAATTCAATTTTCAGGGCATCGTACTCCACCAATCCCAAACCGGAATTTAGAAAAAGCTCCTTTTGTGAAGGGGTCAGTATTTTAGTGGAGAGCACTGTTTTCATTTCTGATTTCCTGCATCAATTTATCGCCTCCTTTTTGTAAAACCTCTTCGGCAGAAGTTTTCCCAATGCCTTTGGCATCGGACAATTTCACTTCTTTTTTGATGTCGATTTTCTGTTTTCCATCCAACGAGAAAACAACCCCTTCAAAATAAACGGTTTCGTCTTTTATGTGAGCCAAAGCACCTATCGGGGCAGTGCACCCGCCTTCCAAGGTGCGTAAAAATTCACGCTCAATCGCTGTGGCCATTTCAGTTTCGGCATGATTCAATTTGCCCAATGCTTCTCTGGTAAAATCATCTTCTTCTTTGGCAACGACCAACATAGCTCCTTGGGCTGGTGCTGGAATCATCCAGTCCAATTGAATGGCATCCTTGGGCAAAAGTTTGATGCGTTCCAATCCGGCCTGTGCAAAAATGGCACCCTGCCAATCGTTTTCAATGAGTTTTAGGAGCCTGGTGTTGACATTTCCCCTGAGATCAACGACTTTGTGGTTGGGATATTTGTTCAACCATTGAGCTTTTCGCCGCAAACTTCCGGTCGCGATGGTTGCGGGCTGGTCATTTTCCAAAAAGGCTGATCCTTTGTGCACCAAAATATCGTAGGTCATCGCGCGCTCCAAAACAGCCACTTGTACTATTCCTTTCGGCAGTTGTGTGGGTACATCCTTCATAGAGTGTACCGCAATGTCAATGTCTCCTTTGAGCAGAGCAACATCCAAAGTTTTGGTGAAAATCCCTGTAACGCCGAGCTCATACAAAGGCTTGTCCAATACTTGGTCTCCCAAAGATTTGGTTGGCACCAAAATGGTGTCGTACCCAAGTGCTTCCAGCTTTTGTTGCACGGTGGTTGCTTGCCACAGCGCGAGTTCGCTGTCGCGGGTGCCAATGCGGATGATTTTGCTCATTTGGAGTGAAGTTCTAGCTGAAATACTTTCTGGATCAGTTCCAGACTATCATCCGTGTCCACCTCGTTGCTCTTTAAGTGGTTGGCAAACTGCTTGGTGATTTTTTGGATGATCCGGTCTGAGATGATTTCTGCCTGAAGTTGGTCAAAACCTTCAATTTTTTTGGTCTGAAAATCGATTTCCTCGGTTTTCATCGTGTTCAGTTTGTCCTTGAGTGCATTGATTACTGGAGCAAACTTGCGGGTTTCCAACCATTTCAGGAAATCCTTTTTTACTTTTTCTATGATAGCTTCCGCTTTAGGAACATATTCCTTTCTTTTGGCCAAGTTCTCATCCGTAATCTGTGATAGTTGGTCTAAATGCACCAAAGTTACATTGTCCAATTCCTTCACATCATCGGATACATTTTTGGGGACGGATAAATCCAAGACCAATAATGGTTTTTTGGGATAGATCAAGGCTTTGGAAACAGTGGGCAATTGTGCTCCCGTAGCCACGACAAGAATATCGGTTTTGCGGATTTCGGTTTGTAGATCGCCATAATCCTTCACGGTCAATTGAAATTTGCCTGCAATGTCTTCCGCTTTTTCACGAGTTCGGTTAATCAAGGTAATGTGGGAGTTGTTGGAATGCTTCACTAAATTCTCGCAGGTGTTTCTTCCAATTTTTCCTGTTCCGAACAAGAGTATGTTCTTGCTGGAAATGTTGTCCACATTGTCCAAAATATATTTTACCGATGCAAATGCTACCGAAGTAGCTCCCGATGAAAGTTCCGTTTCGTTTTTGATGCGCTTGCTGGCCTGAATCACAGCATTGCACAAGCGCTCTAGGAACGGATTGGCCATTTCTTGTTTTTTGGAGCGATAAAAACCTTGTTTGATTTGGCTAATGATTTCAAAATCGCCTAAAATTTGACTGTCTAAACCAGTTCCCACTTTGAACATGTGCGAAATGGCATCGTGATTTTTGTACACATAGGCCACCTCTTGGAATTCTTCAACGGTACCATTGGTTTCGTCGCAAAGAAGTTTGATGAGCTGGTAAGGGTGTTGTGCAAAACCGTAAAGTTCGGTCCTGTTACAGGTGGAAATGGCCAAAAGACCATCAATTCCGATTTCCTTGGCCTTGCCCAAAATATGGTCAATGGCAGGAACATCCAGACTGAACTTTCCTCTAACCTCTGCATCTGCCTTCTTGTAACTCAACCCAATGGCATAGAAGGAATTATGTTTTGAAATATGGTAGTTCCTCATAAAGGATATAAATCGCAAGACAAAAGTAATAGGGTTATAGGTCAAAAAATAACGCTAGCGGAACTATAAATTACTGCTGGTATTATTTTATGTTTTATTTTCGATGATCATGGTTGTAAGCATTGTTATTATTGATATATTTGATAATACAAAACACAATTTAGAGCGATTCTAAATTAATTAAAAGCAAAAATATATTGAAAACTAACATTAAAAATATCGCTAGAGGTTCATATGATGAAATTTTGGTCGAAGATGGGATTTATATCCTTAAAATTCAAAATGATGCCAAGGAACCAAAACTCATTGAACGTGATATCGACAGCTCTTACATTCAATTCCACTTTTGTTTAAAAGGAAAATCCAAGTTCAATTTTAACGAAGGGAACTATTATTTGGAGGTAAACGAGGAAAACTCCTTACTCTTATACAATACCCAAAAGGATTTGCCCCTTGATCTTGTGGTTTCACCAGGTTCTTGGTTGGTGTCCGTAGTGATGACTATCAGGAAGTTTCATTCCCTGTTTTCGGATGAAGCGGATTATATACCTTTTTTAAGTGAAGAGAACAAGGAAAAGAAATATTACTCACAGGAAATAGTATCACCGGCAACTGCCGTGGTATTGAGTCAGTTAATGAATTTTAACCTGCACCCATCCATTAAAAAACTATATTTAAAGGGCAAGGTCTACGAACTGATTTCTCTTTATTTCAACAAAACCGAAGATGCCGATTTGGAACAATGTCCATATTTAGCCGATGAGGACAACGTGCGCCGTATTCGAATGGCAAAGGAAATTATGATATCCCGAATGTCCGAGCCACCAACATTGGCAGAACTATCGCAAGAAGTAGGGTTGAGCCTTAAAAAGCTGAAAGAAGGGTTTAAACAGATTTATGGTGACTCCGTCTTTGGGTTTTTGTTCGATTATAAAATGGAATATGCCCGTAAAATGTTGGAAACTGGGAAGTATAACGTAAATGAAGTTGGGTTAAAAGTGGGATACAGCACCGCTAGTCATTTTATTGCTTCCTTTAAAAAGAAGTTCGGCACCACACCCAAAAAATACTTAACTTCAAACGTGTAAAATTATACCTATGAAATTTACTGTTCTGTTATTGACTTTTTGCTGTGTAATTGGTGCATGTGCACAAGAAGAACCTGCAAAGGAAACTGAAAACCCAAAAATGCCCGAATTGATTTTGATATTTACCAAAACCGAGGGTTGGAGGCATAAATCCATCGAGAAAGGAGTGCAAACCTTGAGGGAATTGGGACGTCAAAACGGGTTCATTGCCTTGCAGACAGAGTCGGGGGGAGACTTTACTTCCCAAAACCTTCAAAACTATAAATTGGTGGTGTTTTTGAACACCACATTGGATGTGTTAAACGATGCACAGCAAAGGGCATTTGAATCCTACATTAAAGAAGGTGGCGCATTCTTGGGCGTCCACGCTGCCGCTGACACAGAATATGACTGGCCTTGGTACGGAAAATTAGTTGGAGGCTATTTTGATTCTCATCCCAGCGACCCGAATGTTCGTGATGCAACAATAGATGTAGTAAGCAAAGCCCACCCATCAACCGAACACCTCTCAGATTCGTGGCCAAGGACCGATGAATGGTACAACTACAAAAACCTAAGTTCCAATACTACTATTTTGCTTAATTTGGATGAGAGCAGCTATGAAGGAGGTACCAATGGTTCCAACCACCCTATTGCTTGGTATCACGAGTTTGATGGTGGAAGGGCTTTTTATACCGGGGGAGGCCATACCGAAGATTCTTATGACGAACCTATGTTCCGTCAACACCTTTTGGGAGCGATTGAATGGTGTTTAAAACGAAATTAAGTTTGGTCTCGCCACAATAATCCCAATATTACTTTTGATGTTTTTGAGATAATCTGCCAAAGGTAATTCAGAGATTTCCACTTCACCATTTTTGCTCGATGCGTGCAATAAATGCAGTCTTCCATCAGGTTGATGGATGGCAATTCCCGTATGGGTAACATCCAATCCTTTTATGGAGGTGGCCAAAGCAAGAATGTCTCCCGACTTAATCAGGTGTTCCTTGCTTTCAATTTGGTCCTGTGGCAAATAACAAAGTTCTTCCTTGGCAAGTTCCTTTTCTACCGTCAACATCGCTTCAAAATTCTCGTCGCTGGCCAAAAATGGGTACAGATTGCGGTGCGTTCCCATAAAATTGATGGGTTTTTCCAGCTCCACACCACCCAGTTCAGCAGTGATATCTTTTACCAATCCCTTTTTCTCGTTGTTGCGAATCCATTCGGTAAAGTAGTGGAGACGAGAAGGATACCCATCCAACTTCCCATTTCTATACCGAACGGTCTCTAAATTTTCAGTAAAACTTTCAAAAGTTGTCTGTTGGTTTTGAAGCATCAAGCTGAAGGCCAGCACATTTTCTACAAAGGTGGTACAATCCAGCCCGCCAAAATTCACCACCAAGGTTTCCGTATCGCCAACCTCAAGGGTTTTCTCCACATAAGGTGTTCCCAGAAAGGATTGCCCTACCAAAGCTATGGTATCGCCTAAGTTTGATGCTTTTGTTTGCTCCAAATCGGAGATTTTGGTTTCAAAAAGGGACTTGTCCTCAGAGGAACATGTGATTTTTTGTGCATTGACAAAAACTCCTAAAATAAAAAAAAGAGTAACTAATTTATGTTTCATCATTGTTTCCATTCTTTTGTTCAACCGTCAATCGCGTAGTTCTCGCAATGCTCTCGGGATAATTTTCTTGTAAATATTCAATAAGTTTCTCGCGGACATGAACCCGTAAATCCCAACCCGTCGGGGAATCTTTGGAGCTTACCAAGGTTCGTATCTCCACATAATTGGGCTTGGTGTCGGTGACTTGAACCACATTCACCTTGCCGTCCCAGAGATCGGTATTGTTCAAAATTTCGGTTTGCGCTTCCCTGATTTTATCGAACGGAACATTGTAGTCCACATATAAAAATATCGTACCCAGTAGTTCAGAGGAGGTCTTGGTCCAGTTTTGGAACGGTTGGTTGATAAAATAGGGCGTGGGCACGATCAAACGTCTTTTGTCCCAAATACTCACCACAACATAAGTAAGCGTAATTTCCTCGATGCGGCCCCATTCGCCTTCCACGATTACCACATCATCCAGTTTTATGGGTTGGGCAATGGCAATTTGGATACCCGCCAAAATAGTCCCAATAAACTGCTGTGCCGAAAATCCGATGATGATTCCGGCTACACCCGCAGAGGCAAAAATACTGATGCCCACTTCGCGGATTTCTTCAAAGCTCATCAGCATAAAGCCCGTGGCCAACAGAATTATGATGAAAATAAAAATACGTTCTAGAATAGTGAACTGCGTGTATACCTTTCGTGCCTTCAGGTTGTCCACCTCTCCAATGTCATAATTTTGAATAACTGCCTTTTTAATGATTTTTAGCAAAGCGATCATCACCCAGGCCATAGCAAAAATGAAGAGAATTGTACTGGCTTTTTTAAACCAATAGGCTGCGTCTTCCAGGTTGAGAATGTCCCGTAGCGCTTTCATTCGAAGCAGAACGGAGACAAAAATCAAAATTAATGGAAATGCCAATCGTTTAAAGGCACTTTTGGGCAGCAAGTATTTGGGATTCTTTCCCAAACGTTTCATTATGATTGAAGTGACCCAATAAAGGATAACGAGCACAAGCAGGGCCATGCCCAAATAAATGAGAGATTCTTTGGAAACATTATCGTAAAAGGACTCCATATCTCAAAAATAAGGCAGAAATGCACAAGGGCAACAGAAAGCTTAAACAAAATCGAGAATCATTATTTCATCATAAGAAAGTATTTTGATGAGGAAAAGGTGATGTCCACTTCGTGTTGTATTTTAGCGCTCTAAACTAAAAAGCCGTGAAAAAAGGAGTTTTATTGGTCAATTTGGGGTCGCCAGATAGCCCAACCGCCAAAGATGTTAAGCCGTATTTGGATGAATTTTTGATGGACGAACGCGTTATCGATGTAAACCCTGTGCTCAGAAACATTATAGTTCGAGGCATTATCTTGAACACCCGTCCCAAGAAATCCGCAGAGGCCTATTCCAAAATTTGGTGGGATGAAGGTTCTCCGTTGATTATAATTTCCAAAAGATTCGCGGAAAAAGTACAAAAGCATATCGACCTCCCAATTGCATTGGGTATGCGCTACGGCTCTATGTCCATCAAGGAAGGATTGCAGGAATTGAAGGGCAAAGGTGTAGATGAGGTTTTTTTGGTGCCCTTGTACCCGCATTATGCCATGTCATCCTACGAAACGGTTGTGGTAAAAGCACTGGAAGTGCAACAGCAAGATTTTCCTGAAATGCACTTGACCACGTTGCCCGCTTTTTACAGCAATCCGGATTACATCAAAATTTTATCAAAAAGTATTGCTCAAGGATTAAAGGGATTTGATTACGATCATATCCTTTTTTCCTATCACGGAATCCCTGAAAGACATATCAGAAAATCGGACCCTACGAAATTCCATTGCCAATTGAATGGCGAGTGCTGCAAAACAAACTCTGTGGCGCACCACACCTGCTACCGTCATCAGTGCTACGATACCACCGAATTGGTCAAAAAAGAATTGGGCTTGCCAGAGGATAAGGTAAGCACTTCGTTCCAATCAAGGTTAGGAAGCGATCCATGGTTGCAACCCTTCACCGATAAAGAATTCGAACGATTGGGGTACGAAGGCATCAAAAAATTGGCCGTTATTACCCCGGCCTTTGTAAGTGATTGTTTGGAGACCTTGGAGGAAATCGCCATGGAAGGAAAAGAGCAGTTCGAAGAAGCAGGTGGCGGCGATTACATCCACGTACCTTGTTTGAACGATCGTGATGACTGGGCCGAATTGATGGCCAAATGGATCAAGGAATGGGAAGAAAAAGATGCTTTGCCCGAAACTCATATTCGATAAATTTCATTAAAAAAAAGAACAGTAGAAAGATAGTTTGGTCAATGCATTGTAGCTTTGAAATAGATTTACCTTTCACCTTAACCTAAAACCGAAGAATACCGCTGGTATGGCCAAAATAACCTCCGAAGAACTTGGGCAGGAACCCATTGGGAAATTACTGGTCAAACAGGCCGTACCCGCTTCCATTGGTATTTTGGTGATGTCGCTAAACGTATTGGTGGACTCCATTTTTGTGGGAAACTGGATTGGTTCCATTGCCATTGCTGCGATTAACGTAGTGCTACCGGTATCCTTTTTTATTGCGGCCTTGGGAATGGCCATTGGTATCGGTGGTTCCAGTATAATTTCGAGGGCACTGGGTGCCAATAATCGGGAAAAGGCCCTTAAAACCTTTGGGAATCAGATTACATTGACTTTGGTGGTCACCATATCCATGGTAGCCCTTGGACTTTACTTTGTAGACAGCCTGATTCCTGCTTTTGGCGGTAAAGGCTCCATTTTTGAACCCGCCAAAATCTATTACACCATCATTTTGTACGGAGTTCCCTTTTTGGCGCTCTGTATGATGGGAAACTCAGTAATCCGCGCTGAGGGCAAACCTCGATTTGCTATGATTGCCATGATCATTCCATCTGTGGGAAACCTATTGATGGATTATATTTTTATTTATGTATTCGATTGGGGTATGCACGGAGCCGCATGGGCCACTACGGTAGGCTATCTGCTCTGTTTTTTCTATGTGTTTTATTTCTTTTTATCAGACAACTCCGAACTAAAGATCGATGTTTCCCATTTTGGGCTGGACCGTCCTATTCTTCGAGAGATCGGTTCCTTGGGATTTGTTACCTTGGCCCGACAAGCGGTAACCAGCATTACGTATTTATTGATGAACAATATATTGTTCAATTTGGGCGGAGAGGCCATGGTAGCTGTGTATGCTATTATCGGCCGAATGCTGATGTTTGCCCTATTCCCCGTTTTTGGGGTCACACAAGGCTTTTTGCCGATTGCCGGCTATAATTATGGTGCGCTAAAATACGACCGGGTAAAGCAATCCATCTACACGGCCATTAAATATGCCGCCTTGATGGCAACCATTGTTTTTGTGGTGCTTATGGTTTTTCCTTCGGAAATTGCCTCCTTGTTTTTAAGTGATCGACCAGAATTATCCGCAGAAGAACTCGAAGCCAATAATTTTGTGTTGCAGCACATACCCTTGGCTATGCGACTGGTTTTTGCCGCAACACCGATCATTGCCATACAATTGATCGGGGCAGCCTATTTTCAGGCCATTGGAAAAGCGATTCCAGCACTATTGCTAACATTGACCCGTCAAGGGTTCTTTTTTATCCCTTTGATTTTAATCTTACCCAATTTTATGGGCGAAATAGGCGTGTGGCTCTCATTTTGTATTGCTGATGTGCTTTCTACCATTGTCACGGGAATTTTTCTTCAAAAAGAAATCAGGAGCGAACTGTCCTAAACAGCTCGATTTTGATTTAGAATGTTTAATTTGGGCGACCTAACTAAACAACCATGAAAAAAATTATTCTAGCGGGCGTGGCTGCTGCTTTAGCAATCGCTTGCGCTGAAAAACCTGAAGAAAAATCTATGCACACCCTATTTGTTGGAACTTATACCGATGGCGATAGCGAGGGCATTTACACCTATACTTTTGATGCAAACACAGGTGAATTATCCAATCAAAAACTTGCAGCCAAATTGACAAACCCATCTTATTTGGCCATTTCTGATGATAAAAAGAATCTCTACGCTGTTCAAGAAACGGCTGATTTTGATAGCTTGGGAGGTGGTGTTACTGCCTTTAGTTTAAAGAAGGACGTTTTGAAGCTTCAAAATAGTATGGGAACCCAAGGAGCACACCCTTGTCATGTTTCCCTTTCAGGGGATGGATATTTGGCCGTTGCAAATTACACAGGGGGCAATGTGGCCTTATTTTCATTAAATACTGATGGTTCGTTGGCAGATGAACCACAAATCATTGATCATAAAAAATTGGACTCCGTGAAAACTTCGCATGCGCATATGGCACAGTTCAATGTTGATGGACTTATGGTAACGGATTTGGGATTGGATGCCATAAAGCGGTATACTCAACAAGGGGATAGCTTTGTGCCCACGGAACAAGCATCAATACCGTTTGAAGATGGAGCAGGCCCCCGCCATTTTACCTTTGGTAAAGGTGGACAATTGTTATATGTCATCAACGAGTTGAACAGTACTATTTCTGTTTTGGAAAAAGATGTTGACGGCAAATACGACGAAATTCAGGTAGTTTCAACTTTGGCTGCGGATTTTGACGGGGAAAGCTTTTGTGCCGACATTCATCTCTCACCTGACGGCAAATTTTTGTATGGATCCAACCGTGGGGAAAACACCATCGTAATTTTTGAAGTTGACGGGAATTCAGGTCAATTGGAATTGGTGGGAAGAGAATCAGTTCACGGTGATTGGCCCCGGAATTTTTCCATGGACCCAACGGGTGAATTTTTACTGGTGGCCAACAAAAAAACGAGCAACATTGCCATCTTCAAAAGAGATGGGCAACAAGGAAAATTGACATTTTTAAATGAAGTAGAACACCCTAATCCGGTTTGTTTGGTGTTCTTGGATTGAGGTAAAGATTACCTGCCGTGGGGCTCCATATCAGGAAGTGGGTGCTCATCCTTAAGGTAAAGGTCAAAATGTCGCTTCATTTCATAGAATACATCGTCACGAAATTCTCGAATACCGTGATCTGCACCCTCAAATAGTATAAATCTTGTTGGGTGCTTGTACTTATACAATTTACTCACTAGATTTAGAGATTCTTCAGAAGAAACCCGCCAATCAGCACTACCGTGCATAATTAGAAGCGGTGTTGTCTTGCACATTTCATCAGCCCATAGTACGGCGGACCTCTGATTTAACTGGTTTTCTTTATCCGTTAAATAATTGGGAACCAATTCAGAAAATACATGTTCTTCCATTTCGGGTCTGTTTTTAATATTGAGATGGGCATCGGCCAATCCTGCAACAACGACGGCAGCTTTAAATTCACATGACTTTTTTATGGCCAAATAGGTCATCATTCCACCTCGACTACCACCTTCAATACCCACTCGAGTTGTATCTGCCTTTGGCAGTTGATTCAAAACAGGAACTAAATTCAATACATCGTTTACATCATCGCCACCAAACTGTTCCAATCCTTCACCACCATCATTGCCCCGATATTGACTGGCAATCACTACATATCCCCAGCCGGCCATTTTACCCATAAAAAAACCAATACTCAAAGGTGTCCACTTCCCAAAATCTCTATTGCCGCCACGATTTGAGATGATACAGGGATAAACACCTTCTTTTTTTGGCTCGGCAATGTATCCGGTAACCTTTAAACCATCCGATAGATAGGTTATTTCGGAGAATTGAATGGAATCTAGATGAGGTACTCCTTTGGCTAACCGTATTTTTATGGAATCGGAAAGGACAAGAGGTTCCTTCGAAATAATTTTTCCGTTTTGTGCACAAGAAGAAATGGATATTAGAAGTAAAAGTAATAGAAGCTTTTTCATTATTGATTTTTATTTTTTTGAAAGAAAAACAATAACCCCAATAACCACAAGTGCTACTAGAACAGTAAAGAAGATTTTCCAAAAACTATAAGGTCGTGTGCCCGAAATTTGGCCATTCTCTCCATTAATAAAAAAATTGTATTCCTTCCCATTGTAGCGATAGGCACTTACGTAAACAGGCAACAAAATATGTTTAAAGGTTTCTTCGGACAATTTCATATCCATAGAAAGTACACGCTGGGTGTCGCCGCCAATATCGCGTCTGCACCAAGAATCTGCAATGCCCTTTGCCACCTCTTTGGAGTGTAAATGACCATCTTTTAAAGGGATGGTATATTTTTCGGTAACAAATCCAGATAAAAATCCACTGTTGAACGGTTGAAGCTTTTTCAAATCCCAAAATGCAATTTTACTTGGAATTCTTCCAGTTTTTTGGTGCGAAGCTTTGATCAATGTATCGTCCACAAATCCCGAAACCTGTCCCGATGCGGGATACCACCTGGTTTTCCTGACCCTTTGGGTCACCATTTTTCCGTTGGCATTTCGAACTCTTTTGGTTTCATAATAATATTCGCCACGCTGACCGGTGTAGGAGGCGTAGAGCTGCGCATCAAAAGTCCAATAGGGCAGATAAAGACCTTTGGTAAATTGAGGGTCTAAAGAGGCTTTTTTTAAGTTGTTCGGTGCAAACCATAAACCCTTTACCCACTTCTTAAAAATGATAAAGGATTGTTTTTTATCAATTTGAAAAGGGAGTACTGCACCGGGCAAGATCCAATTTTCTTTGTAGGCGTCTTCTATTACCAAAGGCTGACCGCAATACACGCAGTGGAGGGATTTGTAGTTTTCTTCCACATGTTGGTCGGCACCGCAATTTTTGCAATGCAACATTGAGATTTCCTCACTGTGCTTTTGTGCGCCCATTTCCTGTAAAAAAGGGTGTAGCTCTAATTCTTCAAACCCACTTTCGTCCACGGCAATGGTCTCTTGGTGGCCACAATACTCACAACTGATACTTGTGGTGCCAGGCTTGTACTTGAGTTCTGCCCCACAATTGGTGCAGGCCTTTTTCAGTTCGGTCTTTTGGATTTTTTGTTCTTCCAATTGCTTATTTGTCATTCTGAGTGAAACGAAGAATCTCACTCATATACGATTAAAAAGTGAAATTAACAGATATACTTCACTGGTTTCTCGACTATGCTCGAAACAACAGTTCAGTATGACAGTTTAAAACTATTCTGTTGGCAGTGGAGGCGGAGTATTGCCCCCCAAGAATGATTTTAATTCTCCCACTTCTTTCAATGCCATCCATGTGGACATTCCCTGCTTCCATACCAAACTATCGCGGTTAATGGTTCGTGAAGCAAACAGGGATTGCATTTGCTCAAAGCTCACAGGGCCGTGTTGTGTCCCGTTGGAAGCGTAAAAATACATCGTTTGTGCAGGCATTGGTGGAGGTACTGCTCCACCCGAAGGTTGCCCAGCTTGTTGTGGGGCTGCTTGAGCGTTTCCGCCCATCATGCCGCCCATTTGTTGGGCCAGTACAAAGCCCATTCCCATTCCCATTCCGGCACCAGCGGTTCCTCCTTCGTTTTGTGCGGCAGCCTCGATGGCCTTGGCCGTTTTGAATTTGGTCAATTTCTCCAAATCAAGCTTATCGATGCGGCTGTACTCAAAGATTTCTTTTTTGAGATCTTCCGGCATGGAGACATTCTCGATATAGAATTTTTCCAAGGAAATACCCACGCTTTCGAACTCGGGTGACATTACCTCGCGGCAGGTATCCGAAAGCTCGGTTGTATTGGCAGCGTATAGTTCAATAGGCAAATTGGCTTGCCCAACGGTATTCGTGAATCGCGTGGCAATCAAACTTTTTAAGTGCTCGTTGATTTCAAAATTGGTAAAGTTGCTATCAGTCCCAACAATATCTTTTATAAACTTTCCAGCATCGGAAATTTTAAAAGCATAGGTTCCGAAAGCTCGGATTTCCACTAGACCAAAACGGTCATCACTTAAAGTAATAGGACTTTTTGTTCCCCATTTTTCATCGGTAAAGAGATGGGTGTTCACAAAATACACCTCGGCTTTGAAAGGAGAGTTGAAACCATATTTCCAACCTTTTAAGGTTGAAAGTATAGGTAAGTTTTGTGTGGTGAGGTCGTAAGTTCCGGGCCCAAACACATCGGCCAGTTGCCCTTCGTTGATGAAAACGGCGGTCTGCCCCTCGCGAACAATTAGTTTGGCACCGTTCTTTATTTCATTTTGATAGCGCTCAAAACGATACGCAATGGTATCGTCCGTATAATCCAGCCACTCAACAATATCGATAAACTCATTGCTGAGTTTTTCCTTTATTTTTCCAAAAATATCCATGGGTATAGTGTTTAATTGTTATCTGCTTAAAGCTATAAAAAATGATGAATGCTTGTATTTCATTTGTAGAAAAAGTGATAATAATGTTACAAACTGCTCAGCTTAAATTATTTTTAAGGTACTATGGATAAAAATGTACTTGGATCACCACTTCAGTCCTGCTGTCTAACGCCAAAAACGGGCTATTATAGAGATGGTTTCTGTAAGACCGGTACTGATGACACGGGAAAACATGTGGTATGTGCTATAATGACGGAAGAGTTTTTGCAATTCTCCAAAAGTAAAGGGAACGACCTGATAACCCCTATACCGTACTTTCAATTTCCCGGGTTGAAGGCTGGGGATAAATGGTGTCTTTGTGTTTCGCGTTGGAGAGAAGCCTATTTGGAGGGTGTGGCCCCACCTGTGATATTGGAAGCTACACACGAGAAAGCGTTGCAATATGTCTCGTTTGAGTCTTTGTTGGAGCTTAAAGTGTAAGTCAAAGAATGGCGCTTAAGCAATCTGTAACAAGAGGCTAATTTGAATTGACCCTGTAGGTTATTTTCCTGTTAGTGATTATTGTGGCAAGAACACTGAGGGTTACATCTGCTTCGTCACAAAGTATGCTGTTGTCCACAAACTCCATACTACAGATTGAAGGCGATGAAGAGCCCGAACCATCCATACGCTCACCAATTACGATATCTGTGGCCGAACTACTGTCCAAAGGAGAATTTGGGGGAGCTACAGCATAAACCGTTGAACTTCCGTTTGCCGTGTAAGTGACTTCCCCGGTAGTTTCATCATATGCCACGGTGTAAGGATTGTTTCCACTCAAAAAATTTCCAAAATCTTGGGTAAAGGTCTCGGTAAGACCGGTCACGGAGTTAATTACGTCAATTTCCAATCCCATCTCATTGGGTCTAAAATGATAGATTCTGAAATTGCCCGCGGTAACAATATCGGCTTGACTTTCTTGGTCCTGGTATTCGAAAGAAACTGCAAAGCTGGTAAAATCAAAAATACCTGAAGAATTGGGCACTACGATATCAAAACCTGTGGAGCCGCCCGATCCTGTGGGAAAATGAATCCCACAACCTGTTTGTGCTGCATTTGGATTGACCGATGTGGCATCTGGACCAATTGTTGCCGTTGTAATTGTTGGGGTGTCAAAATCAAAACGGGAAACTACCTCACTAGGGGAGCCGTTGTCGCATACGCGATAGGTAAAGCTGTCACTTCCAACGAATCCTGGATTTGGGGTGTAGTCAAAACTACCATCGCTGTTTAGATTCAGAACTCCTGAAGAGACATCTACTATAGGGGTGGTTTGCACACTCATGGTGCCATTTCCATTGGCATCGGAATCATTATTGAGCAAACCGGTTGAAGCCAGAATGTTTAGTGTACTGTTCAAACCTGCGTTATAGGTGTCATCCATAGCTACAGGGGGCTGCTTTTTGGGCATTTATACCTACAGGAGTTATTAACATCCCCCCAAATAGGCTTAGAACAATTGACAAATGACTGATTTCTATCTTTTTCATGATCTTTCGAAACTAATCCATGGAAAAGAAGTTGTGAAATTAATGTTGTGACTGTTAAAAAATTGGGGGTGATAGCACACTTTTATAACATTAATCAGCTGGAAGCCCGCTATTTTCGTGGGTAAACGCTGTAAGAGAAGACTGTCAAAACCTCATTGCTTTTGAAGTTAAAGCATCGCTTTTCATCTCACTTTGAAGGTTTTGTTGGGGCTTCCAACAAGTCCGGTTCCCATCTACTTCGTGACCAAATTTACCAGGATAGCTGCGACAACCCAATTATTGACCTTTTAAAACGCTAACCGTCACTAACAACTGTCCCACATGGCGTTGACTGTGTTCGGCCGCATGAAAAAGTAATCCAATCACTGTGGTGGGCAGCTTTTTTCTTCCTACAAAACGTTCATCCGTAAGTGTAGTTTCGGGGATGTTTTTAAAATATGCCAATGCTTCATCCACTTTGTGCTCAAAATCCAAAATCAACTTTTGGGATGATGGTACATCTTCCCCATTAGCCTCGTTTTTTAGGTATTGGAATTGTTCATCCATTAGGCTTTCTTCCTTGGCATAGGTCAGTAACCTGTCTAACACGCCCGTCAAATGTTTTAGGTGGAACCCAACCGAAGCCCTGTCATATGGTTTTTCCCAAAGTTTATCCTCGGGAAAATCCAACGCATACTGTTTTACCTCCCGCACGGATTGCAACAGTGCATGTGCGGCAGGTTGTAACAGGGCGGGTACATCTGGTATGGGACCACTAAGCCAATATTCTTGTTTGGAGGGCATAAAAAACGTTTATTTTTTTTAAAAATCACGATAATCCCCCGCCAAATATTTATTGGCCTTTTCTTCTTTGAATTGGGCGGTTTCTGCATCCCAATGCAAGGTTTCACCAGGGAAACGACCTGCAATGGTGCCTAACAAAATGGTTTCCGTCAATCTTGCCGCATAATCAAAAGGCGCGGTAGTGGTGTCCTTGCCCAAACATGCATCCACAAATTGGTGATAGTGCTTAGGACCTTCCGTGCCATAATTTCGGATGGGTTCTCCCAAATTATGCTCTTCAGAAACCTTGGCGATCTCTTTGGAGATGTCCACGTATTTCCCTTTTCGTATTTTCTTTGGCAATTGCATAAAGTGAGGCAAGAGCAAACGCCCTTTTTCACCAACGAACATCGCACCCTGTTCCGGCAATTCGTTTTCACCCGCTACTCCTGCATCCAAGGAAATACTATTTTTATCAGCCTTGTCGGCAGATTTATTGTCTTTTTTCATTTCCATGCCCGGCAACATAAGGTCTTCGTGCATGTCTGGGACGCCTGGCCCATCGTACCAAATCCATTTTAGGGATTTGCCCGTGTGTTTTGTACCGGGGAACTCATAAGTAACAGTGTTGTTTTCTGGAAAACCGAAGCCGTTGCTGGGTCGACATTGCGTCATAATGGTTCTGGGTACATCCAGCTCCAATGCGTTATATGGAGTATCAAAAATATGAACGCCCATATCGCCCAAGGTACCGCAGCCGTAATCCATCAATTTTCTCCAATTTCCAGGGTGATACATTCCATCTTTATAAGGCCTTTTTTTGGAGGTGCCCAACCAAAGGTTCCAATCCAATTGATCTGGAACTGGGTCTTCACCTTCGGGCAAGGGCCCATCATATCCCCAGTTTTTAGGGGACCATGCATGTACGGTATGTACTTTTCCTATAATGCCGGATTGAATCAAAAGAGTGGCCAGTTTATAATCATAAAAGGAATGTACTTGAATACCCATTTGAGTAATCAATCCTTTTTCGGCCGCTACTTTTTTCATCTCTCTGGATTCGGACACATAGTGGGTCAATGGTTTTTGACAATATACGGGCTTGTCCATATTCATGGCCATCAACGAAGCTGGCGCATGGGTATGGTCTGGTGTGGAAACGATAACGGCGTCAATCTCGTCCCCCATTTCTTCCAACATGGCACGGTAATCAAAAAAGATACGCGCTCCCGGGTGCATTTTATGGGCAGTGGATAGGTTAATGGCATCTACATCGCAAAGAGCGATTACTTCTACAGCTTCGTGGGATGAGACCGCCTTTAAATCCTCCATTCCCATATTACCGACCCCAATGTGGGCCGTTCTTAGTTTTTCTTTTGGGAAGCCCGCCTTTAATATTGATGGGGCAAACATAATTCCGAGTGCTCCCACACTACTTTTCTTGATAAATTCTCTTTTGTTCATGGTCTGGAGGTTATAGTTTTTTAATTTTTATGTTTCTGAACCAAATTGGGCTTGCATGGTCCTGCAAAGCAATGTAGCCCGTTTTATATTTTCCGTAGTCGGGTGTATTGTCCCATTTTCCTGAATTCTTTTTGGCTTTCCAATCTTCTGACCACGGTACAAATTCCAATAATTTTTTACCGTTGAGCCAGTGCTCCACCTTTTCGGGCGTGAACACGATTTTGGAGGAGTTCCATTCCCCTACGGGATTCAGTTGTTTCTGTGATTCGTCCGCCGTATGCATGGCATAATCGGCTCCTGTTTTCTGCCAGTCTTGAAGCAGTTCAGGGTGCTTGGCACCAAATTGCGAGTTGTACCCGGTGAGGTCGTGGATGTCGGCATAGTTTTCATCATCTATTATTTGATATTCGGGTGACACCTCGGGAGGCCCATCATATCCTTCTTTTACATGATAAAAAATCCCGCTATTGGCTCCTTCGGGTATTTTCCACTCCAGATAGAGTTCAAAATTATCGAACTCTTCGGCGCCGTAAATAATGTCTTCCCCACCGGTGTAATCTTGTTCAAGTCCCAGTTCGGTATCAAAAGTGAGGACGCTGTCTTTTATTGTCCATCCGGGAGGGAGGGAGTCCATATTATAGCCCCGCCAGCCTTCTAAACTGGTGCCATCAAAAAGGTAGGTCCATTCGGATATTTTCTCTGCGGTTTCGGTGGCTGCTGTTTTTTCTTTTTTGTTTGATTGGTTTTTACAAGCTGTTATCGCCAAAATAAGGATGGCGAACCTTAAAAATTTGAGCATGGGTTAGTTTTTGATTTTTTATATGCCGGGTTAAAGTACAAAATATTGGATAACTTTTTTGTTGCTTTTTCACTACTTTTAAGGCTGACTAACTCAACACTTTAAAAAATGAAGATTTGCTTTTTCAAAATTGGTATGCTCTTGCTTACCGCCACATTGTTTATTACCCCCATGCATTCCCAGCGCAGGAACAAAAAACAGAGTACACCGGAATACCCCGAAGAACTGTACTCAAGTTTGGAATACCGATTGATCGGTCCTTTTCGTGGAGGCCGTTCCGGAACTGTTGCCGGAGTGCCGGGAGAACCTAATTTATATTATTTTGGAGCTACGGGCGGTGGTGTATGGAGAACTACCGATGGAGGCCGTACCTGGGAAAATATTTCCGACGGTTACTTTGGAGGCAGTATCGGTGCCGTTGAGGTGGCACAAAGTGACCACAATGTGATTTACGTAGGTGGAGGAGAACAAACCGTTCGCGGCAATGTTTCATCGGGCTATGGCGTTTGGAAAACAGAGGATGCTGGAAAAACCTGGAAATCTTTGGGCTTGGACAAAAGCCGTCATATTTCCCGAATGAGAGTTCACCCCGAAAATGCCGATATTGTTTATGCGGCTGTAATGGGCAATTTATACAAGCCCACCGAAGAAAGAGGTGTTTATAAAAGTACGGATGGTGGTGAGTCATGGAAAAAAGTGCTTTTTGCCAACGATATGGCTGGAGCGGTTGATTTAACTTTTGACCCGAACAATCCAAGAATTTTATATGCATCTACATGGAGAATTGAACGAACTCCCTATAGTTTGAACAGTGGTGGAGAAGGTTCTGCGCTATGGAAAAGTACCGATAGCGGAGAAACATGGACAGAGATTTCCAACAACGAAGGTTTCGCGACCGATACGTTAGGAATTATCGGTGTGGCCGTTTCGCCCCAAAACAGCAATAGGGTCTGGGCCATGGTAGAAAACAAAGAAGAAGGAGGCTTGTACCGCTCGGAAGATGCAGGAAAAACTTGGTCTCTTGTAAATAGTGACAGAAGTTTAAGACAGCGCGCTTGGTACTATACCCGAGTGTATGCTGACACCAATGATGAAGATGTAGTTTATGTACTGAATGTGAGTTATCATAAAAGTACGGATGGAGGAAAAACTTTTGAATCTTCCAATGCACCGCACGGTGATCACCACGACCTTTGGATCGCTCCAGAAGATTCCGATCGCATGATCATGGCCGATGATGGGGGTGCCCAAGTAAGTTATGATGGTGGCGAAACCTGGAGTACCTACCACAACCAACCCACAGCACAGTTTTATAGGGTTACTACAGATAATGCCTTCCCATACAGAATTTATGTGGCACAGCAAGATAACTCCACCCTAAGAATCAATTACAGAAGCGATGATGGTTCCATAGGAGAGGATGATTGGGAAGAAACTGCCGGTGGTGAATCCGCTCATATTGCCGTGGACCCAACCAATGACGATATTGTTTATGGAGGTAGCTACGGTGGATTATTGACCAGGGTAAACCATGCTAAAAATACAGCCAGAGCGGTGAATGTTTGGCCAGATAACCCCATGGGCCACGGGGCCGAAGGGATGAAGTACCGTTTTCAGTGGAACTTCCCAATCATGTTCAGTAAACACGACCCCAATAAGTTGTACACCTTTTCCAACCACGTGCATATGAGCACCAACGAAGGTCAGAGCTGGGAGTTGTTGAGTGGAGATTTAACTAGAAATGATCCTACAAAATTGGTGTCCAGTGGCGGACCCATTACACAGGATAATACCAGTGTGGAATATTATTGTACCATATTCGCAGCGAACGAAAGTCCTTTAAAAGAAGGATTATTGTGGGTGGGCAGTGATGATGGATTGATTCATGTGACCAAAGACGGTGGTCAAACTTGGGAAAATGTTACACCACCAAATATGCCCGAATGGAACATGATCAACAGCATTGAACCTTCCGCTTTTGATGAAGGGACTTGCTACGTAGCTGCTACGCGTTATAAGTTGGGGGATTTTGCTCCATACCTTTACAAAACCACCGATTACGGTCAAACTTGGACCAAAATCACCGATGGGATCGAAGATGAACACTTTACGCGTGTCCTAAGGGAAGACCCGAAAAGAAAAGGGCTGTTGTATGCAGGTACGGAAACCGGTATGTACATCTCTTTTAATGATGGAGCCAATTGGGAGAAGTTTCAGTTGAACTTGCCCATTGTTCCCATTACAGATTTGACCATTAAAGACGATAACTTGATCGTAGCCACCCAAGGTAGAAGTGTTTGGGTGATTGATGACCTTACCGTGTTGCACCAATTGGATGATGCCACAAAATCTGCGGATGCTATTTTGTACAAACCAAGGGACAGTTACCGTACCAAAGGTAGAGCTGCGAGGAAACCATCAAAAACAGAAGGTGAAAACTTGGCCAACGGAGTGATAACCCATTTTTACCTGAAAGATTTCTCCGAAAAGGACAGCATTGCCTTGACCTATACCAAAATGAACGGGGATACTTTGGCCACTTACAGCACCTACGCCAAGGAAAAAGACAAAAAACTGGAGGCCAAAAAAGGAGGGAACACCTATGTTTGGGACACCCGCGGTAAAGGAGCTGAAAGATTGGACGGCATGATTTTGTGGTGGGCCAACCTAAGCGGCCCCAAAGCAGTTCCCGGAACTTACAAAGTCAGTTTGAACGTGAACGGGACCGATCAAACGGAGAACTTTACCATTCTTCCCGATCCAAGGGCAGAAGTTACGGTGTCCGATATGCAAAAACAGTACGATTTCATCACCGAGGTGAACGAAACCGTGGACAGGGCGCATCAGTCCATCAAAAAAATCAGGGCCATCAATGGCAAGTTGGATGAATTCATCAAAAAGTACAAGGATGATGAATCAACAAAAGCTTTGGTGGAGAAGGCCAAAAAGATGAAGGAAGAATTCAGTTCAATTGAAAAAGAACTGTATCAGACCAAAAACAGAAGTCGTCAAGACCCTTTGAACTTCCCCATAAAGTTGACCAACAAGTTGGCACATTTGAACAGCCTGGTCTCCATTGACGATTTTCCTCCAACGGAACAGGATATTGCTGTTAAAAATGAAATGTCGGGCAAAATAAATGAGCAATTGGAAGCTTTTGACACCTTGGTCGACGAGGAAATTTCAGCTTTCAACGAAGAGTTCAACCAACTCAAATTAAATTATTTGAGCATAGAAGAATAAACAGAATGAGGGTGTATAAAAAGCAACAAAAGTTTGAATTTGTCAGGTTGAGCGCAGTCGAAACCTATTGATTATCAACCTGCTTTAGGTTCTCGACTGCGCTCGAACTGACAGATAACGAGCTTTTTAAACACTCTCTTTTCATTGCATTCAGTACATATTCCATAATATAAATCAGCCATCACCATGAAAAAAGGACTGCTTCTATTGCTAAGTGCCCTATTCGGCACGCTCTCATTTGCACAGACGGCCAACGATTATTTTGAACCCATGAAATTTAGGAACATCGGACCGTTTAGGGGCGGACGTTCCGTAACGGCAAGTGGTGTTGTGGGCGACCCGCTTACCTATTATATGGGAACTACAGGTGGCGGACTTTGGAAGACCACCAATGCCGGAGGAAAATGGGAAAACATTTCGGACGGTTTTTTTGACATGGGTTCCGTAGGTGCTGTCGCTGTGTCTCAGTCCAATCCTCATATTGTGTATTGCGGTATGGGGGAGCATGCACCAAGAGGTGTCATGACCTCTTATGGAGATGGTATGTACAAATCCAACGATGCAGGGAAAACATGGATCAAATTGGGCTTGGAAAAAACGCAACATATTTCCCGAATCATTATCCACCCGACCAACCCTGATATTGTTTACGTAGCCGCTCAAGGTGCTTTGTACGCTCCCAATGAAGAAAGAGGGGTGTACCGCTCCATGGATGGCGGAAAAACTTGGGAGAAGATCCTATATGTGGATAAAGGTACGGGTGCAGCAGAATTGTCCATGGATGCCAACAACCCTTTGGTGTTGTATGCTGCCATGTGGGAACATCAGCGCAAGCCCAATAAGGTAATCAGTGGTGGACCTGGAAGCGGACTGTACAAATCTACTGATGGTGGGAACACTTGGGAAGAACTGACCAAAGGTCTCCCAGAAGAAAAAGGGAAAATGGCCATTGCTGTAAGCCCTGCCAATTCCGATAAAGTCTATGCCGTAATCGAAAGTGATTCCAATCAGGATAAAGGAGGTTTGTTCGTTTCCAATGATGCTGGTGATAGCTGGCAGATGGTAAGTGGAGATAACCGATTGGTGCAACGTGCCTGGTATTATATTGAAGTGTTTGCAGACCCCAATGATGAAGACACCGTGTATGTGTTGAGTGCATCAATGTTCCGTTCTGAAGATGGGGGTAAAACATGGGAAACCATTTCCGTACCGCATGGGGATACGCACGATTTGTGGATCAATCCAGATAACTCCAAAAACATTTTGTTGGCGGACGATGGTGGGGCAACCATTTCTTTTGATTATGGTGAAAATTGGACGTTACAGGACAATATGCCCACAGCTCAATTTTACAGAATCAGTACGGATAACCTGTTTCCTTACAATATCTACGGAGGGCAGCAGGACAACACTTCCGTAAAAATTGCAAGTCTTTCTGTGGGCAGATGGAGCATCAACCAAGAGGATTGGCACTATGCTGCAGGAGGGGAAAGTGCCTTTTTGGCCTTTGACCCGGATAATCCCCGCTATATGATGGGTGGAAGTTATTTGGGAACCATTGAGTTGTTGGATATGGAATCCAAAATGTCCAGCAATGTGATGGCAGCACCCATTCAATATTTGGGACGGGATGCCCGGGACATGAAATACCTTTACAATTGGAACGCGCCCATAATTTGGTCGCAACACGAGCCTGGAACATTTTATCACGGAGCACAATTGGTACTTCGAACGCGGGACAATGGAGTGACTTGGGAAGAAATTTCACCCGACCTTACCCGAGACCAAGATGAACTGCAAGGCAAAGGAGGTGGTCCCTACACCAACGAAGCTGTAGGTGCCGAAAATTATGGCACCTTGGCCTACATCATCGAATCACCTCATGAAGCAGGGGTTTTGATCACAGGCAGTGATGACGGTTTGGTGCACATTACCAAAAACGGCGGAGAATCATGGGAGGATATCACCCCAAAGGGGTTAAAGGAATGTTTGGTGAACGCCATTGAGGTGTCTCCACACGATTCAAGTACTATTTACATTGCCACAACGCGTTACAAGTTCAACGATTATACCCCTGGATTGTACAAGAGTACCGATTACGGGAAAAGTTGGACGAACATAAGTGATGGGATTCCATACGGAGCCTTTACACGGGTAGTGCGTGAAGACCTGGAGCAAAAAGGACTGCTGTATGCGGGTACCGAGAAGGGGCTTTATGTTTCTTGGAACGATGGTAAAAAATGGGAGCCCTTGCAATTGAATTTGCCCAAAACCCCGATTACGGATTTAAAAGTACATCAAGGAGATTTAATCGTCGCCACATCCGGAAGAAGTTTCTGGATTTTGGACAACATTACCACACTTGCTCAGTACGAAGGAAGCAACAAAGCATTACAAATTTACAAGCCAGAAGAAGCCATTCACGGGTATTGGGGAAGTCAGATGAACAGTTCTTCCAAAAGTGTGACCGGAACCAATTCATTTGAAGGGGTCAACCCTGCCAATGGCATGGTGATTTACTATGATCTTCCCGAAAAAATGGATTCCACCGAAGTGACGATGGAAATTTTGAACGAGCAGGGCAAAGTCGTCCGCAGCTTTACTTCCAAAAAAGATGAAAGCTACATACCGCACAATGGCGGTGGTGCCCCACCAAAACCTGTTTTGGGAAAAGACAAAGGACTGAACCGTTTTGTTTGGGATTTAAAAACCGCAATTATGCCCAGTATCCCAGGCGTCTATATCGAAGCCGATTTCACAGGTCATAAAGTCCCACCGGGAGAATATACCATCAGTTTAAAAGCTGGAGGGCAGACTGTTTCCACAAAAGGAACCATTGTTCCCACCCCGAATACAGCTATCACGCAAGAACGTTTTGAGGAACACGATGCCATTATGACGGATTTCGAGACCAAACTCGCCGACATGCACAACAAAGTGAACAAGTTGAAAGAAGTGCAAGGTCAATTGGAGCAGCTTTTGAAGGATTTGGATAATGAGGAGCTGAAGAAAGAAGGCCAAACTTTGCTCGATAAATTAAAAACATGGGATGGCGAAATGGTACAGCGCAAATCACAGGCGTATGACGATGTGGAGAACTTCCCCAACAAGTTTACCGCAGAATATCTTTTTGTGATGAACCATAGCAACAGTGCTTTGCCACAGATCAATCAACCATCAAAAGATAGAAAGGCGGAACTGGATGCGCAATGGGTTGGTTTAAAACAGCGCGCAGAAGCTTTAATGAAAACAGAAATACCTAATTTTAATGCCAAACTTTGGGAGAATGGCATTGGTGCCATTCGGATGTAAAATATAAAACGGGCAAGTGCTATATCCTTATATAAAATCGTTGCACCTCATATTTGTGGTGACTTGGTTCGCGGGTTTGTTCTACATCCCCAGGCTCTTTATTTATCATATCGAAGCTTGGCACAAACCATCGCCCGATAAGGAGATACTTTCCGATCAACTAAAGTTGATGACAAAACGATTGTGGTATATCATTACATGGCCATCTGCAATTTTGTGTACGCTTACGGCCATTGGGCTATTGATTTTGATGCCTGCTTGGTTGCAGCAACCTTGGATGCATGTTAAGCTTGGCTTTGTGGCCCTACTTTTTGTGTATCATTTTAAATGCCATCAAATTTTTAAGCAACTGCAGCGGGACGAGGTAAAATACACCTCAAAATTTATGCGAATATGGAATGAGGTGGCCACCATCATCCTTTTTGCCGTCGTTTTTTTAGTGGTTCTAAAAAGTGCCTTTAATTGGATTTATGGCATTATTGGGATGTTTGCCTTGATGATTTTGTTGATGCTCGGTATCCGATGGTACAAAAAAGTTCGGGACAAAAACCCGAATGCATAGAAAACTCAAATTCAAACTCAAATTCAAGCCCAAGTACCAAAAGCAATATGCCAAACCCTTTGTACTTGAAATTGATTCTTGCTCTTGAACTTTATTTGGCTCGATAATTGCTTAAATTTAACGTTAAATCAAGCAAACTTGCTAAGAAAACTTTCCTTACGATCCCGCATATTTGTTGCCATGATTACCCTGGTAGTGCTAGCTTCTATTTTGATTGCAGGCGTTACGGTCTACCAATACAAGGAGCAGGGCAATGATTACCATAACGAACGCTTGGAACGCAAGGAGGAACAATTGATCAAAAGCATCAACTACACCTTAAAAGAGACCACCTATCCGGTTACCACCGAGAACCTACATCTTATTTTTAGTGAGGAAATCTATGAAATTGCCAACATTCAGAATGTAAACTTCAATATCTATGATCTTGAGGGGAATTTGATCAAAAATTCAAGGCCCAGTTTTGAATCGAATATGATAGCGACCTGTTTGGATGCCGAAGTGCTCAATTTTTTGCGTGAAAGCGGCGAAACTCGGTTTGTGGAGGAAAAACGGGCTGCAGGAGACAGCTATCAGTCAACGTACACCTATATCTACGATCTAAAGTTCAAGCCCATCGGTATATTGCACTTGCCCTATTTTGAAGACAATACCTTCAATAATATGGAGCTGCGGGAATTTCTGTTCCGGTTGGCCATGGTGTATGTTTTAATGCTGATAGTGGCCATCATTTTGGCCTATTTCATTTCAAAATACATTACAAGGTCACTGCAAACCATATCGGACAAGATCAACCGTACCAACTTGACCCATCAAAACGAAAAAATATATTTGGAAAGCCCGGGCGAGGAGATTGCCAAACTAGTGGATTCGTACAACCGCATGATCGACGAGTTGCAGGAAAGCGCCGTAAAATTGGCCAAAAGCGAGCGGGAGCAAGCCTGGCGGGAAATGGCGAAACAGGTAGCGCATGAGATAAAGAATCCGCTCACCCCTCTACGCCTATCCGTGCAGAGTTTTGAGCGCAAGTTTGACCCGGACGATCCGGAAATTGAGAAAAAGGTAAATGAGTTCTCCAAGACTTTGATCCAACAGATTGATACCATGAGCAACATTGCCACGGCATTTTCCAGTTTTGCCGATATGCCCGCGCAGCAAAACGAGACCTTGAATGTGGTGAAAGTGGTGAAGTTGGCACTGGAAATTTTTCAAGAGGATTACATTCACTTTATTGCCGACGAAGAGGAGATTGTTGCAAAACTGGACCGTACGCAGTTGATACGGGTAATCACTAACTTGGTGAAGAACGCGATACAGGCCGTGCCCGATGTGGAATCGCCCAGGATTTTGGTGACCGTGGCCACTGTGGGCGACTATGTGAAAATTTCCATTGCGGACAATGGCCTAGGCATTGCCGATGAATATAAGCATCGTATTTTTGAACCTAAGTTCACTACCAAATCCAGCGGAACCGGTTTAGGCTTGGGAATGGTAAAGAACATTGTGGAAAACTACGGAGGAACCATTAACTTTACTTCTCAAGTTGGTAAGGGAACCGTTTTTACCATAGAGTTTCCAAAAGAGCATAAATAATAATGGCGGATATCGTTTAGGCCGTCTCAAACATCAGTATACATGGATTTCGAAAACATTTACATTGAAGAAGAGAACAATTTGGCCACCATTACCATAAACAGACCCAAAAAATTGAATGCGCTCAACAAAAGGACCATTGAAGAGCTGCATGTTGCGTTTAAAGAATTGGATGAAGATAACGAGATTAGCGTAATCATTCTAACGGGAAGTGGTGAAAAAGCGTTTGTTGCGGGTGCCGATATTTCCGAATTCTCCAACTATTCCGTTAAAGAAGGCCGTCAGTTGGCGGCAGCAGGGCAGCGAAGCCTTTTTGATTTTATCGAAAACCTATCCACCCCTGTTATTGCGGCAATCAACGGTTTTGCCTTGGGCGGTGGTTTGGAACTGGCCATGGCTTGCCACTTTAGAGTGGCCAGCAGCAATGCCAGGATGGGCTTGCCCGAAGTATCGTTGGGGGTAATACCGGGATATGGTGGAACCCAGCGTCTACCTCAGTTGGTGGGCAAGGGACGAGCCATGGAAATGATCATGACCGCAGGCATGATCGATTCGGACAAAGCCTTTGGCTACGGGTTGGTAAACCACGTAGTGTCATCCGAGGAATTGTTGCCTCTTTGTATGAAAATTGCGAGCAGGATATCGAATAATTCCACAGTTGCCATAAAGCATGCAATAAAAGCGGTAAATGCTGGTTTTAAGTATGACGCTGATGGCTATTCGGTGGAAATTGATGCTTTTGGCAATTGCTTTGGTACGGACGATTTTAAAGAAGGTACCTCCGCATTCTTGGAAAAACGCAAAGCAGATTTCCCCGGGTCCTGACCATTGGCTTAACCAAGCCAGACCATGAAAAAGAACCTCTTTCTACTAATTTGTTTTGTGCTAGCAGGCATGGCCGTGAATGCACAAAAAATGCCCGTTTCCTACGATTTTGGTGAAAAATACCGAGATAGGTACCGTTATTCCAATCTCGTTGCCATTGATGAAGACGATTCCGGCGGCTACATTTTGGTGCGTGCCTATTACCAAGGGCTTATCCTAAAACCCAAAGGGTATCTTATAGAAAAATACAATAGTGATTTGGAACTGGTATCCGAATACAACTATAAACTCAAGGGGCTGGATTTTGTCAACGGCTTCCTCAAGAATGGTCAATTGAACTTGTTGTTCCTAAATTATAACGAAAGTAGGGGGACATACGAATATTGGGTGCATACCAGTCCTATAATTGATTTTAATTTTAAGGAGAAAAGGTTGCTTTCCATTGGTTCTGAAGAAGTAAGCGACCCCGTAGGGAAGAACTACTACAACCGTGACTTTTCACACGGTTTCACTACTGCCATCCTTTTTAATGAGGACAAAACGGGCTTTGTGATCAGTACACATCACAAAAAAGGGAAGAACAATAAGCATATGATTCATTTGTTCGATACCGCTCTCAACAAAAAGTTTGAATACGATTTTTCCGATGAAATCGAAGAGAAAAACTATGCCTTCGAAAACGTAGCCTTTTCACCGGACTTGCAAACGGCCTACATTGTGGGTAAAGCCTACTTTAAAAAGAGACGTTTTCGGGTTGATGAAAGAAAGTTTCAATACGAACTCATCAAGGTTTCGCAATATGGAAGCCAAACACAGTCGTTTGTAGATCCCGGGAAATATCCTGAAGCCTTGTACCCGGTGCTTATCAAAGATAAACTGGTATGCGTTGGCTTTTATGCGGACAGAAAAGATAACCGATACAATGGCATTGCTTATTTTGATGTAAATCCGAACTCATTGGATATCAGATCACAGAAATACAATCCATTCTCACAACAGTTTATGGAAGATAAATTTGGGCGTGAAGAGGATAAGGATATCAAAAACCTTGTTTTTAAGGGAGTAGAGGTGACCGATAAAGGAGAGATTTTTTTTAATGCTGAAGAATACTTTGTTTCTTCCGGTTTGGAAACAACGGGAGCAGGGCAGCGCGTTAAAATTGAACGTTACCACCATAATGACATTGTCAGCGTAAAACTGGACTCCAACGGAACTATGGAATGGGCACGGAACATTAACAAGACAGAAGTGACCCAAGGTGATGGGGCCTATGCCTCCTACAGTTCCTATTGTAAAGATGGCAATACTTATTTCTTTATCTGCACTGCTGCCGAAAACCCGCAATTGATCAATAACGAACGCTTGATTTTTAAACAAGGTTTTAGTAGAAACCGAAACGTTTTCCTTATTTCTTTGGACGAAAATGGGACTATGGACTATGAGAAAATAATTGACCAAGAAGAAGCTCGATTACCTCTTATGGTCTCCAAACCTCTTAAAGACGAAAGTCAGGACAAAATGCTCTTCTACGCCAAAAGAGGGAGTAGAAAACAGTTGGTAAAAATCGACTTTAAATAAGAATCATAAGAATCAAGAGACAAGACGTTTGACAATTGGCTATTGTAAATTGTTTATTGCTAATTGAAAAGTGCTTGTCATTCTGAGGGAGCACAACGACCGAAGAATCTCCTTTGGCAAGAACTGTAGCATAGTTGTTTGTGATTGTATATAGCATTCATGTCAATACCTTTGCAATTTTCAACCAATCCGCCTTCTAGTATTTCAATACTCAACAATCCAACCTTTCACCTTTCATCCCTTCACCCATAGCTGTTAGCCCTATAATTGTCGATAAAAAAGAAAGAATAATCTTACAGTTTATTTTTGTCATCAATTGAAATGGGTCATTCATCAAACAGTAATACCGCTACATTAGTTAGTGCTGAATTGAACCATCTATCCATCCTATTTTTGATGCATCAATAAATCTAAATAAAAAAACAGAAAATTATGAAAACATTGAAATTAGTAAGCATGGCCATGGTTTGTATGGCCATGGTTTTGGTATCTTGCTCTGGTGAAGATGGAGAAAAAGGGATGCAAGGAGAACAGGGAATACCTGGCGTTGATGGTATCGATGGAACCGATGGCGCAGATGGAATAAACTGTTGGGATCTTAATGGTAACGGTGTTCCAGATATTACCATTGATGAAACTAATGAGGACATCAATTTAGATGGTGTCGTGGACGCACTTGATTGCCAAGGAACAGATGGGCAAAATGGAGTGGATGGCAATGCCAATGTACAAGAGCATAAATTTAATCTTGAACTCTTTGGTAATTACAGTCAGCTGAATTTTGACCTAAATGATGTTGTTGATAACCCTAACAACTATGCCTACCTTTATTATATTGATCACACTAGTGGTCTTAGGTATTCCATACCAGGGCATTTGTTTAATAACAACTATTACGCAAGAGTATTTACCAACCTCGACAATGGAACTCTAACTATTAATTTTTATGATTTAAGTGATGTCGCATTCCAGGTCCCAGGTGGGGAGTATACAAATCTAGTGGTTGTGGCCATAGAATTGTCAAATACGGGTAAAACCAGCGAAAATGTAATGAGCGAACTAAAAGCCGCTGGTGTGGACACTAGCGATTACAATGCTGTGGCCGAATATTTTGGTTTAGAGTAGTAAAGGATATTTCCCCCCTTGGGGCACCTGACCAAAGCGGAGAAGCCGGGCGAAAGCTCGGCTTTTTTATGCTGTTTGGTTGCTGAGCGTAGCCGAAGCACAACACGGAATCTCATCCAATTTATCTTAAATTTTTCATTTTTCACCCTTAACAAAAACAAGAGATGCTACGCACCACTCAGAATGGAAAGCAAGGTTTGGTGTCATTTCGAGCTGTCACCCTGAGCGTAGTCGAAGGGGTAGTCGAGAAATCTATCAGGGCTTCAGATTTCTCACACTCTTGTTGTTTGGTTCAAAATGAGGAAATGTTTTTCTCTTAGTCTGAGTTAATTAGCACAATTCGTGTCAAACCATCAACCTAAGCATTTAAAAACAGGAAAAAATCCATATATTTGGATTAAATCCAAAAAAATGTCATCCAAAGATTATTTAAAGGGGAGAGGAGCACAGAAAAATACAAGCAATCGGTTTTTGGAGCATACTTTGGAAATGCGTAATGACTTTTTGGAGTTTTGTAGTTTGGAAGGAGAAGAAGCCGAATGCAACAAAACCAAATACATTCCCATTTTTCCCAAAACCATCGTAAACAAAGTGGACAGCCCGGATGTGGGAATGGGATACTCCATGAATCCCTACCAAGGTTGTGAACATGGCTGTATTTATTGTTATGCTCGAAACACGCACGAGTATTGGGGCTATAGTGCCGGCTTGGATTTTGAACGGAGAATTCTTGTCAAAAAATCGGCTCCTGAACTTTTGGAAGCTAAAATCAAGCATAAAAAATGGAGGGCACAGACCATTGTGCTGTCAGGAAACACCGATTGTTACCAACCTGCCGAGCAAAAGTTCGAGATTACGCGAAAATGCCTCAAAGTGTTTTTAAAATATCGCCATCCTGTGGGCATCATTACAAAAAATGCTTTAGTCTTACGAGACCTGGATATTTTAAGGGAGTTGAACAAGCACCAGTTGATAGGTGTTAACGTATCTGTGACCTCATTATCGGAAAAAACAAGGAGAAAACTGGAACCCAGAACGGCATCTATCCAAAAACGGTTAAAAACCATTCAAGTATTATCGGAAAACAACATTCCGGTAAACGCGATGCTGGCCCCTATGATTCCTGGTATTAATTCACATGAACTGTTGCCTTTGGCCAAGGCCGTGGCCGACCACGGAGCTCGCTCTTTTGGGTTGACTGTGGTTCGACTCAATGGAGCTATAGGGCAAATATTTTCGGACTGGATAAAAAAGGCAATGCCTGATAGGGCGGAAAAAGTGCTGCATCAGATTCAGGATTGCCATGGAGGAACGGTTAACGATAGTAGGTTTGGTACCAGAACCAGAGGAGAGGGAAAAATTGCCGAGCAAATACATGAAATGGCCCAAATTGCTAAGAAACGATACTTTAAAGATAGAGGCTTTCCCCCTTTGAACACTGAGATGCATGAGCAATACAAAGATGGACAGATGAAATTGTTTTGATTTTAATTGAGCAATGAAAAAATAAACGGTTATCCATATTCAATGAGATTCCGAAACAAGTTAGGAATGACTGCTGAGGTAAAATAAAAATGGTTTCCAGAAAATTCGTGAAATTCGTGTCAGCTTTTTTACTAAAAGAGATTCTTCGTTTCGCTTAGAATGACATAAAACAAAGAACGTGTCTAAAACCCAGTTTTTCGTCAACCTGAACTTGTTTCAGGTTCTCATAGAGATTTGTTTGTTAACCATGATGGGATTCTGAAATAATCCCAATAGTTATCGGGACAGAATGACAAATTGTTTCCATCTTAATTTGAGTTAATTAGTGAAATTCGTGTCAGTGCGATGAACAATTATCAATAAACAATTAACCAATAACGAATAACCAAATCCCCTAACACTCCACCCTTCAGCAGCTCCTTAGACTACGCTCAGGATGACAGCTCAGGGTGCTTGTTTCCAACAATCTAATAATCCAGAAATCAGTGGGCAGTCTTATTTTAGTTCCCAGCCTTCTCGGTAATCACGGGTTACCCATTCGTTGGCTTTCTCATAATTGGTAATTTTCATATTGTCCCCATCCCAGAAAAGCTTTCTTCTCCCCGGTGAGTTGTACGGATTCCAATCACGCGGAGTTTTGCCTTCTTGTAATTCTTTGTATTGGTAAGCCTTAACGGCCAAGTTGCCCATAAGTACAGTTTCTGTAAGTCTTCCTGCTTTATCAAAGTTGGAAGAAGTGGGTGTACCGTTCTGGCAACCATCCACAAAATTCGCGATGTGTCCATCGGTTCCTCCGGGCACCCTGTCGTACTTTGGCGCTGGGGATTTGTATAGGTCCATCATTTCCGAAGGAAGCAATCTCGCATTTCGTGAATAGGTGTCACATACCAAAATACCTTTATCGCCATAAATAACACTACCGCCGCCAGAATCACCGATGGTCTCATCATCTTTAAGTTCGTCCGGTAGGTCTGGTTTTATTCCACCATCATACCAATTTAAGGCAATATCGCCGTGCTCTTCGTGCTCAAACTTCAAATGAATTTTGGAAGAAGGTGGACAGGAATGGCTATAATCCGCCTCCACAAAATCATCTACCCATACGGTAGTACAGCTTGCCTCCGCCTCGGTAGGATAACCCAAGTCAAGTACACTAAAAGGCGTTTCCATTATATGGCAACCCATATCTCCCAAAGCTCCAGTTCCAAAATCCCAGAAACCTCTCCATTTAAATGGAAGGTAGGCATCGTTGTAATCCCTCATTTTCGCCGGGCCCAGCCAAAGGTCCCAATCCAATCCCCTTGGAATACGGTCTTTTTCAGTGGGCAAAGGAACACCTTGTGGCCATACGGGGCGGTTGGTCCAACAATCAATGGTATGTACCTTTCCAATAATGCCGGATTCCACCCATTCCCGGGCTATTCGGCTACCATCGCTAGAGGCTCCCTGATTTCCCATTTGGGTAACGATTCCTTGTTCTTTTGCCACCTGCGTCATTAAACGGGCCTCGTGAATATTGTGGGTCAATGGTTTTTCCACGTAGGCGTGTTTTTTTTCGCGCATAAATGGTAAAGAAATAGTAGCGTGTGTATGGTCAGGAGTTGCCACGGCAATGGCATCAATATCGTTTATATGTGCATCAAAAACCTTTCTAAAATCTTTAAAACGCTTTACATCGGGGAATTGCTCATAGGTTTGTTGGGCGCGACGGTCATCCACGTCGCAAAACGCCACAAATTTTACCCTTCCTGTATCGTGTAGGCCATTGATTACGGAATTTCCCCTTCCACCAACACCAAAACCTGCGACATACAAGGTATCGCTTGGGGGAATATGGGTTTTGCCCATTACATGACTGGGAACAATGGAAAATGCAGCTGAAGCGGCTGCCGTATTTTTGATGAACTTTCTTCTTTGCATCTTGTTTAGTTTGATTTTATGTGAGACAACAAGATACAAAAAAGGGCCAGAGAAATCCTAGAAATTACTCCGTCCCGTTCCACTCTTTGTAAAACTGATTGAGGTAGTCCAACATAAATTGATGGCGTTCCTCGGCCAGTTTTTTTCCGCTTGCCGTGTTCATTTTATCCTTGAGAAGCAACAACTTTTCATAAAAATGGTTGATGGTGGGTGCTTTTGATTTTTTGTACTCCTCCTTCGTCATATTGAGGTTGGGCGGAATTGCTGGATTGTGAAGTTCCCTATTTTTAAAACCTCCGTAATTGAAAGCTCTGGCAATTCCAATGGCACCAATGGCATCCAAACGGTCCGCATCCTGCACAATTTGAAGCTCTTTTGATGTAAATTTTTCTGTTTCTTTAGCCAAACTGTTCTTAAAGGACATATGCTTGATGATGTTTACCACATGATCAATGGTCTCCCCATCGACGGATTCAGATTCAAGGAATGTTTTAGCAGTTTTTGGACCAATGCTCTCATCCCCACCGTGGAATTTGGGATCGGCAATGTCATGAAGCAATGCCGCCAGTTGAACAACCAAAGCATCTCCCTGCTCGTGTTTCAATAGCAATTTTGAGGTGTTAAAAACACGTTCAATATGGAACCAATCGTGACCGCCTTCGGCATTTTGGAGCTCTTCTTTTACAAAATCAATGGTATTTTGGATCAAATGGTATTCCTTCATCATTTGTTTTTAACACCCGATACGATCTGGTTTTCTACTTGAGCAATAATTTCATCGGCGTTGCCCTGGTTTGCTATTGGAGGATGCACCTCAAAAGTTACATGGGAACCCAATCCCATCGGAAATTTACCGTACTGTAATAATTTCCACGAGTTGTTTATACTTATGGGCACGATCAAGGCGGAAGGCGCTTTTTTCATCATCACTTTAAGCCCCGTGGTCCTAAAAGGTTTGGGTACTCCATTTCTACTTCGCGTACCTTCAGGAAAAATTACAGCACTTCGGTTGTTAGCTTCAATGTAGCTTCCCAATTTCTGCAGTTCGGCAATGGACTGTTTCGGATCTTTTCTGTCTATTAAAGCCGATCCACTATGCCTTAAGTTATAGGAAACGCTTGGTATTCCTTTTCCCAACTCAATTTTGCTGACAAATTTGGGGTGGTACTTGCGCATATACCAAATAATAGGGGGTATATCGTACATGCTTTGGTGGTTGGTCACTATGATCAGTGGTCGGTCGGTCGGAATATTTTGTTTGTTCCGGAAACTGTATCGTGTCCCCAGCACATTGGTACACCGCATAATGAACCAATTTAATATGGATACACTTTTTTTGTGTGCATTGTACCCAAACCCATTAAGGCATATCCATTGTATGGGATGAAAAATCACCAAAACCAATCCAAATAGCAGGAAGAAAATAACGGTGAGGAGATACGAAAGCAGTTTTAGCACGGGTACATTTTTATTGGTTGCCGTAAAAATAAAAAAACCACCCTTTAGGGTGGCCATTCAATATTTTATTTCCTTGATTTTAGCAATGCTCGTTGTAAGCTTCCATCAAGTTTTCTGCAATAAGTTCGGCAGGTCTACCTTCAATGTGGTGCCTTTCTATCATGTGCACCAACTCACCATCCTTGAACAAGGCCATGCTTGGTGAAGAGGGAGGAAAGGGAACCATGTGGTTTCTGGCTGTGGCAACAGCTTCCATATCCACACCGGCAAAAACGGTAACCAAGTTGTTTGGTGTTTTGCTGTTTTGCAGGCTCAATTTAGCAGCTGGTCTTGCATTGGCCGCGGCACAACCGCAAACCGAATTTACCACTACCAAGGTGGTTCCATCCTTTTTTAAGGCTTCATTTACAGCTTCACTTGTATGTAGTTCTTCGAACCCGGCACTGGCCAAGTCTTCGCGCATAGGTTTAACCAATTCTTCTGGATACATAGACTTCTTTTTGATTATAGTACAAAGATACGGTATTGTTAGCGTTTTTTCATCACCCTTAACATTGCTTAAAGCTTTGTTTCTCTATCAAACCGTTATCTTTGCCGTTTAAATTTTGAAACATGATCAAGTGGATAGCCGCCTTTATCGGTTATTATTTATTTCGATTTCCGGGTGCGATTTTAGGATTTATCGTCGGGACCTTTTTGGATAATTTAGGAGGTTCTGGCAGCAGATCTAGGTCCGTATTCGAAAATGTTACCCGACAATCAGTTTCTCCGGCCGATTTTGAGTTGAACCTACTCTCGCTCTGTTCCATAATTATTAAGGCCGATGGGCAGGTAAACCAAAGGGAATTGGATTATGTGCGACAGTATTTTTTGAGCACTTATGGCAAGGAAAAAGCGAACGCGATTTTCAGGACGTTTAACGAGGTAATCAAAAAAAGGGAGATATCTACCCAGCGAATTTGCAATTTTATGGTGCAGCGAACAAGGTACGAAGTTCGGTTGCAAATGCTTCATTTTTTATTTGGGATTGCCCAGTCCGATGGACAGGTAAGCAAGGCGGAGATTCAAAAGCTAAGAGAAATCGCCGGCTATTTTCGAGTGAACCAGCACGATTTTGAAAGTATTATGGCGATGTTCATCAAGTCCACGGATAACTCGTACAAGATTTTGGAGATTGAAAAGTCCGCCACGGATGATGAGGTGAAAAAGGCTTACAGAACAATGGCCAAAAAGTACCATCCCGATCGTGTGGTTACGGAAAATGAAGCCATACGAAAAGGTGCCGAAGAAAAATTCAAAGAGGTCCAAAAGGCCTATGAGTCCATTCAAAAAGAAAGGGGAATCTCCTAAACGGCAACAGTGGGGCGTTAAAATTTGATTAGCGTTTTAAATCATCACAAAATGTGTTTTATTGGTTAAATTTGAAGGCAAAAGCTTATGCAGGAATTTTTGTTCTATATAAAACTTGGACTTGACCACGTATTGGACTTTGGTGCCTACGATCATATTTTGTTCCTATCGGCCTTGGCGGTCCCATTTACTTTTAAGCATTGGAAACGCGTGCTGATTTTGGCTACCATTTTCACCCTTGCGCACTGCACCTCCTTGGCTTTGTCGGTTTACGAAGTTGCCACGGTAGATGTAGGTTTGATAGAATTTTTGATTCCCGTAACCATTTTACTCACCGCTTTGTTCAATTTTGCCTACGTATATAAGGAGGCTTTGGAAGTGGGTCTTTTTCTGCACATTTTGGCAACCGCTTTCTTTGGGTTGATCCATGGCTTTGGTTTTTCTAACTACTTTAAGATGTTAATGGCCGAAGAGGAAGATAAAATCACACCCTTGTTGGGTTTTGCAACGGGGATTGAGCTGTCTCAAATAACTGTAATTTTGGTTGTTTTGATTGTTTCCTATGTGATTTTGGACCTCTTAAAGGTGAAACAATCCATTTTTATTGCAGTTGCATCAATTTTGATCATTGCAATCACAATACCCCTGCTTATTGCTACGTTCCCAATGTAGGCCTACGTTAAAATTTATCGAATAAGGTTGTAAGGGTCTGCCAAAGCAGGTATATTTAATTAATTATCAGCGTTTTTGGATTTATGAAGGCGAGCAAACAAGAAAAATATGACAAGGCCTATTTGAGGATGGCCCAAGAATGGGGCAAATTGTCGTATTGTAAAAGAAGGCAAGTCGGTGCCATAATTGTAAAGGATAGAATGATTATTTCCGATGGATACAACGGAACGCCCACCGGTTTTGAGAACTTTTGCGAGGATGAAGAAGGGTACACCAAGTGGTACGTGCTCCACGCAGAAGCAAATGCAATTCTTAAAGTGGCTTCGTCCACCCAGTCTTGCGAGGGTGCTACGCTGTACATTACCCTATCGCCTTGCAGGGAGTGCAGCAAGCTTGTTCACCAAGCTGGCATAAAACGTGTGGTATACCAGAGTGCATACAAAGACGACTCTGGAATCAAATTTCTGGAAAGGGCAGGAGTTGAAATCGTCCATTTGCCCGTTTTGGAAGAAATGGTTTAAAACCATAATTGCTATATGAAAAAGATCAAAGGATATATTTGGCCAACCTTACTAGCTTTAGCGGTGGCCCTCGGTATTTTTATAGGGGGAAAGCTCCATTTTAACGATTCCCCGGAGAAACTTTTCTCCACCAACTCCAAAAAAGATAAACTCAACCGACTTATTGACTATATCGACTACGAGTATGTAGATGATGTGGACACCGATAGTATTGTGGATGTTACCGTGAACAATATTTTGGGCAAATTGGACCCACACTCCGTATATATTCCCAGAGATGAGATGAAGGATGTGGCCGAAAGCATGAAAGGTGATTTTGCGGGCATTGGCGTAAGTTTCTATATGTACAGGGATACCATTACCGTGATACGCACCATAAAGAACGGTCCGAGCTACATCAGTGGGATAAAACCAGGCGACCGTATTTTGATGGCCGACAAGGACACGCTTTATGGCAGAAGAATTGCCAATGACGATGTGGTATCTACCTTAAAAGGTAAGGTGGGGACCAAGGTCAATTTGAAGGTTTTTAGAAAAACGGAGAACAAAATGATGAACCTTGATGTGGTTCGTGACCGTGTCCCTATCAGAAGCGTGGAAGCCTATTATATGCTTACCAAAGATATGGGATACATCAAAATAAACCGTTTTGCGGAATCCACTTTTGATGAGTTCAAGGATGCCCTCAGAAAACTCAAATTAAGAGGCGCAGAAAAACTGACCCTAGACCTTCGGGACAACCCTGGAGGATATTTGGGCATTGCCGAAAAGTTGGCCGATGAGTTTTTGGGTGATGAGAAGTTGATTCTTTTCACAAAAAACAAAAAAGGGAACATTAAAAAAGCGTATGCCACCAAAAAAGGCGATTTTGAGGATAGACCGGTTTATGTATTGATCAATGAGCGATCTGCATCTGCCAGCGAGATAATTGCAGGGGCATTGCAAGATAACGATGTAGGCACCATTGTTGGTAGACGTTCCTTTGGAAAAGGTTTGGTACAGCGAGAAATGGATTTGGGTGATGGCTCTGCGGTAAGGCTTACCGTTTCCAGATATTACACCCCAACGGGCCGATCTATTCAAAAATCCTATAAGGATGGCAACCACGATTACTATAAAAGGTTTATGGAGCGCTATGCCAGTGGAGAACTTACCACTGCGGACAGCATTAAGGTGGCAGATTCTTTAAGGTTTGTTACACCCAAGGGCAAAGTAGTCTACGGAGGTGGAGGCATTATCCCGGATGTTTTTGTTCCGATCGGGAGCAATCAGGAAGAGGCCATTGAAAGCATGGACGACACCTATCAGTTTTTCGCGCGTTTTGTTTTTGAGCATTTGGAAGATGATCGAACCATGTACGATGATTATGCCCAAAACGAATTTTTGGACGAGTTCCATGTGGATGACATCCTTTTTGATAAATTCATACAGTTTGTTTTGGATCGTAAGGTGAAACTGGATTTCTATGCCTACGAGGACAAGATAAAGGCCTATTTAAAAGCCAATATTGCCGAGCAACTGTTCTCACCAAACCTATCGGCACAGATCAAGGGAGATTTTGATTCCATGCTCAACAAGGTAAAAGCCTTGGAGAACGCCGAGATAGACCATTCACAATTGGGAGCAGTGGGTATAAAGCCCTAGCCTATTTCTTAAGTTTTTTATCAATCTTTTTGGAAGTCATAAAGATCAACATTAACACTATGGCGCACAAAGAGGCCAATATCCCTATCAAAGCAATGGTACTATCACCTTGAAGCGGGTTTTGAAAATCTACCAAGGTCACATTATAGGCAATTAGAGCCAATGCTAGTATAATTAAAATTATCGCTAAGGTTTTGTTCATATCAATGTTTTAAATACCGTGCGTAAGCAATTCGTTGATGTTGGTTGCAAAAAGCTTTACAGCAATGGCCATAAGAATCACACCGAACACTTTTCGGATAATGTTGAGTCCGTTTTTACCTAAAATACCTTCAATTTTAGCACTGGATTTTAGCACGATATACACAAAGATAACGTTTATAATTATCGCGACGATAATGTTCTCCACATGATATTCTGCCCTTAGAGACAAAATGGAAGTCAACGTACCTGCGCCTGCAATAAGCGGAAATGCGATGGGCACAATGGAAGCTGTTTCCGGTTCATCATCTTTGTAGAGAGAGATACCCAGAATCATTTCAATGGCAAGGAAAAATATAATAAAAGCACCCGCAACGGCAAAAGAATTTACATCGATTCCAATCAATGAAAGAATACTTTCACCCACAAACAAAAAGGCGATCATAATACAAGTAGCCACAATCGAAGCCTTTTCGGATTGAACATGCCCAACCTTTTTACGTAACGATAGAATTATTGGAATGCTTCCCAAAATATCGATTACAGCAAACAATATCATTCCAGCCGTCGCTATTTCCTTAAAGTTAAAATTCATCGCTTTATTTTTTTTCAGCCGGCAAATTTACGTGTAAAAAATACTTTTGGACCATATTAAATGTTTATAAATCATCAATTTTTTGGTTTTGAAGTACCTTTGCCCAAAAAGTAAGCTTTAGTATGTTCCAGATAGGAAAAACCATAGTGTCCGAAGAGATATTGAAAAATGATTTTGTATGCAATTTAAATGCCTGTAAGGGAGCGTGTTGCGTAGGTGGGGAGTATGGAGCTCCCTTGGAAGATTCCGAGACCGACAAGTTGGTCAATATCTACGAAGATGTAAAACCCTTTTTACGTCCCGAAGGCATTGCCGCAATTGAAGAGCACGGAGCATTTGTGAAGGGCGAGGATGGCGAATGGGAAACCCCCTTGGTAAACAACAACGAATGTGCTTACGTTGTTTTTTCGGATAATGGCATAGCCAAATGCGGTCTTGAAGCCGCTTACGAAGCCGGTGCGACCCAATGGAAAAAGCCTATATCTTGTTATTTGTATCCGGTCAGGACCAAGGAATATTCCGAATTTACCGCGGTAAACTATCACAAATGGGAAATTTGTGACCCTGCTTGCGCCTTGGGGGAGGAGCTAAAAGTTCCCATATACAAGTTTGTAAAGGATGCGTTGATCAAAAAATTTGGTGAAGATTGGTACAAAGAGTTGGAACAGGTAGCTACGGAAAACGTTAAATCGTAGGAATGTCCAAAACTACTTTGGTCCCGTTAGGATCTCCATTTTCGTCAAAAAGATCCAAGATATCTACATCGAATTTATTTTGATAGTCCTTGGCAAAGTTGGCCAATCGTTCTTTGGTAATGCTTATGCCCAAAGACTTTCTCTTTAAAACTCTATTTTCTTTGTTTACCTCGGCCATGGTCCTGCCTATGCCATTGTCCATAATTTCTATGGTTACGTGCCCTTTGTCCTTGTGCTTTACATTGATCTGTATTTTTTTCTCACCATCCTTAGGGGACAGACCGTGCCACAAAGAGTTTTCCAAGAAGGGTTGCAGCGTTAACGAAGGAATCTTGATGTTGTCTATATTGATGCCTTCCTCGACCTCAATTTTAAAATCTATTTCATTGGAGAACCTTATGTTTTCAATATTCATGTAGAGCTCCATGGTTCCCAATTCTTCCGATAATGGGATTTCCTTTTGTGATGATGCTTCCAGGATTTTCCGGACCAATTTGGAAAACTTGTTGAGGTAATGGACGGCATTTTTTTGCTCGTTGTTTATAATGTAAAGCTTTATGGAGTTCAATGAATTGAACAAAAAATGCGGGTTCATTTGACTGCGAAGCATTTGCTGCTCAAGGGTAAGCACCCTTTTTTCGTTTTTGCTCTGGTATTGTCGGTAAAGGATGTAAAGTATGGAAGAAATAAGTCCTACGATCAGCGCACTGACCAAAAGTGTGGTCTGGTTCTTCTTTAACCTTAAACGCACAATCTCATTTTCCTTGGCAAGCACGGCGATTTGATTGTTCTTTTTTTCATTTTCGTATTTTACGATAATGTCGTTCATGTACCTCAAATTGGTGGCACTGGAGATTTGTTTGTCGTACTCATCAGCCTTTTTGTAAAACTCATAGGCTTTTTTGTAGTCACCTCTGGTGTTTTCCAAATCCGACATTTTCTCATACGCATACAGGATATTGCTGGGAATATTTCGGTTCTGGGCCATTTTGAGACCTTCTTGAATGAAATCCTCAGCCTCATCATAATTGGCCAACTTGGTATGGGCCCAACCTGTGTTTATAAAAACCAAGGAAGTAATGGAATAGTCACCTATGCTTTTGGACTCTTCGTGCAGTGGCTCCAAAAGTACCAATGCCAAGTAGGGCATATCTTGTTTAAGGTATATCTGAGCCAGGCTGTTCTTACAGATTAAACGGCCAATATCCGAATCAATTTCTTCATTGTATGCCAGCGACTTTCTGTAGTTTTCCAAGGCTGCTTCCAAATCACCTTTTAATTCCATACAATGCCCAATATTTTGATGGTTGATGGCCAACCCCAATTTATTGCCAAGCTCCTCTTCTAATTTTAGCGCCCTTTCGAACTGTAAAATTGCCAAATCGTACTGCTCCAAGGTTTGGTACAGGTTACCGATTCCGTTAAGGGCGACATTGATGCTTCTTTTAATATGATTTGAAGGGTTTTCTATACTTTCTGCCAATTCCAACGCTTTTTGGTTATAGTCCAAGGCAGTTTTAATGGCATCTGTACGCCGATACACCACACCAAGCATATTGAGGCTAAGAATTTTAAAATCTATGTTGTTGGCTTCTTCAGAAGCGGAAAGTGCTTGCTTGTGCAGCGTTGCCGCTTTTTCATAATGAGAGATGTTCCTATATTTCATGCCCAGCTGGTTAAGGGCATAGGCCTGACCTTCCAAATAACCATTTGCTTTGCTAAAAGAGATAAAATATCTAAGCAGAGTGGTATCTCTTTTTTCGGAATAAAGCTCTTTGTCGAGTGCTTCGTAGGTTTTGGGCTGAAGTTTAATGAGCGTTTCCACTTTTTCCCTAAATTTCTCCGGAACTTCCTGGGCAATCAAGGATCCAAAAAACAAAAGCAGCAAAAAAAACAGCGAAGTACTTCTTCGCAGTTGATGTAGGTTGTCGATTTGTTGGAACTTTACAATTGGCACGGGAACATTAAGGTATTAAAGCATATCCAAAAAGTCGGATTTTTTTTGCCGGGAAACGGGGATTTTATGATTCGATTCCAAAACCACATAACCATCGGTTTTCAGAAACTCCTTTATTTTATTAAGATTGATAATATAGGAATTGTGTATTCTAAAGAAGCTGGTCTCTGGTAAGATTGCATTGACTTCTTTCAGTTTTTTGGTAAGAAGAATTTTTTGTCCATCGGCAAGGAAAATGGTACTGTAATTACCATCCGATTCTGCGTACAATATATCCTCACTGTTCAAAAAAACCAACTTGCCATCGGTATTGATGGTTATTTTTTTGTTGTGGGATTCCGCATTGAAATTGAGCATAATCTTTTCCAAACGTTCAACGGTCAAATGTTTTGAATTGAACTTTTTTATTTTGGCAATGGTTTCCTCAAGATCATCTGAATCAATAGGCTTTAACAGGTAGTCGATGGCCTCATTCTTTAAAGCCTGCAAAGCGTACTGGTTATAAGCAGTAGTGATAACAACTGGAAAATTCTTGTTCTTTAGTTTTTTTATAAACTGAAAACCATCCATGGCAGGCATTTCAATATCCAAGAACAAACAATCTGGAGTGTTCTGCTCTAAATAATTCAAGGCTTCGCCAGCATCTGTAAAAGACGCAATTATGTCAACCTCGTCACTCAAGTTGGTAAGTTCCCAACTTAAACTTTGAAGGGCCTTGATTTCGTCATCAACAATTACAGCTTCCAGCATAAAAGAATATAGATACTATCAAATTTAGAATTATTCTTTACATACGACCAATATTATGTGTTAATGGATATTTAGCACGTATAATTGGTAGAAAAAAGCAAATCAAGGGAAAAATCTTTCCCTTTTAAGAGTTAGAATAGAAAATAATAAGAGAAAACTTACGAGCACAAAAAATATTCAAAACCAATTATACATAAAAAGAAACCATTTACACATCGTGGTCTTAACTGTGGATTTTTGTTCTCTATATTCGGCTTGTCAAAAATTTGATGACTTTAAAAATTATTGAAATGAGGAAATGTGCAATATTATTTCTGATTTTAATTGTGACATTGATTATTGCGGTAGCGTCAGAAAAGAATAACACCGAACTAAATTCGGATTGGAATGGTGTTGTTGCAAGGAAGTGATCGTGTAACCAACGTTTGTTCTTATAAATTTTGTATTACCAGATAATTGTACGGCCACAGCAACCAATCTAGAGATTGTTTAAACCGCTTGCAAAATTAATCTTCGGTCTTGCCACGGTCTAGATTTGATTTTAGGTTTCGGGGGAACTACCTAGGGCAAAATAGATTCGATGGGCTCGATTGAAGAGGCCGTACTTTTGGTAATAATTTGGCCTAGGGCCGGTTCATCATAAAAGAAAAGAAGAGACCAATCAAAGTATAATAATGCTTTATTGGTCTTTTTTATTAAGGGACTTTTCTATGGATTCTTACCTTTTTCTTCATTATATCTAGATGTCAACATTTTATGTTAAAAACTTTATGCCCGTTTTACCTAGAATCCCTTTAAAAAATCATCCTGTTTTTAAATCTTTGCTATTGCAACTTCAAATTTGAAAGAAGCAAATTGTTACTGCACAAAACCCCAAAGTAAGTATTTTATTTGTGCAGATTTGTACTGAAAACGCAGTACATGTGATAGTGTTTATTGATTTAATACCTCGGACAGTTCACCCCACATTGGAACAATCCGAGGTGTTTTTTTATATAAAGCGCATAAAAAAGCCTCCAATTTAGGAGGCTTTTGAATTTTAAAGTAAGCGCTTTACAAAGACCATGCTTTTCCACCGGTAAGGGTTTCCATATCTCCACATGGAATATACTCACCTGGAATTGGCAAATAGGCCAAAACTTCTTCACCTATGTATTCTGAAGACTTGTAGGCCCATGTGGCCAGGTCCCTTAAATCGTTTGCGAAGGAGAAACGTGCGATATCGTCATCCAGGCTACCTTCGCCACCTTCCAAGATGGCTTCCATATAGTTCATGATCGCCTCCGAATGCGCTTCTTCTTCATCATCGGTACGTTTTTTCAGATAGGTCCGCAATGCGGGCTCTATATCTGCCGGCTCAATATCCATTAGACTTTCTTTGCCGGAGTCTGCAAGGATCTTATCGTAGAATTTGCTCATTTTCAAAACAACAAAATCTCTTTGTTCCAATGGCATTACCTCATCCAAATAAGCATCTATAAATACATGTACGTTCATTTCCGTTGCAGATGGCGTATCTGTTTTGGGAAGAATAACGTCCAAAGTCTGTGCCATGGCATATCCCTGTTCTTTATCAAGGAAACTTGGCGTCCATTCGGCGTAATCAGGTTTGCTCTTGCAGCTCTGCAGCAAAGAGAACAAAGTTGGAGTGGCCACGGCGTAACCGAAGGCCATTCCCATATTTTTGAGTGCTGATCTTCTTTCCATTATATATTTCCTTTTTTAAGTTCTTGGGCGGCGTGGTTCGCTGCCCTTGCAGTAAATGCCATATATGTCAAGGATGGGTTTACGCAACTTGCGGAGGTCATAAACGCTCCATCGGTTACATATACATTTTTACATCCGTGTACTTGGTTGTGTACATTTACAACAGAGGTTTTAGGGTCGCTACCCATACGTGCGGTACCCATTTCGTGGATTCCCAGTCCTAGGGCGTAAGGTCTGTCGTAAGGAGTAATGTCTTTGGCTCCTGCCTTTTCCAACATTTGAACCGCTTGATCCTGCATGTCCTTACGCATATTAAGCTCATTTTGTCTGATTTCCGCATCAAAAGTGATGGTAGGCAGACCCCATTTATCTTTTTTATCGTAATCCAGTGTCATCTTGTTGTCGTGATATGGAAGGATCTCTCCAAAGGCGAGCATGTTCATGGTCCATCCGCCCGGGGTAAGAACTGCATCCTTGTAATCTTTACCAAAAGAAGCTTCTGCGATCATTTCATCATAATTGCCTCTGCTTCCGCCTCCCTGGTAACCATATCCACGGACGAAATCTTTCATATTGGAATCTCCACCTAAATTTCTGAATCTTGGAACGTAAATGCCATTGGGTTTTCTACCCTTATAATATTTGTCTTCGTAACCTTCAAACTTTCCGGATGCACCGACCAAGAAATGGTGGTCCATAATATTGTGTCCCAGTTCACCGGAATCATTGCCCAATCCGTTGGGGAACCTATCCGACTTGGATTGCATCAATATGGAAGTGGAAGCAAGGGCGGAAGCGCAAAGGAAGACCACTTTGGCCTTAAATTCGAATTCCTCGTTGGTCTCTCTATCAATAACTTTTACACCTGTGGCCTTTTTTGTATCCGGATCGTATAGTACCTCATGAACTATGGAATCTGGTCTTAGCGTCATGTTTCCTGTTGCCTCGGCCGCTGGCAAGGTGGAAGAAACACTGCTAAAGTAAGCGCCAAAAGGACATCCCCTGATACATCTATTTCTAAATTGGCAACGAACACGACCATCGCCGTCAAATTGCTTGTCGCTATTAATGTGCGCAACCCTTCCGGCTGTAATTACACGGCCGTTAAAATGTTCTGCAACTTTTCCTCTAACATGGTCTTCTACACAATTAAGTTCCATCATGGGCTCGAATTTCCCATCTGGAAGTTGCGGTAGACCTAAATTTTCACCGGATACACCAATATAACTTTCCACTTTATCGTACCAAGGAGCTATATCCTTGTACCTTACTGGCCAATCTACTGCAATACCTTCGTTTTTATTGGCAGAAAAATCAATGTCGCTCCAACGGTAGCTGTGACGACCCCACATAATGGAACGTCCGCCTACATGGTATCCTCTCATCCAATCAAACCGCTTGGTCTCATTGTAAGGATGTTCCAAATCATTTACAAACCAATGCTTGGAAGCGGCTCCGGTAGTATAACCTGTTCTGGATTGTTTCTCTTGTTGTTTAATGTCTTCTCGGGTTGCTTGTCCCGCATGAGGAAAATCCCAAGGATCCATATTGGCTGTTGGATAATCTTCACGGTGTTTCACCATAGGCCCACGCTCCAAAACCAAGGTCTTGAGGCCGTTTTCGCACAATTCTTTGGCAGCCCAACCACCACTGATGCCCGTACCTACCACGATGGCATCATAGGATTCCTGCTCCTGATTGTAATAAAATTTACTCATTTATTCGGATTGTTTATTTGCTAAATGTATTAATTATTAAATTAATTTTCTACATTTAAACCCTATGTTTATTGAGAATTCAGCACTATAACGTTGTAGTTTTTGGATTCCACAAGAAATTAACTAACGTAAAAATATGAACAAAAGTAGTTTAGCACAAAAAAGTATTGTCACCGTGATCGCAGTGGCTTTTTTAGGATTTTATTCCTGTAAACAAAATCCAAAGAAGGATTCGGCAGAGGAAACCGCAACAGAAGTGGTTGCCGTTGAAGAGTCAAAACCGGATATCAAACTCTCTTTGGCACAATGGTCCATCCACAAAATGATTTTAGAAGAGGGCGTAGATCCCTACACCTTTGCAGAGAAAGCAAGCGAATGGGGTTTTGAAGGACTTGAATATGTAAGCGCCCTTTATTATAAGGAGCTCCAGGCCGCTAATTTCTCTGAAGAAGCCATGAGCAACTGGGTAGAAAAGAGCAAGGCAGAAAGCGAAAAATATGGTCTTACCAACCTATTGATCATGGTAGATGGCCAAGGAGACCTTGCCGTTCCCGATGAAGCCGAAAGAACTAAAGCCGTAGAAAACCATTACAAGTGGGTAGATGCCGCCGCAGCTTTGGGTTGCCACTCTATACGTGTAAATTTGAACGGGAGCATGGAACCAGAAGTTTGGATGCCGGCATCCGTTGCAGGTCTTACGCAATTGGCCACCTATGCCAAGGACAAGAACATCAACATTATTGTGGAAAACCACGGAGGTCCATCATCCAATGCACAACTATTGGCAGAAGTTATGGAAAAAGTGGGTATGGACAATTGTGGAACCTTGCCCGATTTTGGCAATTTCTGCATCAAAAGAGAAGCAGGCGACTACTATTCATCCGAATGTTTGGAAGAATATGACCGCTATAAAGGTACAAAGGAGCTAATGCCATATGCCAAAGGAGTAAGTGCCAAGTCCTATAGTTTTGATGAAGAGGGATATGAGACCAGAGTGGATTACCCTAGGATTATGGACATAGTATTGGATTCGGGATACGAAGGTTTTGTAGGTGTCGAGTATGAAGGTTCCGAACTGAGCGAAGAAGAAGGAATTTTGGCAACCAAGGAGCTTTTGGAAAAAGTATTGGAGTAGACCAAATTAATAGAAAGGGTTAGATGAAGGCATTTTTGCAACAACTCTTCGATTACAATTTTTTTTGTAATAAAAAAACAATTGAGCAATGCAGTGGTCTGGACCAAGTTCCGGACAACTGCATTAGACTTTTTAGTCATATACTCAATGCCCATCATATCTGGAACCATCGCATATTGGGAACCCCTACCGAATTTGGTGTCTGGGACGAACATCAGTTAAATGCATGGGAAGATATCCATTACAACAACCAGCGGACTTCTTTTGAAATTGTCTCCAACACGGATACTTTTGAAAAAAGAGTGGAATATATGAATAGCACAGGCAAGACTTTTTCAAATGAATTAAAGGACATCCTCTTTCATATTATTAACCATTCCACACACCATCGTGGACAAATTATGATGGAGTTGCGAAACTCTGGAGTCGTTCCCGAACCTTTGGACTACATACATTACAAGAGATAACATACAACTAACTAACCCCTCAAATGACTATTAAAACCAAAATTCAACTGTCCTTTATGATGTTCCTGGAATTTTTTATCTGGGGAGGATGGTTCGTTACCCTGGGCACTTTTTTGGGGAACAATTTGGAAGCAACGGCTGGGCAATCTTCAATGGCTTTTTCCACGCAGTCGTGGGGCGCTATTATTGCTCCTTTTATTATTGGATTGATAGCTGACAGATACTTTAATGCCGAACGAATTTTAGGAGTGTTGCACCTTATTGGCGCATTTTTGATGTACCAAATGTATCAATCAACCGATTTTGTTGCTTTCTACCCCTATGTGTTGGGGTATATGATTTTGTATATGCCTACACTGGCCTTGGTAAATTCCATTTCATTCAACCAAATGAAAGACCCGGCAAAAGAGTTTTCGAATATCCGCGTGTTCGGTACGATCGGTTGGATTATTGCCGGACTGGTGATCAGCTACGTTTTTGTATGGGACTCACCAGAGGCATTGGGAGCGGGAATGCTCAAAAATACTTTTTTAATGGCAGGAATCGCTTCTGCTGTCTTGGGCCTTTTTAGCTTTACATTGCCCAAGACCCCTCCAAAAGTGGACAAGAACGAAAAAGTGACGATTTCCGATATGCTAGGGTTGGACGCACTTAAACTTTTAAAGGACAAAAACTTTTTGGTGTTCTTTATATCATCGGTATTGATTTGTATCCCATTGGCTTTTTATTATCAAAATGCCAATCCTTTCTTGGCGGAAATAGGTCTCCCCAATCCAACAGGAAAAATGGCGATAGGTCAAGTCTCCGAAGCACTCTTTATTCTTGCACTGCCTTTTTTCTTTACCAAGTTCGGATTTAAAAAGACCATTTTGATTGGTATGTTGGCCTGGACCGTTCGTTATTTGCTGTTCGCCTACGGAAATGCCGATGAACTATCGTTTATGCTGATCATTGGAATTGCGTTGCACGGAATCTGTTATGACTTTTTCTTTGTCTCCGGACAGATTTATACCGACACCAAGGCAGGGGAAAAGTATAAAAGTGCCGCACAAGGGTTGATAACCTTGGCCACCTACGGGGTGGGAATGTTGATCGGTTTCTGGATTGCAGGACAAATCACCGATTCGCTCACTATGGAGGATGGAGCACATGCTTGGGACAGCATTTGGATTTATCCGGCAGCATTTGCCGCAATCGTTTTTGTATTGTTTGCACTGATATTCAAAAACGAGAAAGTGGAGTACAAATCGTAATATGTGGAATCCCTAAAACACATATTAGGGCAATATTTACATAACTTAGGATTTAAACACATAAAAATTATAAAGACAACCAAATATTAACTGATACAAACATGGAAAACGTTAACAAGAATAGACTTTTTATTGGATCCTGCGTAGCCTTATTGGTAACAGCAATGACTTTTGCCATAAGGGCACGTCTGGAAACTGTTTTTGGGCCCGAAGGCGTGGGACTTACTTTGGAACAAATAGGGTATGCCTTTACCCCGGCCTTTTGGGGCTTTACCTTGGCCATGCTTTTTGGCGGGCCCTTGGTTGATTTTTTAGGAATCAAGAAAATCACTTGGATAGCATTCATTACCCACGCCATTGGTATTGTCTGGACCATTTTGGCAAAAGACATGACTTCGCTTTTTGTTGCCACCCTGTTCGTGGGGATTGGAAATGGTTTTGTTGAGGCGGCATTAAACCCTATGATTGCATCAATGTACCCTAAGAGCAAGACCAAGATGCTGAACCGTTTTCACGTATGGTTTCCCGGGGGTATTGCGATTGGAGGTGTTGTAGGATGGTTGGTCATGGATGTCATGGGCTTCAGCTGGCAGATAATGGTGGGTACCCTATTTATTCCGTTGGTTGTATATGCGGTATTGTTTTTTGGACAAAAATTTCCGGTTACCGAACGTGTTGCCCTCGGGGTCACCAATAATAAAATGCTTTCCAGTATTGGTAAGCCCCTGTTCATTTTTATGGTAATTTGTATGATGCTTACGGCCGCATCGGAATTGGGTACCACACAACGTATAGAGTCTTTGTTAAAGGAATCAGGTACCATACCACTATTGGTGCTGGTATTTATCAACGGAATTATGGCCTTGGGAAGAGCTTTTGCAGGTCAGGTCATTCATAAATTACAACCATCCGGTATGCTTCTCTTTTCAGCAATATTTACATTTATAGGCCTTTGGTTGTTGACGATAACAAGTGGTTCTACGACATTTTTAGCGGCAGGCGTTTTTGCAATAGGGGTCACTTTTTTCTGGCCGACCATGCTCGGTTTTGTTGCGGAATATCTTCCTGAAACCGGCGCTTTGGGCTTGTCCATTATGGGGGCGGCCGGAATGCTTTCGGTCTCCATAGTGCTGCCAATTATGGGAAATCTTATGGATAATGCAAGTCCCCAGGAAGCACTTCGTACCATGTCAATCTTGCCAGCCATATTGATTGTGGCCTTTATTGGATTATATATATTTATGCGAGGAAAAAAAGTACAGACAGAAGATTAAGTTTCAAAATCAGATTAAAAATTAAGATTTATGCCTAAAAAGATTAGACTTGGGATTCTTGGAGGAGGCGGGGATTCCCTTATCGGAGTATTGCACAGAGTAGCCTCTTTCATTAATGACAATTACGAAATTGTTGGTGCCGTATTCAATCCAAATTTGGAGGATAGTATTGCTTTTGCCAAGGAAATAGACATTCCTACAAACCGTATTTACAAGGATTTTGACACTTTGGTGGAGGAAGAAATGAAGCTTCCCGAAGACGAGCGTATTCAAGTGTGCTCCATTCTTACGCCGAACTTTTTGCACTTCCCAATGGCAAAGAAATTATTGGACCACGGTTTTCATGTCATTTGCGAAAAACCAATGACCACTACCTACGAGGAAGCCAAAATTCTACAGGAAACCCTCAAAAAGGCAGGAACCGTATTTGCCGTGACCCACACCTATACCGGTTACCCTATGGTGCGCCAAATGCGAGAAATGATCAAAGAAGGTGCCATTGGAAAAGTGCACAAAGTGGACGCTCAGTATTACCAAGGGTGGATGAACCCCATCATTCACGACAAAGAAAAACGTGGAACGGTTTGGAGACTTGACCCGAAAAAGGCTGGAATCAGTTCTTGTATGGGAGATATTGGCGTACATGCATTTAATATGATAGAGTTCACAACCGGCTTGCAAGTACAATCATTGCTGTGCGATTTCAATTATATGTACGATGACAACGTGATGGATATGGACGGTACGGCCCTCATCAGAATGGATAAAAACGTAAAAGGAGTCATCCGGGCAAGTCAAGTGGCCACAGGAGAGGAAAACAACCTCACCATTGCCATTTATGGTCAAAAAGGAGGATTGAAGTGGGAGCAGGAAAACCCAAATTACCTTTACAGATTGAACGATCCAGAGCCAATGCAGGTATACAAACCAGGACACGAATATAATTCCGACCTGTCTTTGGACGGAACAAAGTTGCCTCCGGGGCACCCCGAAGGTATTTTTGATGCCATGGCCAATATTTATTTGGGAGCGGCCAAGGCCATTCGCGGAGAAGAATACAATAGCGGAGAGTTCCCGACCATGATGGATGGAGTCCGTGGCCTCAACTTTATCGAGAACACCGTAGCTTCACACAAACAAGGAAACATTTGGGTGGATATGGATTGATCCATCAACCTTAAGTAATATTAGTGGTTGCTTAAAAAGGTATTAGTCAACCTGAACTGGTTTCAGCTTCTCATCAAACTTGTTGCTCAACAAGTGAGATTCTGAAATAAATTCAGAATGACGGTTTTGTGCCCTTTTTAAGCAACCATTATTTTTTGAAATTTCGCATCCTTTTAAAGAAGGATTCTGAAAAAACTTGTTGGGTAATTTTCTCTGAAATTAAGTCTTGAAGTACGTTTGAATCATCGATTCTTCTATAGGAAACCTCAGATTCTTTATTTTTTAAGGAGAATGTAACTTTCTCATTTTTCAAACTAACTTTACCTAAATTTTTGAAACCAGCGCCCAATGTGGATGTGAATAAAGAATCATTTTTAATAAAAAACTTGTTCTTGGGATTATATCCAACATTCTCATCATAAACATAGAGGTGCTTTGAGTCAATAAAAATCTCCTGATATAGTAAAGGCGATTGATGACTTTTCATTATTTGCCAATTACCATATAAATCATATGGGTCTAGTTGTTTTGAAGAACAGGCAAGATTTACAATGAATAGAAGTATTAAATAATATGTTCTCAAATCTAATTATTTTTTATAGCGCATCTCAAACTCCTCGAAAACCACGATCATACTTTCCTTTGGAGTCTTATCAAACTTGGCAAGTTCACGGGTGTAGTGATCCCAATGTGTTTTTTTCCAGTGTTCAAGACTTTTGTCGCCTTCACCTTCCAAACGTGCATGCTCTTCCCGAACACTAAAGTAGGGGAGCAGTTTCACCGCAGTGGTACGTATGACGCATTTGGCATGGCCTTCCCAATCAGTAACAACGGAAAAATTCCCGATTTTCGGCAGGGGTTGGCCACTCAATTGCAAAACTTGTAAGGAATGGGACGTAGCTCTTTTGGTCTCTTTGCAGACCAAATCTGCAAATAGGTTGGCATCTTTTTCGTTGTCACCAAAATGAATGACTTTTGGGGCATCTTCAGATGCAAACTCCAAATGTGCATCCAAAAAGTCGCCCCACAGATTTCGGGCAGAAGCATTTTCCATAAGTAGTGTTTAAAAAAAAACTCTAAGCTGTTTTAATTGTTAACGAATCCCTATATTTATGTCTTACTACATGAGACGTAAAAATAGCATAGTTTTTTTCTTAAATATAGAAGATAAATCCCAATTAAGTTGGGATTTCCAAATTTCTTAAAATTCAATTCAATGAAGACAATCAAAGGACCTGCAGTGTTCTTAGCACAATTTGTGGACAGTAAAGCACCGTTCAATACCTTGGATGGAATGTGTAAATGGGCCTCGGATTTGGGGTACAAAGGAATTCAAATACCAACTTGGGAATCTTTCCTGATAGACATGGACAAAGCGGCCGAAAGCCAAGATTATTGCGACGAGTTAAAAGGAAAAGTCAATTCCTATGGCTTGGAGATCACAGAACTATCCACCCACTTGCAAGGACAATTGGTGGCGGTGCACCCCGCATACGATATCATGTTCGACAACTTTGCGCCCGAAGCATTGCACGGAAAACCCAAAGAACGTACCAAGTGGGCGGTTGAAACCGTAAAGAAAGCTGCAACCGCTAGTCGTAGATTGGGGCTAGACGTACACGCTACATTTTCTGGCTCATTGCTTTGGCATACTGCGCATCCATGGCCTCAAAGACCTGCTGGTTTGGTAGAGATGGGTTTTGAAGAGTTGGCGAACCGTTGGATGCCAATCCTAAACCATTTTGATGAAGAAGGAGTGGATGTTTGTTACGAAATCCACCCAGGCGAAGACCTTCACGATGGAGATACCTTCGAACGCTTTTTGGAAGCAACGGGCAATCATAAAAGAGTGAATATTTTGTACGATCCAAGTCACTTTGTGTTACAGCAATTGGATTACATTGAGTACATAGACCATTATCATGAGTTCATCAAATCATTCCACGTAAAAGATTCTGAGTTCAACCCAACAGGGAAAAAAGGAGCCTTTGGCGGTTATAACGATTGGGGAGATAGAGCTGGGAGATACCGTTCCTTGGGCGATGGTCAAATAGACTTTAAGACCATTTTCTCCAAACTGACACAATATGGATGTGATGTTTGGGCCGTAATGGAATGGGAATGCTGCATCAAGAGCCCTGAACAAGGAGCTCGCGAAGGAGCCAAATTTATTCAAGACCATATCATTGAGGCCACAACCAAAACGTTTGATGATTTTGCGGGTGCCGACATTGATAAAGAAAAACTGAAAAATATATTGGGATTATGAGAAAACCATTGCTATTTGTAGCCCTTGCCTTTGCTTTTGCATGTAAGGACAAACCAAAAGAAAACAAACAAGAAGCTGAAGAAGTAATAGAGACCGTTGAAGAAAAACAACCCGAATGGACGAACTTGTTCGACGGAACAAGCTTTGATGGTTGGCACATGTACAACGGTGACGAAGTGACCGAACCTTGGAAACTGGAAGACGGCGCCATGGTTTTTTATCCACCGGAAAATCGACCCGATGGTGCATACTATAATTTGGTAACCGATACACGGTACACCGATTTTGTACTAACAATGGACTGGAAGATTGCCGAGGGAGGCAACAGTGGAATTTTTTGGGGAGTTATGGAAGATGAACAGTTTGGGCAACCCTATCTGACGGGCCCGGAAATACAGGTGCTCGACAACGAAAGACATCCAGATGCGCAAAATGGAGATGACCGTTTGGCGGGAGCTTTATATGATATGGTCTCTCCATCTAAAAATGTAGTAAAGCCTGCAGGGGAATGGAACAACTTTGAGTTAATGATCAACCATAAAACCAATGAAGGCCATGTTGTTTTGAATGGCACCAAGATCGTGGAGTTTCCGGTACAAGGCCCAGAGTGGGAAGAACTAGTGGCCAATTCCAAATTTGCCGATTGGGAAGATTTTGCAGCTTTCGAAACTGGCAAAATTGGACTTCAGGACCATGGAGATAAGGTAGCTTTCAGAAATATTAAAATAAAAGAACTTTAGGATGTCAAAATTAACAAACAAACTATTGGCTTTATCCCTACTTGCCGTCGGATTTATTTCCGCGCAAGAAGTAGAGCCAACAACTCCGGAAGAAACGGAATTTTATGAACCGGTACCACCAAAAGTGACCCCCGGGGAAGACGGAGCCCCCCCGAGTGATGCCATTGTACTTTTTGATGGAACATCGCTGGACAAATGGATCAGTTCTGTGGACAGCACAGCCGCCAAATGGATTTTGAACGACGATGGCAGTATGACCGTGAAAGATAGAACAGGAGATATTCAGACCAAGCAAAACTTTGGAAGTGTTCAACTCCATATTGAATGGAAATCACCTGCAGAAGTACAACGGGATGGTCAAAACAGGGGAAATAGCGGAGTTTTTTTAAATGGTCTGTACGAAGTTCAAGTATTGGACAATAACGATAACGACACCTATGTGAACGGTCAAGTCGGGTCCATTTACAAACAGCACGTGCCCTTGGCCATGGCTTCGGTGCCAACTGGGGAATGGAATACCTACGATATAATTTACCACGCCCCCGAATTTGAAAAAGGACAAAAAGTAAAATCGGGAACACTTACGGTAATCCATAATGGGGTACTTATTCAGGATCATGTGGAGATAAAGGGTACCACTCCCTACATTGGTTGGCCCAAAAACCCACCACATGGAAAGGGACCTTTAAGACTCCAGGACCATGGCGATAACAGCCGTGTCAGTTATAGAAATATTTGGGTGAGGGAGCTGGATTAGCTCCCTTATATTATTTTAGTGATATAGAATCCGTGGTGCATTTTGTATGAAAGATTCGTCATTTCGAGTGGTTTTTTAAGCCAGAGGTTAAAAAATTGTATCGAGAAAAGAATTTTCTTGAACATAAACCTTGTTCTCGATACTTTTTCCTTTAGAAAAAACTCGAACTGACTGTTTTTAACCACAATAGTATTAAAATGCGTTATGGGTTGATATAAAATCCCCAAGAGCCAAAACCTATTTTGGTTACCTTTGGCAAAATTTAGCATATACATGATTCAATCCATGACAGGCTTTGGGAAGCACGTAGTACAGCTCCCTTCCAAGAAAATTACCATTGAGCTCAAATCGCTCAACAGCAAAAGTTTGGATATCAATGCCAGAATCCCCCAATTCTACAGGGAAAAGGAACTGGAATTGCGTAAAATGATAGCCAGTGCGCTGGACAGGGGCAAGGTGGACTTTAGCCTTTATGTTGAAATTACCGGGGAGGAAACAACAGCAGAGATCAACAAAGGTGTGGTAAGGAATTATATGGGGCAATTGGCGGATATTGCCAAGGGCAACGACATAAAACTATTGGAGATGGCCCTGCGTATGCCCGATACCCTCAAAACGGATAAAGATGAGATTGATGAAGAAGAATACAAGGCCATAAAGGAAGCCATGGATGAGGCCCTTACCAAAATTGTTGAGTTCCGAAATGAAGAAGGAAAGGTGCTGGAAGAGGATTTTGTGGCGAGGCTAAAGAGTTTGAACCAATTGTTGGAAGCCGTGAAAGCGATGGACCCAGAACGTTTGGGAACGGTGAGGGAACGATTGGAGAAGGCAGTTGCAGACCTCAAAGTGGAACTGGATTCCAATAGGTTTGAGCAAGAACTCATCTATTACCTGGAAAAATATGACATTACCGAAGAGAAGGTCCGTTTGGCCAATCACTTAAAATATTTTGAAACCACTTTGAATTCCGATGACTCCAACGGTAAAAAGCTAGGGTTCATTTCCCAAGAAATCGGAAGAGAGATCAACACCATAGGTTCCAAGGCCAACTATGCGCCAATGCAACAGTTGGTGGTACAGATGAAGGATGAATTGGAGAAAATTAAAGAACAAATGCTCAATGTGCTATGACAGAGACAGCAGGCGGCAAGCTTATCATTTTTTCGGCACCCTCGGGCAGTGGTAAAACCACGATTGTCAAACATTTGTTGAATCAGCCCGAGCTGAATTTGGCTTTTTCCATATCGGCAACTTCCCGCCCACGCAGGGGAAAGGAAAAAAACGGAATCAACTACTATTTTATGTCCGTTTCCCAATTTAAAAGACATATCAAGGATGGTGATTTTTTGGAGTGGGAGGAAGTGTACCGGGATAACTTTTACGGCACCCTAAAAAGTGAAGTGGAACGTTTGTGGGCTGAAGGCAAAAATGTGATTTTTGATATCGATGTTTCGGGTGGATTACGTATAAAGAAGAAGTTTCCCGAAAAAACATTGGCCGTTTTTGTAAAACCGCCCAGTGTGGATGAGCTAAAAATCAGGCTGAAGAAGCGAAGCACAGAGAGCGACGATAAAATAAACATGCGTATCGCCAAAGCATCGGTAGAGTTGGCAACTGCCCCCCAGTTTGATAAGATCATCAAGAACTACGATCTCGATGTAGCGCTTAATGAAGCCCATAGATTGGTCGCCGATTTTGTTGGGGCACAGATACCTCCAAAAGAAAACTAAAGCATGAAAAAGGTAGGGCTCTTTTTTGGAACCTTTAACCCGATACATATAGGCCATTTGGTGCTAGCGAACCATATGGTGGAGTTTTCCGGTCTGGATGAGGTTTGGTTTGTTATCACCCCGCAAAGCCCTTTTAAGGTAAAGCAATCGCTGCTGGACAACAACCATAGGTATCAAATGGTGTTCGAAGCGGTACAGGATTATCCCAAGCTAAAACCCAGTAAAATAGAGTTTGATCTTCCCCAGCCCAATTATACCACTAATACCCTGGCCCATTTGGATGATAAATATGGAAAGGACCATCAATTTTCTCTGATTATGGGAGAGGACAATCTAAAAAATTTCCATAAATGGAAAAACTACGAAACCATTTTGGAACATTACTCCATCCATGTGTACCCCCGAATTTCGCACGGTGAGATAGCACACCAATTTAAAGGACATCCAAAAATTACCAAAGTGGATGCGCCTATTATGGAAATATCGTCCACCTTTATTCGCAAAGCGCACAAATCCGGTAAAAATATCCGTCCTATGCTCCCGTATTCTGTTTGGAAATATATGGACGAGATGAATTTTTATAGATAGTCTTACTTTTTTGCAGTTACAACCCCAACCATACTATCTGCCGTTCCATAATACAGATACCAAACATTTTTGAAGCGTACCAAGCCCTCCAGAAAGGTGGTACCGTCTTTATATTGGCCTGATTTTTCAAAAGACAGTTCAGGTTTTATAAAAGACTTATCGGTACGGTCCAATAACTTCCAAGGTTCGCTGCCATCAAAGAGCGCCTGTCCCCCTGTATAAATTCTATTTCCAAGTTCCTTTACTCCAATATTTTGCGAATTCCCTGCATTGTAGAGCACCACAATACCATGTTCCGTTAATAATGGGGGTGGACCTGCCTCAACCAACCAAGAATCAAAATAACCAGGTCGTGGGCTTAAAACAGGCGCTAATTTGCCTTCGTAGGTCTCTACGGGTTCCCAGTCGACCAAGTTGTTGGAAGACGCCAGCCAAATATGCGGAACTCCGTAGTACATCCAATATTTACCATCAATCTTTGCGGCAACCAATTTACCATCCTTAAGTGTTGTTACAATGGCTCCCGATTTGGTTTCTTTCTCGTGATAAACACCATTTTTATAGTGCTGAAAAACCGGACCATGTTTGTCCCAATGTTTTAAATCTTTTGATGTGGCAACTGCAAGTTTGGGTGTTTTTCGGTTCCATTGGGTATAGGTAAGCACGTAAAGGCCTTCTTCGGTCTCAACGATTCTTGGGTCTTCGATACCACCTGGCCATTCGTTGACTTTTTGACCATCTTCACCAGGATAAAAAACAGGTTCTGGCCATTTGTTATAGGTAGATCCATTAGTAGAAGTAGCCATTCCAATTCGGGAACGATGTCCGCCAATTTCCTTTTCCCCTAATTTTTCTTCAGCACGGTAGAGTACATAAATGGAATCTTCCTTTACAATCGCTGCAGGATTAAAAGTCGCCATGGATTCCCAATGCACAATTTTTTGCGTTATGGGATCCTTAAACGTTGATGCACTATCTTTCTGTAAAATAGGTTGGGCATTTTTTGGACGTTCAAAAGGTCCTAACATCCAATCCTTTTCTTTCGTTTGTGAAAAAATAGTAGTCTGGGAAAGTAAAAGAATGAATAGGGATAGAATTGCAGTTCTCATCAAATTTAAATTTTTTCCAAGGTATCCGTTCCCAAGTATTTATTATCCTTGTTCATGTACCAAGCCCTTGTTTTGGGCATTTTTATCCCGCTGATTTCTTCCAATCCTTTCAAAAGGATGTATTCTCCATCATTTTTACTCTCATCATGGTAAAATTGATACACTTCCATGGCGTAGGTGGTTGGGTCAAAATAAAAATACCATGTATCGGTGCCTACTTCGGCATCGTAGGTAACTTTTAAGACCACATACTTTTTACCCTTGAAGGTCTTATTGTAAACCTTTGGGTCTAAATGTGTGCCCGGATCGTTCAACTTCATCGGAAGCCCGTAGAGGTAGGTGTAGTAATCTTTCATAAAGTTGCCCCGTTCACAATTCAGTTGGAATTCTTCGGCCTCTTCTTCGGAAAAGTCTTCGCTTCCGTTCAAGGTGATTTCACAGGAACCTTTATCCATCTCATAGGCATAGGAATTGCCTTTTTTCTCAACATTCAAGGTAAACTTTTGTTGGGGAAAATCCACGCCAATGATGCTTGTGCGTTTTGGACGGCTCGGGGTTTCCATCACCACTTTAAAAGTAGTGTTCAAGTTTTCCCAATTGCCGTTGGGGTCGTGAAACGCAATGGCTTTTTCCAGAACTTCATCTGCCGAAAGTGATTGTGCCGAAAGTGAAGAGACAGATAGAACCCCCAACATAAGTAGAGCAAAAAAGTACTTTTTCATATCATTCTATTTGATGATAGGAAAGATACTGTTTTATTTTATCTCAATGGTAGCAGGCTCAACAGAACTATCGTGCTCACGATAATATTGCTCCAAAAGATTCATCATTGCAGTAATCAAATCTCTGGTTTCGAGTAAAATAGAGAAGTAAAGCGTGGTGTTCTTTGGGCTGGATTCTTCGGTTCTTGTTCTTGAAACTTGGATATCGATTTTTTGTGAAACCAGATCGTAGAGATCTTGTTTGGAATCCAAGATAACCCCAATTTGCTCAAAAGACTTTTCCTCGAATGCTTTTTGGGTGCCGTTGAAGATTTCTTCCAATTTGTGGTCAATTTCCTTGAGTTCCTTGATCTGGTTGTACTTTAACTTTTTGTGATTATTGTTTACATGATTATGGCTAACCTTACCAATATATTCCAAGGACTGGGATATATCCGTTAAGTGCCCCATAATATTGATATAGAAATTACTGGCACCAATATGGGCTTCCTCCAAATTCTTGATGAAATAAAAGGTATGTTCTCTTAAATCTTCAATTTCTGATGCTAGTTTTTTGCCCTGTTTCTTGTTCTTTTTTAAAGAGTCCAGATCCTGTTTGGCCAGCCCATTGATAGAGTTGGTGTAGATTTTATTGCTTCGCTTTATTACATTGGCAATATTGGCGGCACTTTCTTCGATAACCCCTTGTATGGAACTGCTCTCTGCTCTTCTTAAACGGTCTTCTACTTTTATCTCTTTTGATTTTTTGTTGTAGGATATGTAGTTTCTTACCAAAAGAAGCGTGGCAGCAAACAATAAAATGGCTATAGCTGCTCCTTTTCCAAAACTGATCAATGACAATATAACCCCTGATGCAATAAATGCAATAATGGCAGTACTGAACCAGCCAGCGATAACGTTAAGTACACCGGCTACACGGTATACGGCACTTTCTGCACCCCAGGCCCTATCGGCCAAAGAAGTACCCATGGCCACCATAAAGGTTACATAAGTGGTAGAAAGGGGCAACTTGTATGATGTGGCAATGGAAATTAGAATTCCGGCAACCATTAAGTTTACCGAAGCCCTGATCATATCAAATGCAGGTAGCTGAAGTACTTTGTCCTTGGAAAGGTTAACGGTAGGTTTTTCAAACCGCTTGTCAACCTTATTTTGCAAAGATGTTGGTATCGCGCTGGAGACCCACGTGGATAGGCCTATTGAAAACCTTACCAATCCTCTTGATAAAAAGTTGGGTTGGAACTTTTCTTTGGCCTCGCCTTCGCGTGAAAGGTTTATCTCGGTATCGGCTACGTACCTTGCTTTTTTGGACATCCAAAGAGTTACAACCATGATCATCCCGGAAAGGAACAATAACAATGTAGGTGTTTCTACCTTAGTGGACAGGATTCCCATGCTAAATTCAGTGGCTGGAATTCCAGAACCGATCCATGCTTGATACGATTGCCACGCAGCGATAGGCACCCCGATAAAATTCACAAGGTCGTTTCCTGCAAAAGCCAGGGCTAGGGCAAAGGTTCCAACGCCAATGATCACTTTGTAAATATTTACTTTGGCAAATTGGATAAGCATGTACGAGATCAGAGCCCAAAAGACAAAGTTGATCAATATTACTTGGTAGATTTGAGTCTCGAGAAATTCCTTGATCGTGATGCCTCCAATAAAACCATAGGTTTGATCGGCAAAAGGAGTTCCTTTAATACCTTTCAGCAATATAAAATAAGATATTGCAGATAGTGCGATACCGGCAAACACAGCTCCGACCCATTTTGCTTTTTTCTGAAATTGGTAGGACAACAGCAATCTCGATACCCATTGTACAAAAGCACCGATGGTAAATGCAATAACAACCGAAGACAGAATGCCAACGATAATTTCGATCGCCTTGTCGGTGTTGATGTAATTGACCACATCAGAGAAACTACCATTTGTGTCGGCTATTTTTAATATGGCCATGGCAACGGCAGCACCTAAAAGGTTAAAAACTATTGAAACCGTAGTTGATGTTGGCATTCCCAAGGTGTTGAAGAAGTCCAACAACAGAATATCCGTAATCATCACGGCCATAAATATGAACATGATTTCGTCAAAGTAAAACTCACCTGGATTAAAAATGCCCTTTCTGGCAACTTCCATAAGACCACTCGAGAAAATAGCGCCACATGCAATACCAACACTGGCAACGATCATTATGGTTTTAAATGAAATGGCCTTGGACCCTATTGCCGAATTCAAAAAGTTAACCGCATCATTGCTTACACCAACAACAAGGTCAGCAATAGCCAAAATCCCTAAAGCGACCAAAATCAAAAAATAAATGTTGTCCATAATTAAAATTCAGAAAAATTTTTCAAATATCTAGAGAATGCGTTTTTATTAGGTTACGTTAAGGTTATTTTTTAGAAATGTACGTCCACTTGTAAACGATACATTAATGTATCAAAGCCATCATCTATATCTAAATAACTCAAATCGGTTTGTACCTTTAGTTTATGGCCCACAATATATTTTGATAGGCCTAAGGTGTATTGTGTTTCAGGTTTTTTTTCAGTTATATGGTAATCTAAGTCAATATCGGTATATCTAGCCGATATCTCCCAATTATTTTTAAATAGGTAACCCGACTGTAGGTTAAGGCCATTTCCCACTTGCACAACATCACCCGTTTCGGTGTTGTCCGAGTTTAGGGCTATTGGACTTTCTGCATCACGGTAGGCGTATTCGCCCATCAGGGAAAAGCCACGATACTTGAACATTAAATCTAAAAATAAGGTAGAGATGTTGGTTTTGTGGAACCCAGTGTCATTGAACATATAACGTCCCATATTACTTCGAGTTTTTACAGCATTGTTGTTTAGGTCGTACGTGGCTCCAAACATTAACTTTGGTTTCGCTTCTCGGCTTAGGTCCGCAGCTTTGTAATCTCCCTTGTTGGCAAACTTCCCAAAAGGAAGTAGTTCAAGCCTAGTGGTATATTGGTGTCCGCCTAAATTACCTTCGGTAACGTTTCTGCCCTCACCCTGCGAGAAAGCAAATTTTTCACGGACCAAAAATGTGTTGCCCAAATAAAAATGATGTCTCAATTGAAAACCCATATCCCTATCAATATTGAACCAGGTATTCAATAAAGACCGATCTACTTGTTGAAGGTTTCCGGATGAGATGACCCTTTCAATATTACCGGGCAACTTTGTTTGTCCGAACCAAAGTTCAAAGTTTTGGTAAAAATTCCACATGACAACTGCATCTAAAATGTATCGAGGTGTATTTTTTGTGAATTCTGAACCTCCAGAAATATCTCTATTGGATAAACCAAGCTCTATTTTGTACCTGAGTTTTGGAGAATAGGCAAAACCATTGAACTTAATTCGGGCCCGTCGAACCAAAAAGTTTTGTTCTGGAACGGTAAGAGTGTTTTCATTATCATCTGTCCAGCTAAAACTGGATAACAACTGTATTCTAGTCCCCAATTTCATGGACCAAGTACTGTCTTTCCCCATTATGTTCAGCAATCCATCGCCAAACTTTGTGGAGGATAGCTCTTGTGAATAAGAAAATTGTATGCAAGCCAATAGAAAGGAAAACCCGATCAGGGTTAACTTTTGGGTATTCATTACGGTACTAGTTTTTGTCGCTGCAAATAACAGTACCCAATGTTAAATTAACATTTCCTCTATGTTATCATAAGTATGTTTTTTTCATAAAAAAGGCTACCTTTTTAAGGTAGCCCTCAGATTTCGAAGAATAGTCGACAAAAACTAATATCCGTATAGAAATCTTTGTCAAAAATGGACTATGAAAATTTCTTTACTGTAATTTTAAGTTTAATTAATTATTAAGCATTGCTTAATGGAGTGTTATCCTGTTTTCTTGGTGTATAATCTAGGTTAAACGTATATTGCACCAATAGTTAACTATGAACTGGGAGCAATTACTTTCTTTAAAACGACACGGAGATACAGGAAAACGATTACGAAAGGAACAGAACGAGACCCGTTTGGGGTTTGAGGTAGATTATGACCGAATCATTTTTTCATCCGCTTTTAGAAGTTTGCAGGACAAAACCCAAGTGTTTCCCATGCCTATAGCGGTAGGTTCCCAAAAAAACTTTGTGCATACACGTCTAACCCACAGCATGGAGGTCTCGGTGGTGGGAAGAAGTCTTGGACGAATTGCGGGACAGCAGATCTTGACCAAATATCCATTTTTGTCCGAAGTACACGGACATCATTTTAACGATTTTGGAGCTATTGTGGCCGCAGCGGCCCTTGCCCACGATATTGGCAACCCTCCCTTTGGACATAGTGGGGAGAAAGCCATTGGCAATTATTTTAAACAAGGCAAAGGAAAGCAATACAAGAATGAGCTGAGCCCTGAAGAATATCAAGATCTCATTGATTTTGAGGGGAATGCCAACGGATTTAAATTATTGACCGAGTCGCGTGAAGGAGTTCCGGGAGGTCTCCGGTTAAGTTATGCCACCTTGGGCGCCTTTATAAAATATCCAAAGGGATCGTTACCCAAGAAACCGTCGAAAAACATTGCGGATAAAAAATTTGGCTATTTTCAATCCGAAAAGGAGTTTTTCCATGAACTCGTGGAAGAAATTGGTCTGTTGCCCAACCCAAATCATCCTAAAACAGGGTTTTTGAGACATCCATTAACGTATTTGGTGGAGGCTGCCGATGATATCTGTTACACCATCATCGATTTTGAGGATGGCATCAATTTGGGATTGATTCCGGAGGAATATGCGTTGGAGTATCTCATCAATTTGGTGAAGGATAACATCAATACCAAAAAATACAATGCCATGACCACCTCAAGTGACAGATTGAGTTATTTGAGGGCACTTGCCATTAGCACTTTGATAGGTGATGCCGTGGATGTTTTTGTAAAAAATGAAGATCAAATCCTAAACGGTGAGTTTGATGTTTCCCTGCTCGACAAAGGTAAATACAAAGCACAGGTGGCCGATATCATCAAGTTGAGTGTGGAGAAAATCTATCAATCCACCGAAGTGGTGGACAAAGAACTGGCGGGATACCGTATTATTTCGGATTTGTTGGATATGTACACCACGGCCCTAATCAACGTAAAGGAGGGAGAGGATACCAACTACGACCGATTGCTCATTAAAAGTTTACCGGAAAATTATAGGAACACGGATAGCTCAATCTATAAAATATTGTTGGACACGAGTTGTTTTGTGGCCAGCTTGTCCGATAGTGCAGCGGTGCACATCCACGATAAACTTACAGGAAGAAAGGTCTAAGAGCCTGTTTAGGAATTGATATAGGCCATTTTTGATGCAGTTTGAGGCATAATTTTTAAGCATAGCCGTGGCTACGGTTCAAAATTAGGCCCTAAAACGAATAGAGCAACCCAACTCCCAATAACTGCTTAAACTGGATTTTGGCGACGCCAGGGCTTATTATCGTTCCGTCCTCAGCAATTTCCTCATCAAATTTAATGTCATCATCATAGATGATGTGGGTGCCGACGTTGGCGTTCAGATATTCGTTTACTTTTAGGTTAAAATTCAATTCCCAATCCACGTCTATATTCCCAAAACTCCGTAAATAATCGGTATAAAGGTTGAGGCGATGGCTCATGAGCACATTGTTTGCAATTTCGGTTTCCCAGGTATTGGTGATCAAAAAACCAAGTTCCAAAAACACATTTTCCCCTTCCTCGACCCCAAAGGCACCTTGATTGGACAGCACTTCATCCAAAACAAAAGTCGATTTCATGGTAGCAGGCGAGATATAAAGGTTGAATTTGTCCTTTGGTGGAATGTAAGAGGTACCGACACCCATAAATAAATAGCCCGGGGCCATAAATCTGGAAATCGGGTTTTCCCTATCCGGATATTTATAACCGTTGGAAAATTGGGTCCTAAAATTTGCTTTTACAGAATAGTACCAATTGGTAATGGTGTCCTTTCTAAAGCTTAAGGTGGTGGACAATCGAATCTGGTCGTCCGTTTTCCGAAGCTTTCTCCCCTCTTGTGCGTTAAGACCATATCGAAATTGAGCCTCGTTGTTCCAACTTAAATATCGGAATTTATAATTTCTGACAAAATCGGCGCTTGCCAGTGCAGAAACAGAATTATCGCCACCGGCATTCCAGTTTACAAAAGCAACTTCACTAATGTTAAGCCCAAATTTGTTTACCTTCTTCCAAAAAGAGGTGGGCTTGAACCGCTTGTACCAAACGCTCAGGGGCTTAACTTTGTTCAAAACCGTTCGTGGGTCGGTTAGTTTCGCATTTCTGGTCAAATATTTCAATTTCACATCTTTAATGCGAATTATTTTAAAGTTGCCATTGGTGCTATCAATTTCAAAGGCTTTTAATTGGGTTACCTGTGCATTGGCAGATAGAAAAACGGTGAGAAAAAGAATTAAAAAACAATTTATTCGCATTGGTCTAAGGTTGATTGTATGTGTGAATGTAGCGCATCAAAATCTATACCAGCCAATTGATGGGTCTCGGGTATTGTTCCCTGTTCCACAAAATGGTCGGGTACTCCAAAAATTTTAACAGGTTTTGATAGCCCTTCTGCGTTGGCAAATTCGAGAACGGCAGTGCCAAAACCTCCTATTTTCGCCCCATCCTCAATGGTTATGATGTGTTCGTATTCGACAAAAATGGTACGAAGTATGGTGTGGTCCAATGGCTTTACAAAACGCATATCGTAATGTCCGACCGCCTCGGGCCTATCCAATTTTTTGATAAGCTCTAAAACAGTGTTGCCAATATGACCAATGCTCAGCACAGCAATTTTTGAACCTTTCTTCAAGCATCGGCCAGTACCCATTTTAATAAGGTCAAACTTACTTTTCCAATCAATGGTCACTCCCCGGCCCCTTGGATATCGTATTGCAATGGGATTGTCCAGTCCTAGCTGGGCCGTGTACATGATGTTCCGCAGTTCCATCTCGTTCATTGGGGCAAAAATGATAAGGTTTGGGATGCAGCGCAAAAAGGCCATGTCAAAAACACCATGGTGCGTAGGGCCATCTTGCCCCACCAAACCAGCACGGTCCAAACAAAAAATTACAGGAAGCTTTTGGAGGGCCACATCATGGATTACCTGATCGTAGGCCCTTTGTAAAAAGGTGGAATAAATGTTGCAAAAAGGAACCAAGCCTTGTGTGGCCATCCCAGCGGCCAAAGTAACGGCGTGTTGCTCGGCTATGCCTACGTCAAAAGCACGGTCGGGCATTTGGTCCATCATAAATTTGAGGGAGCTGCCACTGGGCATTGCAGGGGTGATTCCCACAATTTTTTCATTTTTCTTGGCCAATTCCACAATGGTGTGCCCAAAAACATCTTGATATTTGGGTGGTTCAACCTGTACCGGTTTTTTTAATCGCTCTCCTGTGGCTTTGTCAAATTTTCCTGGGGCATGGTATACTACTTGGTCTTCTTCGGCCTGTTTTAGCCCTTTTCCCTTTGTGGTGATGATATGGAGCAGTCGCGGACCTTCAACTTTCTTTAGTCTTTCTAATTCTGCAACCAACGCTTTTACGTCATGACCATCGATAGGTCCTGTGTAGTTGAGGTTGAGACATTCAAAAATATTCTCGTCCTTGGCAGTTCCGGCCTTAACATTGGTCAGATACTTTTTCAAGGCCCCCACACTGGGATCTATTCCGATGGCATTGTCGTTTAAAACAATGAGTGCGTTCACCTTGGTCACCCCCAGATGGTTAAGCCCTTCGAAGGCCATTCCGCTGGCAATGGAGGCATCGCCCACCACTGCAATATGTTGTCTGGAGAAATCACCTTTTAATTTAGATGCCATTGCCATTCCCAAAATAGCTGATATGGCCGTAGAACTGTGACCCGTTCCAAAATCGTCGTATTTGCTTTCGCTTCGTTTTGGAAAACCACTTATTCCGCCCAATTGACGATTGGTTTCAAAAATTTCCTTGCGTCCTGTTAGAATTTTATGTCCATACGCTTGGTGGCCCACATCCCAAATAAGTTTGTCATCTGGGGTATTGAACACATAGTGCAGGGCAATGGTGAGTTCCACAACCCCTAAACTTGCGCCTAAATGTCCTTCTTTAGTGGAAACAATATCAATAATAAATTCCCGTAATTCTTGGGCAAGTCGGGGCAACTCATCCAATGGTATTTTTTTGAGGTCTTCGGGGGATTCGATATGTGTTAACAGTGTTTCCAATGAATAAAAAACAAAAGTATCGATTCTCCCCAAAATTATTTTATGTGTAGCTTAGCAATCTCTTGAAAAATGACATAATAATCGTGGAGAACCCATTTGATGACACTTATTTTATGAAGAAAGCCATGCAAGAGGCGGAAATTGCCTTTGAAAATGGCGAAGTTCCCGTTGGAGCCGTCATTGTGGTGAACAATAGAATTATTGGGCGGGCCCATAACCTCACAGAACGCTTAAAGGATGTTACGGCCCATGCTGAAATGCAGGCGATTACGGCAGCCTCCAATTTTTTGGGAGGCAAATATCTTCGGGACTGTACGTTGTACGTTACTTTGGAACCCTGCCAAATGTGTGCGGGTGGCTTGTATTGGAGCCAAATTTCGAGAGTTGTCTATGGTGCTTCAGATCTAGAACGCGGTTTTAGCGTAATGGGCGGACACTTGCACCCGAAAACCGAAGTGGTTGGAGGGGTTATGGAAAACGAGGCTGCTGAACTGCTGAAACGGTTCTTCATACAAAGACGAAACTTGAACTAAATAAAAAACCCCAGCAAAGCCGAGGTTTTTAAATCAAATCAAAATAAAATATTGTTATCCGATTACCTGCACTCGTGCAGCAACCACTCCTTTTCTTCCTTCTTCTTCAATGTATTCTACTTTGTCGCCTTCGTTCAGTTCCACACCGTTCAATGCCGTAGCATGAACAAAGATGTCTTTACCTGTGTCGTCGTTTGTAATAAACCCATAACCTTTGGATTCATTGAAAAATTTTACTGTACCAGTCATTAAAAAAATAAATAAATGTTAAATCACGAATGTAACTTTTTTTGTGGCTGGTTGGATAAAATGAAGTTTAAATTTTATGAAAATTATTGATTTTCAGTCTTTTCCCGCTCTTTTTCTTGCATTTTTTTAATGTTTTCATGGGTAAGCATATAATCTTTCATGTTTTTGAATCTACTCTCTTTCCAAAGAAAAAGCGGCATGGCCACCAAAAAGAGTCCCACCGTGCCTCCTCCAATATATTTTGGGGCCATGGGATCTTCGTTGTCCAAAGTAAGTCCGTAGCCAATGGTGCCGAGGGATGCCAACATGATTAGGAAAATGATATGTTTCAATTTGATTTTCATTGCGAATAATTAATAAGTTTTCTGCGGTAGGCCGTCAATAGTTTGGATTTGGATATAAAGCCTTCGTATTTGCCATTTTTAATGACAGGTAAATTCCAAGCACCGCTATCCTGAAATTTTTTCATGACTTGTTTCATATTGTCCGTTTCGTAAAAGATAACCTCTGGAGGGGCATGCATCAAACTTTTAACAAAAACAGTGTCATAAATTTCGGTATCGAACATCATAGGTCTAATATCGTCCAATACAATGATTCCAATCAATTTTTTGTCATCATCCAAGACTGGAAAAAGATTTCTTTTGGATTTGGAAACGGATTGATGCAACATTTCCCCCAAGGACATTTTTGGATGTACAGATCTAAAATTCTTTTCTATTACGTCGTCCATTTCCATAAGCCCAAGTACCATTTGGTCCTTGTTGTGTGATAATAGCGCCCCGATTTTGGCCAATTCTTTGGTGTAAATGGTGTAATCCAGTGCGTTTTTGGTTATTAAATAGGAAATCGCTGCCGTAATCATCAAAGGTACAAAGAGTTGGTAACCCCCAGTAATTTCCGCTATTAGGAAGATGGCGGTCAAGGGCGCATGGATTACCCCTGCAATGAGACCCGACATTCCAATTAATGTGAAATTGCTTTCGGAGACCGAAATGCCCAGCCCAAGATTGTTGATTACTTTGGCGACTACATTGCCCAGTGCACTTCCCATCACCATGGTAGGAATAAACACTCCACCTGCACCGCCTGCACCTATTGTGGCCGTCATGGCAATGGCCTTAAAAATGGTGATGCCGAACAATAGGGCGATTACCACCCAAATATTATGGGTATAGTCATCAAAGGGAGTGGTGCCGAGCGCTTTTAAATGGTCGCCATCCAATAGGTTGTTGATGAATCCAAATCCTTCACCGTAGAGTGGGGGAATGGCATAAAGCATCACCCCAATGGCAATTCCGCCTACCAAAAGTTTATATTTTGGACTTTTCAGTTGTTTGAAAAGCGATAGGATGTAAAAATACATTTTGGTGAAATAAATCGAGGCAAATCCCGTGCCCACGCCCAATAAAATGTAAAAGGCGGTGTCTTCCAGTTCAAAACCTTCGGAAAGGGAGAAACTGAACAATACTTCGTTTCCCAAAAAGAAATAAGAGGTCAACACCCCGGAAATGGATGCCAAAAGCAAGGGCAGCATAGACAGCATGGTTAAGTCCAACGTAAACACTTCCACGGCAAAAATGATGGCGGCAATCGGCGATTGAAAAATGGAGGAAATGGCCCCTGCCGATGCACAGGCCACCAAGAGTGTTCTCGTCTTGGCATCAATATGAAACAAACGGGTCAAATTTGAGCTCAATGCAGCACCCGATTTTACGGCAGGGCCAAGCAAACCTACGGAACCACCAAAACCCACGGTTATCGGTGCCGTGATCAGGGGTGTGTAAATGTCCTTGAGCCTGAGCAGCCCCCTTTTTTTGGAAAGGGAAAATATGATGGAAGAAACCGCGTGTTGTAAAGGTTCCTTGTGCACAAATTTTACATAGAGATAGATGAGCGTCAGTCCTATGGTGGGCAATATAAAGTATAGTTGGTTCTCCGAAAAAACAATCCCTTTTTTTAATAAGGACTCTATGAAATAGGTGGTGTTTTTAAGGGTAACGGCTACCAGTCCTGCCAAAAACCCAACAATCAGGCTCATTATTTGAATAAAGGTCCTGTTGGAGATATTTTTATATCGCCATTTAAGGAAACGGGTGAGCAGTTTTTTGTTGCTGTAGGGCATCGAGGTCTATAATACTATTAAAAGTATTAAAAAATCCCGCTAACAAAGCGGGATTTTAATTTATCATAGATCCAATTTTAAATGGAGCTCTTTGAGTTGCTCTTCGTCAATGTTTGCTGGGGCATCGATCATTACATCCCTACCACTATTGTTTTTAGGAAACGCGATAAAGTCACGAATGGTTTCTTGTCCTCCCAAAATGGCGACCAGTCTGTCCAGACCAAATGCAATTCCACCATGGGGAGGTGCTCCGTATTGGAAGGCATCCATCAAAAAGCCAAATTGTGCTTTGGCTTCTTCTGGGGTAAAGCCCAAATGTTTAAACATGGTGGCTTGAGTCTCTTTATCATAAATTCTTATGGAGCCTCCACCGATTTCGTTTCCATTCAATACCAAATCGTAGGCGTTGGCCTTTACTTCCCCTGGTTTTGAATCCAACAATTCCAATTGGCCAGGTTTTGGTGAGGTAAATGGGTGGTGCATTGCGTGGTATTTACCGGTTTCTTCGTCCAGTTCCAATAATGGGAAATCCACTACCCACAATGGGGCAAATTCATGAGCCTTTCTGAGTCCCAAACGAGTTGCTAATTCCATGCGCAAAGCGCTCAATTGTGCACGGGTTTCGTTGGTGTTTCCGGAAAGTACACAGATGAGGTCTCCTGGTTTGGCTCCGGTTACCTCGGCCCATTTGGCCAAATCTACTTGGTCGTAAAACTTGTCCACGGAAGATTTATAGGTGCCGTCTTCGTTACATTTTACATAGACCATTCCCTTTGCACCGACTTGTGGACGTTTTACCCAGTCCACCAATTTGTCGATTTCTTTTCTGGTGTACGAAGCTGCTCCCTGAACAGCAATTCCAACAACCAATTCTGCGGAGTTGAACACGTTGAAATCTTTGTGCTGGGCTACTTGGTTGAGTTCGCCGAACTGCATTCCAAACCGGATGTCGGGCTTGTCGTTTCCGTACAAGCGCATCGCATCGTCATAGGTCATTCTGGGGAATTCTTCCACCTCGACTCCTTTGATTTCCTTCAAAAGATGTTTGGTCAAGCCTTCAAAGGTGTTCAAGATGTCCTCTTGCTCCACAAAGGCCATTTCACAGTCAATCTGTGTAAACTCGGGTTGGCGGTCGGCACGGAGGTCTTCATCCCTAAAACATTTCACAATTTGGAAGTACTTATCCATTCCTCCGACCATTAGTAATTGTTTAAAGGTTTGCGGGGATTGGGGCAGGGCGTAGAACTGCCCTTCGTTCATTCGGCTGGGCACCAAAAAGTCCCTAGCTCCTTCAGGAGTGGATTTGATTAAATATGGTGTTTCAATATCGATAAAGCCTTGGTCGGATAGATATTTTCTGACCTCCATGGTCACTTTGTGCCTAAAAATGAGCTTGTTCTTAACCGGGTTCCTTCGGATGTCCAAGTAGCGGTACTTCATTCGGATGTCTTCACCGCCATCGGTCTCATCTTCTATGGTAAAAGGAGGAAGCAGGGACTTGTTCAAGATGGTGAGCTCGGTTACCAGCACCTCGATCTCTCCGGTAGGGATATTTAGGTTTTTGGAAGCGCGTTCTATCACCTGTCCCTTGGCTTGGATAACGGTTTCGCGACCCAATTCCCTGGCTTGTTCCAACAATGCTGTGGAAGTACGCTCTTGGTCAAAGACCAATTGGGTAATTCCGTAACGGTCGCGCAGGTCCACCCAAGCCACAAAACCTTTGTCCCGGAGCTTGTGCACCCACCCGCTTAAAACTACTTCTGAACCTATATCCGATGCCCTTAGTGCACCACAAGTATTGCTTCTGTACATGATGTTTGTTATGAGAGCGCAAATTTAATAGGAATGTAGATATTTTAAGGGAGATATGTTCTTTTTCTAGCTTGATAAGCTTTTTTGCTTTTAAATCACCCACAAAGCAGACAATTTTTACGTAACATTAAATTAACATTGATATTGATTTGTTGGCAATTTTGAAGGAATTAGGGTCATGAATCTTCGATAAAACGTTGACAAACCATCATTTGTGTAAAATTTAACTAATTGAAATACAGTTAATTAAAATTTTAAGGTTAATTTAATGTAAACTAAATATTATCTAAGCATTTATTTAACGTAAAATTTAAGTAACTTTGATACGTTATCACTAAGTATAAACAATATTAAATCCCATAAAGAATGAAAAAAGCAATATTATTTTTGGCGGTGATGTTTGCGGTTAGCGTATCTGCTCAAGATGCAAAACCGACCTTTGAAAAAATGGGAAAAATGGTGAAAGCCACTTATTTTCATGACAATGGCGAAATTGCCCAAACAGGTTATATTTTGAACGGAAAATTACACGGTGATTGGGTAATGTTCAATGTTGAAGGTAAAAAAATTGTCACGGGCCAATACGAAAATGGAGAAAAAACCGGTAAGTGGTTTTTTTGGAAGAACGATGGATTACGTGAAGTCGACTTTACGGATAACCGTATAGTACAAGTAAAAAATTGGAACCAAGGTGATGCCGTTACGGTAAATCAATAGTTGAAAATCAGTATTTAATAAAAAAGCCCCGACCAATTTGGTCGGGGCTTTTTGTTTGTTGAGACTTTTTATTCGGTTATTACTTCGGGTGTTTCATGCCTGCTCTTCCATTTTTGGATTCTAATTTTAAGCCTGTAGCTAATATTGAAAAGCACGGGCACAATGATCAATGTTAAGAATGTAGCGACTATCAAACCAAAAATAACGGTCCAGGCCAATGGTCCCCAGAAGATAACATTGTCACCACCCATATATACTTGAGGATCAAAATCCGAGAACAGGCTAACAAAGTTGATGTTCAATCCTATGGCCAATGGAATCAAACCGAGTACGGTTGTAATTGCCGTGAGCAGTACCGGGCGCAAACGGGCTTTACCTCCTTTAATTATGGCCTCTTTTACATCTTCACGGTTCAACAACTCATCATCGGAAAGGCCAAGCTGTACTTTTTTACGGTCGATTAGAATTTGGGTGTAGTCCAATAGTACCACGCCATTGTTCACCACAATACCAGCTAAGGAAATAATTCCCATCATGGTCATCATGATCACAAAGGGCCACCCTGTAATGATCAATCCACCAAATACGCCAATAAAGCTCAGGAATATTGCCATCATGATTATCGCTGGCTTGGAAATGCCCCCAAATTGGAAAATGAGCAGTAACATAATCAGACCCAGCCCTAAAAAGAATGCACTCATCAGAAAGGACATTTGTTTTTCCTGTTCTTCTATCTGGCCTGTATAATCAATTTTAACTCCTTCTGGCAAACCTTTAAACTCCTGCATTTCGTTCTGAATTTCCGTAACAATGGCCGCAGCATCGGTAAACCCTGGTTTTAAAGCAGAGTATACGGTCACCACCCTTTTAGAGTCGACGTGCTTAATGGCACTGAAAGACGAGGTGTTCTTTTGGTTTGCAACGGCGGATACCGGAATTTCCTTTATCTGCCCATTGGATGGATCTCTAAAGATGATTTTCTGATTGAACAGTGCACTTGTATTGTATCGGATGTCTTCATTAAACCGAACATTGATGTCATAATCTTCACCATCCTTTTTATAAATACCGGCCTTATCACCAAAAATAGACCTGCGCAGCTGCTGGCCCACTTGGCCAACGGAGACACCCAATTCTCCCGCCTTGGCTCTATCCACTTCAACCTGCATACCGGGTTTGCCTTTGTTTACATCCACTTTGAGCTCTTCAATGCCCGCAATGTTTTTACTGTTGATGTAGTTGCGCATGCGTTCGGCCGTACTTATCAGGGTATCGTAGTTTTGACCTTCGATTTCTATATTGATGGGATATCCCGCAGGTGGGCCCACAGCATCTTTTTCAACCGAAATGGTTACGCCGGGATAAACTCCTGAGAGCGTATCTTGAATTTGTTGGCGCAGCTCCTCGGTATCCAGTCCGTTCCGATATTTAAATTCACGCATCGATAGCGTAATTTTACCTCGATGTGGCATTTCTGCGGCAGAACCTCCCTCGGTAAATGGGTTTTCTGCACCCTTTCCTACTTGTGACACACTGGATTCTACCAAATAGTTAAAATCACCTTTCGTATACTTGTCCCTTCCGGTTACTCCATAAACCCTTTCCTCGATATCCTTGGTAATGGCATTGGTCTTTTCTATGTCGGTTCCCTGCGGATATTCTATGTATACAAAAATTTCATTAGGGGTATTATCTGGGAAGAACTCCACTTTGGTACGCTGTGACCCTAAGGACATCCCGAAGAAAACAAACGACAATATCAAGAGGAGGGAAGTGAGACCGAAATACCAATAAACGTTTTTGCCTCTGAGTGCCTTTTTCAACTGGCCTTCGTAAAAATTCTCCAGACTTACCAAACTTTTGGTCTGGAATCGACGTGCCGAAGGCTTTAAAAAGTATTTGTAGATCCAGAACATACCGGCAACTACGATCAGTAAAGTGCCGAGTCCACGAACAGGTCCTCCCACAAAGTAGATGAACAGTCCAAATACGCCTAGAATTATGCTCAATCGGATCAATTGTTTTCTGGTCAGTTCTTTTTCTCCAATCTGCATAAACTGTGAAACCAACATGGAATTCATAAATATGGCCACAAACAAGGAGGAGCCAAGTACTACCGATAATGTGATTGGGAAGAAAATCATAAACTCACCCATAATGCCCGGCCAAGTTCCCAATGGGACAAAAGCAGCGACGGTGGTAGCCGTGGATATGATAATGGGTATGGCTATTTCCCCAATTCCTTTTTTGGCCGCTTCTTTACGGGACATGCCTTCTTGCTCCATAAGGCGGTATACGTTTTCGACGACCACGACCCCATTGTCCACCAACATCCCCAATCCCATAATGAGACCAAAAAGAATCATTGTGTTCAGGGTATATCCGATTGCGGACAAAATCATAAAGGACATGAACATGGACATGGGTATGGCGAAACCAACGAACAGTGCATTTCTAAAGCCCAAAAAGAACATCAATACGGTTACCACAAGTATGATCCCAAAAATGATGTTGTTTACCAAGTCATCTACTTGGTTCAGTGTTCTGCTGGAAGAATCGTTGGCAATGGTTACCTCAAGGTCTTTTGGAAGATAGTTTTCCTTAGCTTCGTCCACCACTTCCCTGATGCGGTCCGATGCCTCAATGGTGTTTTTGCCAGATCTTTTCTTAATATCCAGCATTACAACCGGGGCACCATGCTCCCGGGCATAGGTGGTCTTGTCCTCTTCACTAAAAGAAACGGTGGCAATATCACGCAGATAAATGGCCCCATTCTCGGATTTGACCACAAAATTTTCCAATTCCGATGGCTTTTCGATCTCACCGATAATACGGATAGTCCTTCGTTGGCCACTGGTGATCAAGTTGCCTGCGGACATGGTCATATTTCCGTTGGATATAGCTTGGATAACATCATCGAAACTCACTCGGGAAGCCATCATTTTGTAGACATCCACGGCTACTTCGACTTCTTTTTCCTGCGCACCTCTAATATCGACCTCCTTAATTTGAGGAAGATCTTCGATTTCATCTTCCAAGTATTCGGCGAACTCTTTTAGCCTCTCAACCGGATAATCCCCGGTAAGGTTCACGTTCATAATGGGGAAAGATTCCGCCAAGTTTAAATCAAAAACATTGGGCTCCACTTTGGCCCCATTAAAAATAGGCCAATCTTCACCGGCTTTTTCGGAGTCCACTTCGTCCTTAACCTTTTGCTTGGCCGTCTCCACAGCAATCTCTTCGTCGAACTCCACAATGATCATGGAATAATCCTCTTGTGAGGTCGATGTGATCTCCACTACGTTGCTGATGTTCTTCAGCACATCTTCCAGTGGGTCGGTGATCAAACGCTCCATATCCTCGGCAGTATTTCCCGGATAAACGGAACTCACATAAATTTTGGTTTCTTCTACCTCCGGAAAGTCCTCTCGGGGCATAGAAAAATAGGAGGATAAACCTATTATGAAGAATAAGCCGATCATTACATAGACCACGGACGGATTGTCTATGGCCCATGATGATAGGCGAAACTCTTTATTTGCGTTCTTTTTAGCTTTTTCCATTTGGCTCGGTTAGTTTTTAGCGGTTGTGGTTGAGTCCAACACCTTAACGGTTTGGCCGTCCCTAATGCTTCGGGCTCCCTCAACTATAACTTGACTTCCGGCTGAGATTCCTTCAAGGACTTCTAAATAATCGCCTTGTGTCAAGCCAGGTTTTATAATGGATTTTTTTGCGATCAATTCTCCATCTTGATCGTCGATAATGTATACATATTGTTCGCCCTCTGCGTTTTCCGAAACAACGCTTTGTGGGATAAGAATGGCATTTTTATTTGTATAATCGTTGATTTTTACCTGAGCGGTAAGGTTTGGTTTTATATGTCCATTCTTGTTGGGAACGGGCACCTCTGCTATAAAGGAGCGATTGCTGGGGTTGATAAAGTTTCCGGTTTGGCGCACTTTTGTCTTGATGGTTTCACCCAATACAGGGAAGTAAGCTTCCACCTCTTTGCCAGGGGTCACATTGGGCAAGTGGGATTCAGGCACTTCTACATCGATGTACATATCGGAAAGGTTCACAATTCGGAACACTTCGGACCCTGGACCTGGACTGACCACGGTTCCTTCATCTTTGATCACATTGTCCACAATGCCGGAAAAAGGCGCACGGATTGAAGATTTTCCAACTTGGCTCTCCAATTGCTTTACGGCACTTTGTTGTGCCTCAAATTGCGTTTTGGCCTGTAGATATTGTATTTCTGAACCAATATTTTGTTCCCAAAGCCTTTTTTGACGCTCAAAAGTTGTCTTGGCCAGTTCCGCTTGTGTTTTTAATTGTGCCAACTGACTGGAAAGTCCACCATCATCAATGGAGGCCAACAGCTGACCTTTGGACACTCGCTGACCTTCTTTCACGTAAACACGGTACAATGTACCTGACATTTCCGGATACACCAGCACGTTTTGGTCGGTAACAACGTCACCTTGTAATTCCAAATAATGTTGGAATTCCTTAGGTTGTACAGTCAATGTGGAAACCAAAGGCAATTTGGAGTTATCGTCCAGTTCCAAGATGGCCTCGTCCAATTTTTTGACTTGCTCTTCCAGTGTTTTTAGTTCTTGGGTAACGGCGTTACGTTTTGTCCTAATGGCCTCAACGTCCTTGCTTGCAATTACTTCTTCCAAGGAGTTGTTGCCACTGCCTCCACAGGCCGCTAAAACGGCAGCCGTAAGTATTATATATATAGTTTTTTTCATGATGGAATGGTTTTCTCTTTTGTTATTGATTTAAAATATTTTCCAGTTCGGTTTTTCTATTGATTACATCGACCATGGATTGTAAATATTCTTGCTGAGTGGTATATAATTGGGTTTGGGCCTGTCTTAATTCAAAGCTTGTGGCCAAACCTTCGGAATATTTAATTTGATTCTTTTTTTCAATGCGCTCTGCCAGTTCAAGATTATCCTTGGATGTACTGTACTCCTCGATGGCAAGTGTGTAGTCGCTCTTTGCTCTTTTCCATTGAAGACGAAGCTGGGCTTGGGTTTCGGTAAACTGGGTCTTTGCTTTTTCCAAGGCAATTTTGGCACGTTGGGTGCTTGCACTCCTTCCCAAAGAACTAAAAATGGGTATATTAAGGTCAACACCTAAAATGGAGGAGCCAAACCACTGCTGGCCGCTGCTCAAAAAGTTGAAACGGTCGCTGAAGGAGTTCCCCCCATAATTTACAAAAGCGTTCAAAGTGGGCAGGGCACGGCTTTTGGCCAATTTCAACTCAAGGAAACGTTGCTCATTGAGGTTGACGGCCATTTTATAGTCCACGTTTTTCTCAATATTGAACTCTTCGTCCAATAAGCCCAAGTCTATTTTTTCTTGGGTAAGGTCATCCAAATTTTCGGTTAATACCGTTGGCGTTTCTATGGGAAGTCCTAAAACCAGATTCAACATTTGGAGCGTAATTTCTTCCATGCGACGCGCATTTTTGAGATAGTTGTCGACCGAGGAGAGTGTAATTTGCAATTGATCTACACTTTCTTCATCCCCTAAACCGTTTTCATAGGTTAGTTTGGTTTCATAAAGGTTCTCTTCCAATGTAGCTTTGTTCCTTTCGGATATCAAAACACTTTGTTGTGCCAAGAGTACATTGCCATAAGCCTCAACAACGGATTTACGAACGTCCAATTCAGTTTTTTCCTTATTGTTTTGACTGTACTCCAAAAATGTTTTGGTGGCTTGAACGCCTACGATGTAGGATCCATCAAAAATCTGTTGGGTCAATGTGGCGGTGGCCGTCATGGATTGTGGCTGGCCAAAAACCACTTCAACAAAATCCCCGTTTTCGCCTCCAAAAAAATCGGCCGGTATCTGGGAAACAGGTTGTTTTAATTGATTTTGGTAACTAACACCGCCATTGATTTGAGGTAGTCCGGTGGCAATGGTCTCCCATTTTTGCTTTTCGGCATCCAAAATATCCCTGTCTGCGTTTAGTGCGCTATAATTATGTTCAAGAGCATAGGTAATGGCCTCGTTCAAGCTAAAACTGGGTATGGTGTCTTGTGCCGATGCCAACCATGGCAGTATGAGTAGTAGACTGATTAACGTTTTTCGCATTTATTCTTGATTTGAATTGATGATTGAATTGAGTATTTTTCTTCCTTTCGGTGTCACGATGCCTCTTAGGTGATATTCCAGGTAAAAATCCAAAAGCTCGGGCTTGCTGAATATTTCCGTAGGAAACATAGTATTGTCCTTTATGCTGGTAATCCCGGTAAAGTATATTCTGGAAACAAACTCCACATTGAGGTTATCGCGGTAAATCCCCAAATCCATTCCTCTTTTTACATTTTTGGCCACGCATCTGTGGGTACATTCAAACTGTACATCTTTAAGAGAAGCATAGATTTTTGGATAATATTTTTGCAATTGGTAAAGTGGGGACGACTTTTCATCCTTTAAATGGACCATTATAAATCTTTTGATCTCATAAAGCTCCTCAATAGGGTTTTTTTGTAATGCTACAATATCGTCTATGCCACAGGTAATAAAATCGGACATTGTCATTGCCGTTTGTTGCACTAAGTCCGTTTTGTTCCTAAAATGTGAGTAAATTGTTTTTTTGGATATCCCTAGTTCGTTTGCTAAATCATCCATGGTAATGCTTTTAAACCCTAGGTTTAAGAACATTTCTGTTGCTTTGTTTATAATATTTTCCCTCATAATCAGGGAGCAAATGTAAGTATGGAAACTTTAAAAACAAAAAAAGTTTCCGTGGTTTTACAATTTCTTAACGAAGGATTGATTTTTTGTGTCAAATAGATTTTTTACCGTCCACAAAAACAGGCCGAAGTTGTAAATCTTTGCTGGAGTTATCGGAATCAATGTTTCCCAACTGCCAAAAAAAAGGGCTGAACTTGAGCGAATACTTCTTTTTTGTTCTATTTTTCTTCTGATTTATCATGATTTTCGTTTTTGATTTTTTCCACATATGTTTTAAAGGCTTCCTCACCTTCCTCTTTCCAAAATTGATCGTAGTGTTTCCACTCATCAAAATCCCTTCTCCACGGCGAACACTTGTTGGACGATTTAACCTTCTTTTTGTGACTGGAACTGCCCTTGCTTTTTCCACCACCTCCGCCTCCAAAGCCGAACAACAGCTTTGCTAGAACAAAAATGCCCAAGGCTTGCCAGTAAGTTACCGTTCCCACGCCAAAAAGGTCCGGCATGAGCCAGTTCCATAACCGCATCAATAAATAATTGGCCAATAGAAAGACTAAGATTCCCAGTATGACCATAGCGGTAATTTTAACCACTTTTTTTACAGTGCTCTCCACTTTTTTTTCCACGGCTTTCTCAAATTCTTTTTTATGTTCCATAACTCATCTCTTTTATATTTTCTAATTTTTTTGATAGTTCCGACATGGCACGGTGCCTTCTGGACATCAACGTACCTGCTGGTATTCCGGTTCTTTCTGCTATCTGTTTATAGTTATATCCTTCAAAATCGATGGCGATTATGATATCGCTATAGGCCGGTTTAAGATTTTCCACTGCCTTTTTTAGGGCTTGCTCCAGCTCTGGTGAATAACTGTTGTCCGCATCGCCATAAAAGAATTCAGCAAACTCCCGCCATTGGTGGTCAATATCCTCGCTCGGGAGTTTTCTTTCTTTCTTGCCCCGCATAATGTCAATAATTCGATTGCGAACGGCATTGTACACAAACCCACCGACATTGGTTATGGGTAAAGCGTCATCCGCTCTTGAAAACATTCGCAAAGCAACATCCTGCACAATATCCTCGGCATCCCGTTCCGATGTGTCCCTGATTTTCGACTGCACATAGGAGCGCAATGAGCCATACTCCTCATTAAAGAAGTCGGTCAGGTTATTTCGGTTATCGGTTTTGGCTGCCATTCAACAGGATCAGGTTGCTATTCACTTATAGAGACGAAGAAAAATCATTCTATTGCAGTTTTTCTGAATTTTTTTCAAAAACAGTGCAGTTTTTAGGGTTTGGATACAAAGTATCCAAGTTTTCAGACGGAGCCTTCTATTCAAATTCAATATTTGCACGTATTTTTGGTCCCATGTCAGATATCGATACCATTAGTCAATATAGGGAGCAGTTTGTTACGTATCTAAAAGCAAGAACCCAATTGGGAAAACCCAACAACCTCTACGAACCCGTTCAATATATTTTGGGATTAGGAGGCAAACGGATGCGACCCATACTCACTTTGATGACCGCAGAAGCCTTTGGCGGAAAAATCGAAAACGCCATGGATGCTGCTTTGGCCGTGGAAATGTTCCACAATTTTTCTTTGGTGCATGATGATATTATGGACGACGCACCTTTGCGGCGCGGAAAGGCCACAGTACACGAAAAGTGGGATGTAAATACGGGAATCCTTTCCGGAGATGCCATGTTGATTTTGTCCTATCAATTTTTTGAAAATTACCCTGCGGAGACCTATTTTGAGCTGACCAAGTTGTTCAGTAAAACGGCACTTGAGGTGTGCGAAGGCCAACAGTACGATGTCGATTTTGAGACCCGTGACGATGTTACCATTCCCGAATATCTTAAAATGATCGAATACAAGACCTCGGTTTTGGTTGCCGCCGCCATGAAGATGGGGGCCATTGTGGCCAAGGCTTCTAAAAAGGATGCTGACGCTATTTACGAGTTTGGACGTAACCTCGGGATTGCCTTTCAGTTGCAAGATGATTATTTGGACGCCTTTGGCGACCCCAAAACTTTTGGTAAACAGGTTGGAGGAGACATTATGGAGAACAAAAAGACGTATTTGTACTTAAAATCCTTGGAAAAAGCTTCCAAAGATGATCAAGATGGTTTATTGCATCTGTATTCTATTAAACCTGAAGATTCTACGGCCAAAGTGGAGGCAGTGAAAACCATTTTTAAGGAAAGCGGAGCAGTGGGGGAAACCAAAAAAGCAATCCATAACTTCACTCAAAAAGCGTTTGATGCACTGGCTGAAACTGGTCTTCCCGAAAAAAACAAGGCGTTGCTACAACAGTTTGGTAAAAGTTTGATGGAGCGGACGGTTTAGAACAGCCGATTGAACAAAGCTTTAATGAACGGCATGGGTTTGGGAGCTGTCACTATTTTTAATTCTTCCCACAGATTAGTTTCGTTTTCTAGGAATTTCAAAATCAAGGAAGCCTTTCTTCTTTTGAACATCGACTCGAAGATTTCGTGTCCTAGATGATTGCTCTCATATAAAATGTCCAGCAAAAGCATATCGTAGAACAAAAACCTGCTTTTTTGATGGAACTCAGACAACGGTTTCCCGGTTTTCAGATGACTTACCAATTTGGGCACTTGCAGGCTCGTGTTATAAAACGTGTAGCCTGTACTTGGTTTGGCCCATCCACCAGCAATCCCAATATGAAAAACACGATTCGTATTGTGTTGATGAAACGGATAGCAGGTCATGGGAATACTGCCAAACTCCGTTTCCTCAATGGTGTATTTGGTATCCTGGTACTTTTCTTTGATGTACGTTTTGATGGCTTCTTCGTATTCGCTTTTCTCCAAAAGATGTTCCGAAAACAAGGTGTATTCCACCAAAGCTTCGGTATCCGAAAGGGGAAGTACGTACATAAAGCGTGTATTACCTTTTTGAGACACGGAGAAGTCCATAAAGGTCGCCTCCTCTTTTTTAAATACCGACTGTTCGGTTTTTATTTGCCATCCTACAAAATGTTGTTGTAAAACGGGAAAATCCTTTTGCTTTAAAGGGATAGAAGCATTATATAGACTAGAAAATACCGTTTGTCCGATAAATTTTTGAGATGAAGTGGTCACTAAAACTTGGTTTTCTGTCTCTTCAATATTGGCAACCTCTTCCTGAATCCAAGTAATGTTGGGATAGGCTTTTACCTTTGGTAAAAAGTGGTTGTAGAAGTCAATGCCGCGGAGCATTTTGTAGGTGTAGGGTGCAATAGAGGTGGATTTTTCAAGTTGCTGTCCGCCCACATAAATGCTGTCCCAAGTTTTGTGGATCAAATCATCAAACGGGCCTTGGCCCTGTTCCCAAAAACACCAAGTACGGTCGTTTTTGGACTTGTCGTTCTTGTCAATTACCAAAATGGATTTGGAAGCAAAGAACTCATCCTTGCCCAAGGCATCCGCCAACAAAAGGCCGGCGGCACCTGCTCCTAAAATGATGTAGTCGTAGTTGGTCATACTTCAAAAAAGTAGGAAGATATTGGTTTCCTTAAAGAGTGACTTTATTTTTTATTAAACTCCTTAATGCGTAAATCATCTCTCATTTCTTTTATCAATCGATTTTCTATTTCTTCAAATGGTTTGTTAGATCTCAATTTATTTCCTGCCTTAAAAAAATCAGTTAGGTCTTCAGGGTCTTTATTTGAAATATGCATGTAAAAATTTTCAAATATATCCTGGAATTCCGATCTTAAAACTTTTAAATCAGATAGCATCGAATCCGAGAGAAAAGGTTGGTTAATATTATAGAACTGTATGTAATCATTTATGTTTTGCATTATCTCCGAACCCTCTTCTTTCGTTCCAACATATCTAAATCTATTGAGCTCTTTTTTTATTGAATATGTTTTTCTGAGAAGCTCTCTGTAGATGTCTATCTTTTCTTTAAAAACACCACTATAAGCAGTTTTTTGTCTTTCTATTGACTTATCCACCCTTCCTTTTATTCATAAATAAAAAATTAAATTACCAACTATGGTTAAAATGGCTGGTAGAATTGTCTTTAGCATAATAATTAGTATTTTGGATTCAATGACAACGTGGAAAGAGAAAGGTTTATCATCAACTAAGATAACCAACTTTCCTCATCTTAAAAAACCGTATACCGCAACCCAAAGAACCCGCGAATGCCTTGGTTGGGGCCGTACACGTAGGCGGGGTCAAACGTAAGGGCGTAGGGATTGTTCGGTGTAGCCACGGCATTACCAGAACTGTCAAAGGTTACTTCTTTGTCAAAGGGGTCGTTGGCTCTGGCGATGATAAAAGGATTGCCCCGGTTCGGCGTCCAATCCAACAGGTTTTTGATTCCTCCGTACACTTCAAAATTGTTCAGTCCTTTGTAGGTAAACTGGATATTCTGAATACTCCACGTATGCGAATATCCCTGTCTTGGGTCCAGTTCACCCAAAAGCGGCAATCGCATAGGGCCATATAAATTTCCCGTGTAGTCCGCTGTCAATTTTAACGAGTGAAAGGTGTACGACAAATTCCACGTAGCGGTAATGCTTTCGGTAAGGATTTGCTGCTGGGTCACCCCATTTTCAGTGCTGCTCACATCTTGCCAAGTGGCGCCCACCATAATCTTGAAACTGCTGGGAAAAGCAACATCCAAATTGGCACTAAGCCCTTGCGAAACTGATTTTCCATCCAGATTATCATAAATGATTTGGTTGGGATTGGTTTCGTAATCAGGCAAGATTACGTTGGAAAATCTAGTGTAGAACGCCGAAGCATCTAGTCCGATAAAGGTACCATTATCACTATAAATCTTCTTCAAATAGTTGATATTGACATTAACTGACCGTTCGGGTTTCAGCTCTTCGGCAATCACAACATCCCTTGCACCTGTGAGGGCAGCGTGATCTTCGGTAAACAAATTGACTACGCGAAATCCCGTTCCAGCGTTCACCCGAAAAATATCGTTTTTGGAAACCTTCCATTTGTAGGCGGCCCGGGGAGTTAAAATATTGCCGTGCCGTTGATCGTAATCATACCGAAGCCCGGCCAAAAAGGAGTGTTTGGCGGCAAATTTGTATTCATCCTGGGCAAAAAAGCTCGGAATCCAAATATTATCGGCCTCAGTGGTCGCAGGGGTGTTGTCGTCATAATAATTATACCGAACCGCACTCCCGAACAGCAAATCGTGATTGCCCGCGGTTTTGTCCCAAGTCAGTTGGGCAAAACCAATACGCTGGTTGGCCAAATATTCGGTGTCACCATATACCGAGTTTTGGTTGTGGTCGTTATAAGAAAAAGATAGGAGCAATTTTTCTTCAAACGGTAACTGATATTTCCCCAGCACTTCCCATCTTCGGGTATAGATGCTTTCGCCATAAATTTCATTGCCACCGCGAAACTCTGGTGTCCATTGCATTTCGCCACCCCAACGGTCCTCATAAAAAAAGCGTCCAGCCAAAGAGAACAAACGGTTATTACTTCGCTCAAAATCCCACTTTTGAAAAATGGATATACGATCTTGTAGCGTCAAATCGGTAAAATTGTCGCCATTATTGTCTACGGGAACGTCATAATTAAAGTAGTTGAGTCCCAAAAGCAGGTTTGTTTTGTCTCCAACCGAGATTTTGCTTCCCACATCCAAATTGTATTCGCCCCAACCCGTGGCAAAGCCATCGGCAAAAAATTCTGGTGCGCTCAAAGCATTTTTTGTGATGATGTTGATTAAACCGCCCACAGCTTCACTACCATAAAGTGAGGATGCAGGACCTTTTACAATTTCAATCTGTTCGATCAGAGAGTTAGGAATCCCTGTGAGGCCATAGACTGTACCCAAACCACTAACAATCGGCATCCCGTCGATAAGCACCAAAGTGTATGGTCCCTCTAATCCGTTGATGTGAATATCTCCCGTGTTGCACACATTGCAATTGATTTGCGGACGCACCCCGTTCACATTCTGGAGCGCATCAAAAACACTCGCCGTAGGATTCTTTTTTAGAAAAGTGGGGGAGTAGACTTCCACGGGAACCGGACTTTCCAATCGGCTCACGGGTTTGAGGGTGCCCGTGACCACGGTTTCATCCAAACTTTGTGCGGAAGGCTCTAGTTGTACATTGATGGTTTTATTGGCTCCCGCCTCAATATTGATTTTGGTTTGATACGGTTGATACCCCAAAGAAGTCACCAATACTACATAGTCGCCTGGCTGAATGTTGTTCAACTCAAATAAACCATCAATATCCGTGGCGGCTCCCATTTCTGTTCCTTTGAGCTGCATATTTGCCAGCGGCAACGGTTCTCCATTGTCCGTAACCTTCCCGTTTAAAGAAGCTGTTTGCCCAAAAGAACAGATGCTTATAAAACCAAGCAGCAAAAAAACGTTATGCCTGCAAATTATTTTCAATGGATATAAAATTAAATTTAGACAAAACTAAAAATAGATTTTGTTAAATAAAAATGTATTTTTGAAAAAATATTTTTTGATGACTAGATCGGAGGAGAATTATTTAAAGACAATTTTTCATTTAGGTGGTGGCGATTCCAAGTCCATAACTACCAATGCTATTGCGGAGCAAATGGAAACAAAACCATCTTCCGTAACCGACATGGCCAAGAAATTATCGGAAAAAGGATTGGTGGATTATGTCCGGTACCAAGGCATTTCATTGACCGATGCAGGGGTGAAAACAGCTTTGTCCATTATTAGAAAGCACCGATTATGGGAGGTTTTCTTAGTGGAAAAATTAGATTTTACCTGGGATGAGGTACATGAGGTGGCCGAGCAATTGGAGCACATTAAAAGTGAAAAATTGGTTGACAAGATTGATGAACTCCTGAATTTCCCCAAATATGACCCTCACGGCGATCCCATTCCCACCAAGGATGGAAAGTTCCAAGAGCGTGATGAAAAATTGCTCAGCGAAATGGCCATCAATTCCAAAGGAGTATGTGTTGGGGTTAAGGATTCCTCTGTGCCCTTTCTCAAATTCTTGGATAAAAACAATATTGCCTTGGGAAACACGATCAAAGTAATGGACAAAGAAGATTTTGATAATTCCCTGCGTATTCAAATGGAGGGCAAGGAAATGAGGATATCACACCAAATAGCGTCTAACCTTTACGTAAAAAAGAACGATTAATGGAACAAGTAATTCATTATTTTCAAGAAATAGACCCGGTATTGGCCGCGTTGTATGCGACGCTTTTTACATGGGGATTGACTGCTGCCGGGGCAGGTCTGGTTTTTTTGTTCAAAAACCCAAATCGGGCCTTGTTGGATGGAATGTTGGGCTTTACGGGAGGTGTTATGGTCGCCGCCAGTTTTTGGAGTCTTTTGGCACCAGGCATTGAAATGAGTCCCGGCGACGGTTTTGTTAAGGTGATTCCAGCAGCTGTCGGCTTTTTAATGGGTGCTGCCTTTATTTTTGGGCTCGATAAAATTTTACCCCATTTGCATATCAATTTTAAAATGGACGAAGCAGAAGGGGTAAAGACGCCCTGGCACCGCACCACGCTACTGGTCTTGGCCATTACCTTGCACAATATTCCCGAAGGATTGGCGGTAGGTGTCTTATTTGGGGGTGTTGCCTCTGGCTTTGAGGGCGCAACCATTGGGGGTGCTGTGGCTTTGGCCTTGGGTATTGGTTTGCAAAACTTTCCAGAAGGTTTTGCCGTTGCCGTACCAATGCGCAGGCATGGTCTCAGTAGAAGAAAAAGTTGGATGTACGGTCAGGCCTCGGCCTTGGTAGAGCCCATTGCAGGGGTATTGGGGGCTTGGGCAGTTCTTACTTTTGAGCCCATTCTTCCTTATGCCCTTTCGTTTGCCGCGGGGGCCATGATTTTTGTGGTGGTGGAGGAGGTAATCCCCGAAACGCAACAAGACAAATACACCGATATCGCCACAATGGGCTTTATCGGTGGATTTATAATTATGATGACACTGGATGTAGGACTGGGATAAATGCTATCCCCCGATCAAATCAAAAACACCTTTGGTCAAAAACTGATCGGTTTTGTTCAATTCTGTTGAGATGATTTCGGTATAACCATCATAGGTATTACCTTGTTTAACGGCGATACGTTCAAAAGTATAGCCTGCACCTTGTTTATTTACCAATTTCAACACGTAGGAAGTCCCCTCGGACTCAATTACTGCTTCTTCCGGCAAAGAGAGGGTTTTGATGGTGTCCGTCATAATCTTGGCATCCACGAACATACCGGGCAGGAAGTTCGCCTCTTCCTCATGTTCCAGATGCCCGTGTACTTTAATAGATCTTTTGGCATCGTCAATAGAGGTGCCCACCAAGTAAACTTCACCATTAAATGCTTCTTCGGAGGCTTCAGTAATCCTAAATTGTATTTTTTGTCCCTTCTTCACCTTCAGGATATCCTTTTCAAAAACCGTGAGTTCCAAGTGTACATGCTCATTGCTCACAATCTCCAAAATCTCGGTAGCGGAGGAAACATAACTTCCTTTGGCAACGTTCATTTTTGTGATGCTTCCCGAAATAGGTGCATAAATGGCGGCTTGCGACGAAATATTCCCTTGTTCTACCTTGCTAGGAGAAATGTTAAGCATTTGCAATTGCTCCCGCAAGCCTTGGTAACGGGCCTTGGCTGTTTCATAATTGCTCTTGGCCTGAAGAAAGTTCTTTTGCGAGGCTATTTTCTCTTCAAAAAGCGTTTCGTTTCGTTCAAATTCTGCTTTTAAATAATCCAACTGATTGAAAACCTCCATATATTCTTGCTGCATCTTCAAAAACTCCTGATTTTCCAAAACCACCAAAAGCTGTCCTTTTTTTACTTTGTCACCAACCAACAGCGACGTCTGTTTCACAAAACCACCCATAAAGGCCATAACGCTAGCTCGGTTTTCGGGGGGCACATCTATCATTCCAGAAGTCTCCACCATTTTGGGGAAAGTTCTTTTTTCCATTGGACCAATAGTGAGGTCATTGGTGTCGAATTGCTCTTGCGTGACCACGATTCCTGTTTCTTCTCCTTGCCCTTCAGAGGCTGATTCTTTGTTGTTTTTATTGCCACAGCCCATCAATAGAAGGAAAACAGCGGCTATTTGAAGTATATTTTTCATTGTTATAATGTTATTGTCAAGTAGTTAATGGCGATTACAGTTTGATTGTATTCGTTGAGCACATCCAGATAATTGAGTTGGATCTCGTACGCATTTTCCAAACTTTGAATGTATTGGAAAAAGTCGATTTCCCCATTTTGAAAGTTTCCAGAGGCCGCTTTCAAAATTTGATCGGAAAGATGACCGCCTTCATCTTCGTAATAGGAGAGTTCCTTGGCCTGTTGTTCCAATTGTCCCAACAAGGTTTTGTAACGCTGGTTCATCGCAACGGTAATTTCGGTATTCTGCATCTCCGTGATCTTGGTCTGGATCTTGGACGATTTCACCTTGCTACTGTGCCCAAAGAAGAAAAGGGGAATACGAACACCCAGCTGAATACCGTAGAGCGATGTTCCCAAGCCCTTGTTGGTCCCTTGAAAATACTCCAGGTTCAGGTCGGGCAGCAATCTATTTTCCTCCAGACTCTTTTGGGCATTGCTCAGTTCTTGGCGGTTGTCCAAAAAGGAAGTTTCCGTTTCCAACATTCCTTCCGCATTCAACACCCTAAGTTTTTGTGGTTCTTCATCCACAATTTCCAAGGTGTCCTCACTTTGCACCAAACTCACAATCTGATTATAGGTGGTGAGTAGTTGCTGCTGTATCTTGGAATAGGTGTTGGCAATTTGCCGTTGTTTGGCCGTGGCTGTCACCTTTTCCAGATAATTGGTCTCCCCGAGTTCAAAACGTCGGTCGGCTGCGTGCGCAAATTTGCTGTAAATACTGTCCAGCGAAGCGTAAAGCCTTGCTTTTTGGTTCAAGGTCTGGTATTGATAGTATGCCATGCTCAAGCTTTGGTACAGTTGCTTCTTTTTTATTTCGAACGATGATTTTTGAAGCTCATAGTTCGATTTTTGAAGCCTATTTTTTGCACCGTACACTGTAGGAAACTCAAACTGCTGCTGTGCCCCAAAAACTTTAAGTGGGGCTCCGTTCAATGCCAAATTGTTTTCATCATATTGGTAATAAATATCTGTTTTGTCAAACATAAAGGCAGTTCCCTTGAGACTTTCCGCCTGATCTACCAGTAAGGATTCTGCTTGGATTCCCTTATTGTTTTCAAGGGCAAGCGCCATTAAATCTTCGAGATTCAATTTAGTTTGCGAAAATCCTGGCGTGGCCATCAAGATTAGCATAATGGTCAAAGCGCTCTTGTTCGCTTTACGGTCTTTTCTTCTTTTTCTCATCCCACGAAACTTAATATTGTGTGAATACGCATATAACACGGGCAAAACCACCAAGGTGAGCATCGTTGCCGTTACCAATCCACCGATGACGACGGTAGCAAGCGGTCGTTGTACTTCGGCACCCGCGTTTGTGGATACCGCCATGGGCAAGAAACCTAGGGCAGCTGCAGAGGCGGTCAGTAATACGGCACGGAGCCTATCTTTGGTTCCCTGTTTGATGAGGTCTTCCATCGAATCAAAATCATTTCCCTTGAGTTCTTTGAAATGTTCGATCAATACAATTCCATTTAGTACTGCAATACCAAAAAGGGCGATAAAGCCGACCCCGGCAGAAATGCTAAATGGCATATCCCGTAACCAAAGCAAAAGCACACCTCCAACGGCAGATAATGGAATGGCCGAGAAAATGAGCAAAGCTTCTTTCACCGAACCAAAAGCAAAATAGAGCATGATAAAGATGAGCAACAAGGCAATGGGTACGGCAACCATTAATCTGGCTTTCGCATTTTGAAGATTTTCAAACTGACCACCATAGGTGATGGTGTAGCCCGGGGGTAATGTGATGTTTTCGTTGACCAAGAGTTGCACGTCGTCCACCACAGATTGAAGGTCTCGGTTCCTTACGTTGATACCGACAACGATTCTTCTTTTTGTATCGTCACGAGAGATTTTTGCCGCACCTTTTTGGTAGGTGATATCGGCCAGTTCGCTCATTGGAATTTTTCCACCGTTGGGAATATCCACATAAAGGTTTTTTAAGTTAGAAATATCTTGACGGTTCTCGGAATCCAAACGAACGGCCAAATCAAACTGTCGCTCGCCCTCAAATACACTACCTACAACTTTTCCTGCGAATCCCATGGAAATCATTTCGTTGAGGTCGGCTATGTTGAGTCCGTGGCGTGCAATTTTGGCCCTGTCAAAGGAAACGTTCATTTGCGGAAGACCCTCCACTTTTTCCACAACAATATCGGAGGCTCCCTCCACATTTTGGATGAGATCTTTGATTTCGTTGGCCTTTTTGTTCAAGGTTTCCAGATTTTCACCAAAGATTTTGATGGCAATATCGGCCCTTACCCCGGTAATCAATTCATTGAATCGCATTTCAATGGGCTGGGTAAATTCCACCTCCATCCCTGGGATTACTGATAGGGCTTGCTTGAACTTATCCGCTAGTTCGTCCTTGGTCTCGGCAGATGTCCATTCACTTTTTGGTATAAGTGAAATGATTACATCGCTTTCCTCCATGGACATGGGGTCCGTTGGTACTTCCGCGGCACCAATACGACTTACTACCTGTTTTACTTCGGGAAATTGATCTATTAATATCTGTTCGATTTTCGTGGTAGTTTCCACTGTTTTAGACAAAGAGGTGCCCGTTTTCAATACAGGTTGTATTACAAAGTCACCTTCATCCAATGTGGGTACAAATTCACCTCCCATGGAAGAGAACAGTAAAACAGCTCCAACCAACAATGCGGCCGCTAATGAAAGCACCAATTTTTTACTCCTCATTGCCCATTCGATGACAGGCCCATATTGCTTATTGATCCAGTTGACCAAACGTGTGGAGATACTTTTTGCAGATTCTTTGGATGGCTTCAGGAACATGGCCGATGCAACGGGTACATAAGTAAAACACAAAAGAATTGCCCCTAACAAGGCAAAGCTAAACGTCAAGGCCATAGGCTTGAACATTTTGCCCTCCACACCGCTCAGTGAAAGAATAGGAATAAATACAATCAAGATGATAAGCTGCCCAAAGACTGCGGAGTTCATCATTTTCGTGGCACCTTCCAATGTTATGGTATCCTTGATGGCTTGCGTTTCATTTTTTCCCAGATTGGCAAGCTGTCCTTTCTTTTGGGTAATTTGGAAAGCAATGTATTCCACAATAATGACCGCACCATCTATAATTATACCGAAATCAATCGCACCAAGGCTCAACAAGTTGGCATCCACACCAAAAAGGTTCATCAAGGTCAGTGCGAACAACAAACATAGTGGAATTACCGATGCCACTACAAGGCCCGAACGCCAGTTGCCCAAGAGCAAGACCACCACAAAAATGACGATCAAGCACCCCAAGACCAAGTTCTCGGTTACGGTGAATGTTGTCCTTCCAATGAGTTCACTACGGTCCAAAAACGGATTAATATAAACGCCTTCGGGCAAGGATTTGGAAATGGCGGCAACCCTTTCTTTTACGGCCTCTATTACCCGTTTGGAATCGGCATCTTTTAGCATCATAATCTGCCCGAGCACTTTTTCGCCTTCTCCATTACCAGTAATGGCTCCAAACCGTGGTGCACTGCCAAAACCAACTTTGGCCACATCCTTAATATAAATAGGGATACTGTTTCGGGTAGTTACCACGATATTTTCGATATCCTTTAGGTTGCCCACCAAACCTTCGCCCCGGATAAAGTAGGCTTGGTTTACTTTTTCAATATAGCCGCCTCCGGTAACACTGTTGTTCTTTTCCAATGCCGTAAAAACCTCCCTCGCCCTAATGTTGAATGCATTGAGCTTTTGGGTCTGAATGGCCACCTCGTATTGCTTTAAGTGTCCACCCCAAGTATTGACCTCGACCACGCCAGGAATACCTGAAAGCTGACGTTTTACAATCCAGTCTTGAATAGTTCGTAGCTCCATAGGGGAATACTGATCTTTATATTCGGGTGCTACATCTAGAATATATTGATAGATTTCTCCCAAGCCCGTTGTGATGGGTCCCATCTCAGGGCTTCCAAATCCCTCAGGGATTCGGCTGGATGCGGATTTTATTTTTTCGGCGATGAGCTGCCGTGGCAAAAAGGTGCCCATATCGTCCTCAAAAACGATGGTGACCACCGAAAGGCCAAACTTGGACACGGAACGGATTTCCTTAACGCCCGGTAAATTTGCCATTTCCAATTCTACTGGATAGGTCACAAATTTTTCCATATCCTGGGTAGAGAGGCTCCTTGAGGTTGTAATAACCTGAACTTGGTTGTTGGTAACATCGGGAACGGCCCCGATAGGTATTTGTGATAGCGAGTACAACCCGACCAGGGCTATAGCAGCTGTAAAGAGTAGAACAATGAATTTGTTCCTTATACTAAAACTTATAATTTTTGAAAACATGATTCATAGAAAATGATAGCATTATTAAAATGGAGTTAGGCTTGCTAAAAGGTGTTCAACAAACCCGAAATACTATGAATTATGCGTTTTTGGGCGGTTGGAATGGGTCGTCTCCCCAAATGAGGGAGTAAGACATTTGATAGTGAAAATTCCCTTTGGAGGCCAAAGGAATTTCCGAATAAGAATTAATAAAGTTTTCCTGCCCCAGCACAAAGACCAATGGTTGTGCGCAGGGGGCTTGATGATGTTGAAATGGAAGTTTTTCGTGCTCTTTTTTCTCCTCTTGGTGTTTTTCACTGTGAGAAGCTTTGAGCTCTCCGTAGTGCTTGGATACAAAAACCATAAAGTTATCACCATATTCCTTATTGTGGAATTGGTAGTGCTCCACCAATTGTCCAAGCTCCACCAAATCCTTAAAATGGACGTTGGAGCTCTGAAGCAATAACAGCAGGGATATCCCTATGATAACTATTTTATTCATCCTAACTACGTAAAGTTACGAATATTACGTAGCAGGATCAATAATAGGGCTTAATTTAGAATAAGTCTCATTTTTAAAAACCATGAGCGGCTAGTTGGCCTCGATGGTCGATATTCCATTATCTTTCAAAATAGCATTCACTTTTGGAAGCTCTCTGTCCAATGTGCTGTTCAGTTTGGACATATGACTGTCCAACTCTGCCGTAAGCTCATCAAACACCACATAGGCGGCATCAGTTGGTCTTGCATCCCCATTCTCAATGCTACGTTGCAATGCATTGAATCTGTTGTTCAATTTAATGGGGAAGTTCAAGGGGTCTTGTCCCGATTGGTTCTTGGTTTGATAAAGGTCTTCCTCAATCTCTGTAAGGGTTCCCATAAAATCTTCTGAAAGCTTTTTGAACTTTCTGCTGGAAACGCCTTTGCCCAAACTATCCATTTGTTTGCGGATGCTTCTGATCTGAATCACAGCTTCGTTGGCAATGGTAGCTTTGTCGGTTATTTTGGAAGCCAATTCAAACTGTTTTTGAAGGTCTTCCGCAGTGATTCCTTTCAAATTGGGATTCATTTCTATCTCAAATGGATAGCTTTTGATGACTTCTTCACCTACTTTCATTTGAATTGTATAAGTGCCGAGAGGTGCTTTTGGGCCTGTGCTGGCCGATGCCCCCCAAATTATGATGCCATCAAAAGTGGTGGGTCCAGGATATCTTAGGTTCCAGGTAAAGGTATTGATGCCCTTTGCCGTGGTTGGTTTGGTACTGTTCCCTCGACTCCACCAAGATGCATTATCGTCTTTTTCATATTCTGGTTGGTTGCCGCCAAAAGACTCAATTAAATTATTGTCAGCATCAAAAACTGAAAAGGTAACCGTATCCACTTGCTCTTCCAAATAATACTGAAAGTTAGCTTTGTAGATACCTCTAATCGCATCTGTGGGCTTAAAAAGCACATTTTTTTGACTTTTTAAGTCTTCGGAATATTCCCGAAAAGGTTGGATGTCGTCCAAAATCCAAAATCCTCTACCGTGAGAGCCCAAAACTACATCGTTGTCTTTGATCACCAAGTCCCGAATCGGGGTGTCGGGCAAGTTCAATTGAAGCGATTGCCATTCAGCCCCATCATTGATGGAGAAATAAACCCCGTGTTCGGTAGCCAAGAACAATAGACCTTCTCTCTTGTGGTCTTCGCGGATAGCTCTGGCAAAATGTCCATCTTTTATTCCGGTAATGATTTTTGTCCAAGTTTTACCGTAATCATGTGTTTTAAAAACATACGGGGCCCTATCATCTACTTGGTATCTGTTGGCGGCCATATATAAAGTTCCAGGGTTATGGATGGATTCTTCGATGATGCTCACTCGGGAGTATTTAGGAAGCTCTTCTGGAGTAATATCTTCCCAGTTTTCCCCACCATCTCTTGTAATGTGTATTTTTCCATCATCCGATCCGGCCCAAATGGTGTTGATATCGTGATTGGATGGTGCCAAAGCAAACACGGTGGCATAAATCTCCGGTCCGTTCATGTCCATAGTGATGACACCGCCGGTTTTGCCAAGGGTTTCTGGGTCGGCATAGGTAAGGTCTGGACTTATCTTTTCCCAGGTCTGTCCGTCGTTAGTGGTTTTCCAAACGTGTTGGGAACAGGTGTACATTACGTTGGGATCTTTGGGAGCGAACATAATGGGGAAGGTCCATTGCCAGCGCTCAGGAAGGGCACTGGCAGGTTCTCCGGAGAAAAACCGCGGATACACCTGAATGTCACGGGTTTGACCGTTGCTTCTGTCATAACGTGTTAAGAGTGCGCCTTGGCTTCCTGCATAAAAAATATCGGGGTTGGTCGGGCTTTGGGTGATCCAACCGCTTTCGCCACCTCCAACGGCGTAGTACCATTCGGAACTTGGACCTCTCGCTTGCATAAAGTCCCATCCATCGCTGGGCATGGCCAAGGTAGAATTGTCCTGCTGGGCACCTGCCACATGGTAAGGAACGTCACTAGTGGCCATTACATGATAAAATTGCGATGTAGGATAATCCTGCTCGGTCCATGTTTTACCTCCATTAATGCTCACCACGCCCCCACCGTCGTTAGCGTTGATCATCCTGTCGGGATTGTTCGGATCTATCCAAAGATCGTGGTTGTCACTATGGGGAGTAGTTATTCTTTCGTCAAATGTTTTACCTCCATCGGTAGATTTAAAGAAACCAACGTTTAAACCATACACTACATCTTTGTCTTTGGGGTCGGCATAGATTCTGGAGTAGTAAAATGCTCTTTGTCTCAATTTACGTTCGTTATTGGTCAATTCCCAAGTTTTACCCGCATCATCAGAACGAAAAACACCCCCTTCGTTGGCCTCTACAATGGCCCAAACACGGTCGGAGTCCACAGGAGAGACGGTCACGCCTATTTTACCAATGGGACCTTCGGGCATACCTTGGTTTTGCGTAAGGTCTGTCCAAGTTTCTCCACCATCCGTGGATTTCCACAGTTTACTATCGGGGCCACCGCCCCACATTTTCCACGCTTTACGGTACACTTGCCATGTGCTGGCATAGAGTATATTGGGATTGTTTCGGTCTATTATTAAATCAGCGGCACCTGCTTTGTCGCTTACATAGAGGACTTTTTTCCAAGTTTTGCCACCGTCCACAGATTTAAAAACACCACGTTCTTCGTTTTCGCCATAAGGATGGCCAAGCGCGGCAACGTAAACAATATTTTCATTGGTGGGGTCTACACGAATCCTGGAAATGGCCTGGGTTTCTTCCAGTCCTAGGTGTGTCCAAGTTTTTCCACCATCTGTGGTTTTGTAAACACCATCACCTTGGGTAATGCTTCCTCGCAATTGTGTTTCCCCCATCCCGATATATACCACATCTGGATTGGTTTCGGCTACTGCGACCGCTCCCACGGAAGAGCTTGTTATTTGGCCGTCGGTAACAGACTTCCAAGTGTTTCCACCATCAACGGTTTTCCAAAGACCACCTCCTGTGGCTCCAAAATAATATTCGTTGGGCCTAGAGGGGCTTCCAGCTGCTCCTAAGGATCGACCCCCTCGGTTGGGACCAATGTTCCTCCATTCGAAACCACTGTAAAAACTTGTGTCAATGGTAACGGGGGATGCATTTTGTGCGTAAATAAATAGTGTTGAAAAAAATATGGAAAGCAGTACCCATATCTTTGTTGAGGTTGTTGGTATTCGCATGATGTCAAGGTTGGTTGTGAGTAGTTAGAATAAAGTTACAATTTAATCAAACTTTTTGAATTGGATAAGTATTCCGATCATAGTTCCAAATCATCATAATTGATTCCTGGTGGATTAAAGAGTCCCCATCGGTCCAACGAGTAGTTCCAAGGGTCGAAAGTTTTCACCCATTCTGCAAAAAGAAGCCTAAACCCCTCAATTTCTTTTCGCAACAACTCAAGGTACTCGGAATGCTTGAAACCCCATAATTCCAGTCCCGAACAACCAGTTTGGACTTCACGTGCGACCTTTCTGATAATGGTGGCATTTTCCATACGTATTGCATAAAGATCGCCTCCTTCAGCTCCTGCTATTTTAGGGCAAATAAGCATGGCATCGTTACGTAATTGGTCGGCATGGTGACGCAACAGGCCTAGCTCTGTTTCTTCAAGAGCTGCATACTCCTCTTCATCATTTGCCAACGATGCGATTTTATCTGCTAAATCAAAAATGACCCATCCCTTTTTGTAAATGGGCATCTTTTCAATATCTCGTCTGCCTTTGCCAGGCTCATCATCGTCTTCAAACATGCTTTTTTAGTCGTTTAATTGTTGTAAAATAACCCCATAATCGTGTTGCAAGTCTTCATGAAGCAATGGGATTTTTTTGTTGATGTACTCCAATTGTCGGTTGTATAAGTTTTTTAGCGTAGTATTTCTGTTGATGGATGGACGAAAGGACTTTAGCTTCCCACAGAAGTACAGCAACAGTTCCACCTCGGTGGCTTTATTTCCCGAATAGCGAATATACTTTTTGATGGTCCGCAGTATTTTCCGAACGCTTTTTTTGATATAGAAATAACTATTGATGTTGATGTCGTCAAACATGGCGTCGACCTCTTCCTTTACCGCTTCAATATAGCCTTCTTCGCTTTCGGATTCAAAAAGAAGATAGGTTAGGAGTTCCTTGTTCTCTTTTTTGAACCTTGCCAATCGCAAACAAAGTTGCATGGTCTCTTCCTGGGATTTAAACTTCAGTTCTTTTTTGAGTTGTGCAACCGTAGCAGCTTTCATAATAAACTATCTTAAATAAGAAGCTCCGTTCACATCTATAATCGTTCCTGAAGAATAGGCCGCTTCGGAAGATGCCAAGAACAATATGGCATGGGCTACTTCTTCGGGTTGTGCCATTCGTTTAAAGGGTGATTCGCGGAGCAAGTTTTCGCGCTCGGCAGGGGTTAGGGTCTCTTTGGCCATTTCCGTTTCGGTAAACCCGGGCGCAACAACTCCAACATAAATGTTGTGCGGGGCCAGCTTTTTGGCAAGGGATTGGCTCATGGAATTCAATGCCGCTTTGCTGGCCCCATAAGCTGGTTTGGTAGGCTCTCCGCGAAAAGCACCACGGGAGGAAACGCTCACAATATGTCCGCCCCCTGTTTTCATCATGGCCTTGGCTCCCCAATAACACAAATTGGCCACGGCAAAAAGATTGGTTTCAAAAGTCTTTTCCCAAGCGTTGGTCCAATGTTCAAAGTCGACTTTGTCTATTTCGTGAAAAATGGAAATGCCCGCATTGTTCACCAAAATGTCCAGTTGGCCATAGGTTTTTATAAAATCATCGATCAAGGCCTGTGTCTCTGACTTTTGGGAAATGTCCCTTTTAAAAAGATGGTGCCCTTTCCCTGTCAATTCTGCCAGGGTTTGTTGGGCCACTTTGTCATTACTTCTATAATTGACGCCAACTTTGGCCCCTTTTTTGGCGAAGGCCATGGCCGTTGCTTTTCCGATGCCCCGTGAGGCACCGGTAACTAGTACATTTTTTCCTGTGAAATCCATAAACAATGTTTAATACTTCAAATATACTAGGATTGCATGTTCTTGACCCTTAAAAAGAATTGAACTACCTTTAAATCTTACCAAATAGCACTTAGCTGTAAGAAGATGAGCAAAAGAAAAAGACATTGGTTGTGGAATGTATTGATTGTACTGACTGTAATATTTTGTGTGCTTGTTTTTGTGGAGCATTATAAAAATTGGCACAAAATAGAAGAGGGCAACCTCAAAATATTTTCAGGAATCTATTATCAAAAAGTACCGTTGACGGAATTGGACAGTGTGTTATTGGTGGAAAAACTCCCCGAGATGGAGCGCTCGAGCGGATTTTCTTGGATGGAAAAGGAAAAAGGAGTTTTCAAGGATTCCATCACAAATACCAAAGTTTATGTTTTTGTGGATGACCTGTATCAACAAAAAATTAAAGTGGTACACCACGATTCCCTAAAAATGTACCTGAATCTTAAGGACAGTCTGGAAACCCAAAAATTATATGCTATTTTGCAGCGTAATTTACTGGGTGATACTGAGCAACCCAAATAATTTCCTAAATAGTCCTGAATTATCATGAGAATACTCCTTTTTGCTCTATTTTTAGCCCCTTTATCCATGTTTTCACAAAATAGTATTTCGGTTCATGTGCACAATGTGCCATCCAACAAGGGGCATGTAAATGTTGCTGTCTATAATTCGGATGACACTTTTTTGTCTTTTGATGGAGTGTTTAAAGCTGGGACAGAAGTAGCTCATGAAGGTATTGTTCAATTAGTGATAGAAGATTTACCTGAAGGGGAATATGCCCTGGCAGTTTTCCATGATGAGAATGGAAATGGGCAACTGGACACCAATTGGTTGGGTATACCTAAAGAAAAGGTGGCCTTTTCCAAAGGAAAGATGAAAACCTTCGGTCCTCCTAAATACAAGGAGTGTGCATTCCAAATCCACTCAGATTACGAAATCAACATTAAACTTTAAAAGTTAAAAGATGGGAACAATTTTTATGGCCCAGCTTATGGGAGCCTTGTACGGATTATTGGCTGTAATATTTGGTGCTTTTGGAGCCCATGCCTTAAAAAAGAAATTGACCCCCGAACTGTTACAAAGTTTTGAGACAGGGGTCAAATATCAAATGTATCACGCTATCGTACTTTTGGTTCTGGGCTTTAATTTAAGCTTCGACAAACCATTGGATGCTTGGATAGTGAATAGCTTTATTTTCGGAACTTTATTGTTCTCCTTTAGCATTTATGCCCTTTGTTTGGGTGCGGCAAAAGGCAATAAGCCACGGTTTTTAGGCCCAGTTACCCCAATTGGAGGTCTGCTTTTGGTCGCAGGTTGGGCCCTATTGCTCTATTCTTTTGTTTCCAATCTGATCTAGAGACGCAGGTACATATTTCCGTTTATCGTGTTGAGTTTTAATCGATGGGTTGCATTGTCAAATCTGCCCTCTACTTTTTGGCCAACGTAGCGGTCACTTACGTTAAGGTCCATACCTTGATCAGCGTAAATATTGCCATGTATGGTCTCGGCAACCAGTCTCGTATTCTTTAATACCAAATCTATTTCACCATTGATGGTCCGTAGGTCCATGTCACCGTCATATTTTTTGATGTCGATGTCACCATTGATCAAATCTGCGGTAAAATCCCCTTCAATAACTTCGGCCCTTAGGTCACCGTTTATGCTGCTCACTTTGAACGTTGCGTTTTTGGGAACGTATAGGACATAATTGAAATCGTAGGTGTCATCCGAAAAATAGTACCCCTTTTTATTGGGTCTGGTTTTGTCCCATTCCTCCTTAAAAGCATCAAAAACATTCTCAACATTGGAAGCAATGTTCAGGGAGCTGGAACTTTCATCAATATCAAGTTTGTATTTATCCAAATACTTTCCGTCTTCAATAGTGATATCTGCCTTAAAATAGACGGTGGATTTATCCCAGGTTTTTACCTCGATGTTGTTGGCAAATTTCACATCCAAATCAATGGATTGCCCTGAGTAGTTAAAGCTTTTTTCAATAATTTTTTGAGCACTCAAGGATAAGGTTGCCAATCCCACAAATGCTGTGATGATTAATTTTTTCATGACTGTTCGATTTTTGATTTTAATATTGAATTGATGTGTTGTCATCTTGAGCCTTTCGACTTCGCTCAAGGCAAGCTCCATCAAAAGATTGAAACGCATCTCGACTGCGCTCGATATGACAGTTTTATTTTTTTCTGAGGTACATGTTTCCGTTGGTGGATTTCATGGAAATTTTTACACCACCACCGTTAATTGATGCCTTAATGTCTCGTCCCAAAACTGATTTTAGTCCGTTTTTGTCCTCGGCCTTTACGTCAAAGTCCGTGTACACATTCCCATTTAGGGTACTTAGGGCCAAATTGGCCGGTGTGCTGCCGGGAAGGCTTACGTCTACTGCACCGTTGGTGGAGTAAAGGGAAATAGGAGAGTCCTGAGTCACTTTTCCGAAAACAACTTCGAGTTGACCATTCAAAGAATTGGCCGTAACAGGTCCGTTTACGTTCCATATTTTTACACTGCCGTTTAACTGGGCATCTGCCTCAATTTCTCCAGAAAAGCCATCGATTTCAATATCACCGTTCCATGTGCTTTTTACAGCAACATTTTGTGAAGCGGGCAAATAAATTTCGGCCCCCTTGCTTTTTCGGAGGTTGTGAACAATAAGCGTGTTTCCGTCCTGTACTACGGAAAAACCGATGTTGGTGTTGTCCGTGCCTCCTTCGCCGACCAATTTTAAGCCTTTGGCCTTTTCCGGTGTTTTTACCTCAGGCCCGGACTTAATCAGAAGTTCGTTGGCACTATGGGTTTTTACCACAATGTCCGTTTTGGACTCTATTTTTACCCATTGGATGCCACTTAGGGATTTGGTGTAATCGCTTTGCGCTTTGGCAATACTGCCCACAAAAAGGGCCATTAAAATTAATGTGAATTTTCTCATGATATTCGCTTTTTTGATGTTTATGATATACTTGGCAATACTGCCCTGATTTGATCTTTTATAAAGGGTTGTGTATCTTCTTTTTCCAATAATTTCTTCATGGGTTCGGCCGCTTTTTTCTCCTGAATCTGAACCAATGCCTGAATAATGGCCACCTGAATACTTGGATTTTGTTCTTGTTCCAAGGCTTCGATAAAAGTGTTTTTTACGGTTTCGGACGAAGTGAACTTGACCAATGCCTCGAAGGCCGTCATCCGAACGTTGTCGTTTTCATCGTACAGCAATCTATTGGCGAGTGCTTGGATGATGGCTTCATCGGGTTGTTCAAATTCCTCGATATAGTTTACCCCTTGGATTCGCTTGCTCGCGGATTGATTTTCCATGAGCGATAGCATGGCTGTTTGTTTCATCTGATTTGTTTCATCCTGTAATTGAGCAATATTTTGGTTCACTTTTCTTTGTTGAAATACACTTCCCATTTGAAAAGCTGCCACCAAAAGGGCAATGCTGGCTGCAATTTTTAGCACATTTCCAGTCCAATTAAATGAAGGTTTGGATTCCATGTGAACCACTTTTCCCTGATTCATTTTTTCTTCTTCAAGGACTGAATCAAATTTTGCTTTTATTCTATCGGTTGGTACGGGAACATCTTCTTCAAGAACATTGAAAAAGGTTTTCATCTCTTCCAATTCCTTTTGACATTCGGCACATTGTGCTACGTGTTGTTCAAACTTGGTCTTTTCCGACGAGTCCAACCTGCCATCTAGATAATCCGGTATTTGGTCAAAAACATGTTTCTTTTCCATGGCTATATACTTTCTAAGTAAATATTCTTCAACTTCTTTAAAATCCTGCACACTCGGGTTTTTACAGCTCCTGGGGTACTTCCCATTATTTCTGCCAGGTCTTCGTACCTCACTTCCTTGTATCGGTTCAATATCACCAATTCACGGTCATAAGGGTCCAACTGGCTCAAGGCATATTGTAAATGAGCATTGTTTTCGGAAATGTCATTTTCCTCTTCCACTGCTTTGTATGCCAGAACTTCGATATCGTCATGCGGTCTTTGGTTTCTTGTGTAATGTGTTTTTAGGTTGTTCCGTGCTATGGTGAACATCCAGGACAAGAAAGACCCATTGTTGTATGAGTTCCGATACTTGATCAGTTTGTAAAAAACATCCTGTGTAAGATCTTCGGCCAACATACGATCACCCGACATTTTGTACAGAAAATTGTACACGTGTTTGTGGTGTCGGTCAAAAAGTTCCTTGAGCAGATCCAAGTTGCCCTCGGATACTTTTTGCATGATCATTTCATCTGAAAGTGTTTCCAAATGCTGTTTTTTAGTTGGCGTTTACTATATATAGTCAGGAAATTAAGAAAGGTTACACGAACAATTAAAAAAAATGTGTTTTTCTAAGTTTTCGGAAAGAATGAGGGTTTGTAAGCCTATTGATGTGTGGTTATTTTAATAACCCCACTAGCGGCCCTTGAACCATAAGAAGCAGCTTCTGAACCGCTTAGGGCATCAATACTTTTAATGGTGGCACTATCCACTAATTGATCAAGGGATTTAAATGAGTTGCCCAAAATAAAACCATTTAATACATATAATGGCTCGGTCGCCGTTCCGGAGATTTGGTTTGCCGACTTCATAAAATAAGGTGTGCCGCCTCTAAGGGTGATTCCGGGCAAACGCCTTATCCTGTCCAGTAACGGAATGGTTTTGTTGTTTTTTTTGGATATTTCTTCGGAAAGATTCTTGTTGTAAACGGTGTTTTTGCTTGAAGAGCAACCACCCAATATCGAAAGAAATATTAGCAAGAAAATAATCGCAAGGTTTTTCATCAGAATGAAAATATCCTACAATCTATCGATTTTTGATGAATAATAGCATAGAAAAACAGCTAGTAAATTAACCACAGCCACAATTGTCCTGACCACAGGAATTGGAATTGTTGTTCCCTTTGTTGAAGAGTGATTTGGGAAGCAAGAATTTCCAAACCAAATAGCCTGCTGCTACAAGCAAGGTTCCGTATGCCAGTATTTGTTGAATCATCTTTGTATTAACTTAGGATTTGGTATGCTATCAAAGCTATAATATAAGCAAAAACACTCATAAAGCCCAATTGGATCATGGGCCATTTCCATGAATTGGTCTCTCTTTTTACAATGGCAAGCGTACTCATACATTGCATGGCAAATGCATAAAAAAGCATCAAAGAAATACCCGAGGCCAAGTTGAACAGTGGTTCGCCATCTTCGTCCAGCTCAGCGGCCATCCTATTTTTAATGGTTTCTTCTTCGTCGTTGCCCACACTGTAAATGGTTGCCAAAGTTCCCACGAATACCTCGCGGGCGGCAAAGGAGGTCAAGACCGCTATTCCAATTTTCCAGTCGTACCCCAAAGGTCTTACCAAAGGTTCAAAGGCTTTTCCGGCTTGGCCAATATAGGAATGCTCCAGCTTATAGCTCGATATTTCCTGTGCTATGGCTCTTTCTGAAAGTTCTGCTGTCAAAACCTGAATGGAATCCTGAATAACCTTGGGTGCCATACCTTTGGCTTTTGCGAATTCACGATAGGATGCTATATTGTTTTGAATGTAATTTTGGCTGTAGGCGCTTAGCCCTTTATTTTCTATACGTTCCGTCACAATACGGTCGGCATCCTGAAAATCATCGGAATAACCATTGGAACCCAAGAACCACAATACAATGGAGATGGCCAAGATGATTTTACCAGCACCTAGCACAAAACTCTTGGTTTTTTCTATTACGGTGTATACCACATTTTTCACCAAAGGAAGGCGGTAGGTGGGCATTTCCATCATAAAAACGGACCTACTTTGTATGTTGAGGATTTTATTCAACACCATTGCGGACAATAGGGCCATTCCAAAACCAATCATGTACAAAAGCATCAAGGTCAATGCTTGGTAGCTAAGCCCCAAGAAGCTGCCTTCTGGAATTACCAGGGCGATCAAAATCAAATACACGGGCAATCTGGCGGAACATGTGGTAAAAGGTGTTACCAATATGGTAATGAGCCTTTCTTTCCAGTTTTCAATGGTACGGGTGGCCATAATGGCCGGGATGGCGCATGCATTTCCTGAAATCAAAGGAACAACGCTTTTACCACTCAACCCAAAAGGCCGCATTAAGCGATCCATTAAAAAAACGACACGGCTCATATAACCCGATTCTTCCAAAAGGGATATGAAAAGGAACAAAAAGGCTATCTGAGGGATAAAAATTACAATTCCACCAATACCGGCGATGATACCTTCGGCCAATAAATCCGTAAACAAACCTGCTGGCAAGGTGTTTTTCACCCATTCACTGGCCATGGCAAATTGTTCATCAATAAAATCCATTGGGTAGCCGCTCCAATCGAAAATAGCTTGGAATATGAGCAATAAAATGGCAAAAAAGATGAGGTACCCAAAAACTTTATGGGTAAGAATTTTGTCCAAGGAAGCACGTAGGCCTTTGGCAGCCATAAAATCGACCTTGTAGGTTTCCTTTAAAATATTGTTGATGAGCTGATACCGAAGTACGGTTTCCTTATGCTGTAATTTTTTAAGTTCGTCCTTGGACTTTGTGGCAAAATCCGTGGCATCCTGAATCCTCTTTTTTTCAATGGGCATAAAGTTCACGTCTTGCGTGATCACCAACCATAGTTTGTACAAGTCTTCCTGTGGGAAGGTCCTTTTAAGACGATCAAAATACTCAGGGGAAATTCTGGTCGGGTCCAATAAGGGTTTGGCAGAAATGCTTTTATAGTCTGCAATAAGCTCCTTTATGCGTTCAATTCCTGTGTTTTTTCGTGTACTGACCAAAGCAATCTTGGTGTCCAACTTTGTTTCCATGGCATCAATGTCAAGGGATATTCCCTTGCGATCCATCCTATCTGCCATATTGATGACCAAAATGGTCGGAATCTTAAGGTCTTTTATCTGGGTGAAGAGGAGCAGGTTCCTTTTCAGGTTTTCCACATCGCTGATGACTACGGCGACATCGGGATAGTCCTTGTCATTTTTATTGAGAAGGAGCTCCACTACGAGGCTTTCGTCCAAAGAAGTGGTGTTTAGGCTGTAGGTACCCGGAAGGTCGAGAATATGTGCTTTAACTCCTCGAGGAAGTTTACAGATTCCTTCTTTTTTCTCTACAGTAATACCAGGATAGTTTCCTACTTTTTGCTTGAGTCCGGTAAGTTGATTAAAAACTGAGGTTTTTCCGGTATTGGGATTGCCGATGAGGGCTACGTTGATGTTTTTGCTCATTTGGCCTTTGTTTCATCAATAATATCCAGCTCAATGAGCACTGCCAAGGACCTTCTTATTGCCAAATGACTTCCGCTGAGATTAATGTAGATGGGATCGTTTAGGGGCGCAATTTGTAAAAGTTCGACGCTGTTCCCGGGAAGACAGCCCAACTCCATTAATTTTACAGGGAGGATATGTTCGGTAAAATCCTTGATGATGCCCTTTTGTCCATATCGTAAATCTGCTACGGTCGCCACTGTTCTTATTTAGAATAAATTTAATTAAGAGCAAAAATAAGTAAAAAAGTGAAATTACGAGGTGTATTCATAGAGAAAGGTGCTAGGATTTACTCTTTGTAACTGGCTTCAAGTATTTTAATGTCTTCCAAAAGCTTGTCGATATCTTTACAATCGGTACCATCATAAAAGCCACGAATGCGTTTTTCCTTGTCCACCAAAATAAAGTTTTCGGTATGGATCATATCAAACGGCCCTCCATCACCATCATTTTTAACAGCTAAATAGGATTTTCTGGCCAGCTCGTAAATTTGTTTTTTATCGCCGGTAACCAAATTCCATTTACTGTCGATTACCCCTTTTTCAAGTGCATATCTTTTTAGTTGTGCAACGGTATCGATTTGTGGGGTTACCGAGTGGGAGAGCAGCATAATATTGGGGTCGTCCTGAATGGCTTCCTGAACTTCACCCATATTCTTTGTCATTATCGGGCAAATGGTAAGGCATGTGGTAAAAAAGAAATCGGCCACATATATTTTACCCTTATAGTTTTCTTGTGTAATGGTGTCCCCGTTTTGGTTCACCAAGGCAAAATCGGCCACTTTGTGGTACTTCTTTGTGTAGTGCAAGGTGCTGTCAACCAAAGATTTATCGACCATGGAAGGCTGATATACGGGAAGCATTTTCTTGGGTTGCAAGGCGTTATAGAAAAGATAAACGATAACTGCCGAGAGTGCCAACATTACAATTCCGAACAACTTATACTTAGCAAAGAATGATCCCATAGCTACAAAATTACGGCCCAAACGGCTATTCATCAAGGAGAAAGCCATGTTTTGTTGCTAAATCTTTCTTAAATAATAAATAGGATTAAAACCGAGTTTTTTTATCAATACCTAAAAGGTTACTTTTGTTCGTTTTAAGAAAATAAGACGGATGACCCCTATAGTTATAAAGACCATACAATTCTTTTTGAGCTTATCGCTTCTCATCGTGCTTCACGAGTTGGGGCATTTTATCCCTGCAAAGCTTTTTAAGACCAGGGTGGAGAAGTTTTATCTCTTTTTTGATGTGAAGTTTTCCCTCTTTAAAAAGAAAATAGGGGAAACCGTTTACGGAATTGGTTGGCTGCCCTTGGGCGGATATGTGAAGATTTCCGGGATGATCGACGAGAGCATGGACAAGGAGCAGATGCAGCAAGAGCCAAAACCTTGGGAGTTCCGAAGTAAACCAGCTTGGCAGAGATTGATCATTATGCTCGGAGGGGTTACGGTAAACTTTATTTTGGCCGTTGTTATTTTTATTGGATTGGTGTTCACCTATGGTGAGCAGTACATAGCGAATGATAGCCTAAAGGATGGAATCTGGGTTATGGAGAAGAGCTTGGGTGATGAATTGGGAATCCAGACAGGAGATAAGATTTTATCTATTGACGGTAAAAAAGTAGAGGCTTTACAACAGGTGCTTCCGGAAATGGTATATGGTGAAACCTATACCATTGAAAGAGATGGGCAGGTTATCGAAAAAGGAATTCCGGTTGACTTTATAGAAACTTTGTCCGAGGATAAGGAAAAGGCGCGTTTTATTTACTATAGGGTTCCATTTGTAATCAGTGCTGTTCCAAAAAAATCGCCAAACGTGGACAGCGGGCTCCAAAAAGGCGATGCTGTGGTTGAGATGGCCGGTAGGCCAGTGGAATACAAAGATCAGGTGATTCCAATATTGGAGGCCAACAAAGGAGGGATGGTTCCCGTAAAGGTAAAACGGAATGGTGAATTGGTCGATTTAACCTTAAAAGTGTCTGAAGAGGCTGCATTGGGAGTTGCTTTGGGGATGACCCCGGAAGAATATAAAGAAGCAGGTTACCTTGAGCAAAAGACTTTAAAATACTCTTTTTTAGAATCTATCCCTGCTGGTTGGAACAAGGGAGTAAAGACCCTTTCTGATTACATTAAGGGGATGAAGAAAATATTTAACCCAGATACTGGGGCCTATAAAGAAGTAGGTGGTTTTGCGGCAATTGGAGGCATGTTCCCCGATACTTGGAACTGGCCTGCATTTTGGGCCACAACGGCATTTATATCCATTATTTTGGCCTTTATGAACATTTTGCCCATTCCCGCATTGGACGGTGGACACGTTATGTTCTTGTTGTATGAAATGGTTACGGGCCGTAAGCCAAGCGATAGATTTTTGGAGTATGCCCAAATGGTCGGCTTCTTTCTGTTGATTGCTTTGTTGCTGTTTGCCAATGGAAATGATTTATATAAATGGCTTTTTAAATAGAAAAGCAAATTTTTTGTTTGTGGTGTAAAAAAGATTCTTTTATATTTGCACCCGCTTAAGGTAAAATATTCCTCCTTAGCTCAGTTGGTTAGAGCATCTGACTGTTAATCAGAGGGTCCTTGGTTCGAGTCCAAGAGGGGGAGCAGATATAGAAATCCAATACTTTTGATAGTGTTGGATTTTCTTGTTTTACAAGGGTTTTCAAGGATTTGAAAAATTTTAGAATCCCCAATCAATCTTTATAACCTTAGAAAAAAGGTATACAAAAAGGTTGCATCAGTAATTAAAAAAGGTTGCAACCTTAAAATTCCGAATTGTGTGCCAATTGTTTAATCAAAATCAATTGGTATGAATCAAAAGAAATTATCTATTCGCTTTATCATAAATAAGGCAAGAGAGAACAAACAGGGGAAATGTCCTTTGTATTGTAGAATGACCTATGGACAAACTCGAAAACAGTTTGCGACGGGTCACTTTACTAGTTATAAAGAATGGGATTCTCAGAAGCAACTCTCCACTAAAAAACTACTTAATTCTCAAATCGAGGTGATTATTTCCAATATTCGCGCAGCCTATTTGAAGCTTCAGTTGGAGAAGGAGTATTTCAATGTTGAAGACATCTATAATCTTTATATTGGTAAGGATGAGGAACGTAAATCCATCCCTGGTACTTTACAATATTTTTCAGACTATTTAGACCATATCAAAAGGCTAATAGGGTTGGATATTACTCAAAGCACTTTCAATAAATTCCAATATATATATAATCAAGCTGAGGAGTTTGTTCAATGGAAGTATTCCACAAAAGACATTGCTCTCGATAGGCTTAACATGAAGTTTTTAGCTGATTTTGAGCATTATCTTAAAACAGAAAGGGGTCAGGTTCAGATAACCGTTAATAAAGCAATACAACGATTCAGAAAACCAGTAAGGCGTGCAGTACAAGAGGGAATACTCAGTGTAGACCCTTTCTATTCCTATAAACCTAAAAGGGTTAAAAATGGAATAGTATTTCTTACTAGTGATGAATTGAGCAAATTAGAAAAATTCAAGTTCACTCAGTCAAGATTGAAATACATAAGAGACTTGTTTATATTTTCTTGTTATACAGGGTTGCCCTATCAAGAAGTAATGTCATTGCAAAAAATGGATATTCAGACTTCTTTTGATAAAAAGCTCTGGATTTCAATTTATAGAAAAAAAACTTCCAGAAATTTATCGGTTCCCTTATTACCCAAAGCATTAAACATAATTGAAAAATATAAGTCAGAAGAATCAAATGTATTTCCACGAATCAGCAATCAAAAGGTAAATTCATATCTAAAAGAAATAGCTGATATAGTTGGTATAAATAAGCGAATTACCCATCATACTGCCAGAAAAACATTTGCATCCACTGTGCTACTTTATAACGATGTTCCAATGGAAATTGTTAGTGAATTGTTGGGGCACTCTAGTATCAAAATTACTCAGGAATACTATGGTAAAATTGTTCAAAAGAGGATTAGTGAGGAGATGAGGAGAATTTCAAAATATTTACCATGAAAGCAAATTTTAATGGACGAATATCTTTTTGTGGTTAGTGGAAATATTTATATCTAATTTTCAATTTAATTTATCCTACCCTTTCAATAGTAATTTGCTTTATTCTATTTATGAGCGTGTTTTTATTCTGCTAAAATTGTTAGTACATTTAAGCTTATCCGCCTAAATTATGAATAATGACAGGAAGAAAAGTCCTCATACTATTTATTTTGTTTTTTTCATTTTCGCCCATGTGCCATTCTCAATACAACACATTTAGTATTGAAAGACCATTTTCTCTTGGTGATTTTGAGCCATTAAAATTGGTGCAGATTGATTTAACCGAAGAATCCACTTTACTACATTTTACCTTCACAAGCCCTTCTCCGTTACAAAACTGCTTTTATGTTAGCAAGGATATTAAGTTGATTGATTTTGCGACTAAGAAGCCTTATCGACTTATCAATAGTTACAATATGCCCCTGGAAAATGGCAATGAATTTGGGTGTTTGATGAAATTTGGAGACAGGTTGAATTTTACTTTGGAATTTGAAAAGGTCAAAAAAGGTTTCAATTACTTTCATTTGGTTGAAAAGGAAGGAGATAAAAATGCATTTAACATATATGGAGTGCTTATTGATAAGAACAAGACTATGGACTCCTATATGGATCTGGATGACTTCCTGAATCAAACACCATTATTAAAGAAAAGATACTTTTACAATGATGGAGATATAGTTCAGTTCGCTTCAGATTCAGGTGGATTAGTAATAGCCGCTCAAATAGAAGTGGATAAGACCTATGGAAAATATTTCCAAGTTGATTTGTCCATTAAGAATCTTACCGGTCAAAGTATAGAGATAAAACCAGCGGATATTTATGTAGATTATATAGATGAATATGGAGAACTTGCACGCCAAACAAAACCACTTAGTCATGAAGAGTATATGAAAAAAGTGAAACGACGTCAAAACTGGAATTCTTTCGCATTAGGTTTAAGCGCAGGGGTTTCAGCAGCTTCAGCAGGCTATTCAAGCTCAACTTCTTATGAAAGCACCTATAATTACACAACGTATCCCTCAAGCAATTTTAGCACTACATACACAACTAGTTACAATGGTACAGCTGCCTATATAGCTCAACAAAATGCAGCAAACGAGCTTAACAACTTACAAGCTGAACAATATGAAATTAAGAATACTCTAAATGACGGATATTTAAAGAGACATACACTTTTTAACGAAACAGAATATTTAGGATTTATAAATATCCCATATTCCAGAAAAATAAAAGGGTTAAATGTAGTTGTTCCATTGAACGGTAAGAAATATACATTTGTTTTTTAAAGTAATAGACTGTGTAGAAGTTAAAAGAAAGATTCCTGAAGTGATAGTTCCTGCACGGAATGTCCCAAATATTTAAACATCTACATCTTTCTTTGAAAAAATTTTATTTATTAAACTTTTCTCGGGGAAACCATTTTGCTTATTTGCATTGCATCTTTTACAGGCTAAAACAAAGTTTTCAAAATCATTGGAACCAAAGGATTGAGTTTTTACTTTTTTACCTGGTTCAGCTTTTAGTTTTCTTAGTTTTTTATTCAATTTATTGGATGACAAAGGAATAAAATGATCTACTACCGTTCCTTTGTTTGAACAATCAGGATGATTATTTAATTGACACAAATCACCGTGTTGTTTATGTAACATTTTAAAGACTTTGTTTCTTATTTTATTGAACTCATTCCTTTTGTCTTTTGAAGGGCGAAAGTCAAAAAGATGAATATTCCGTTCAACTCCACCATAGTCTTCAAATAGATCATCGAAGAACTGTTCATCCTCTGGATATTCAAATGATTTTGTCATATGGATTAAAAATACTTATTTCATTAAGGCATTCAAATTACATTGTTGATATAACCAAAAGATTGCATCCATAGCTCGACTGCAATACCTTTGCACCTATAATCTTTCAAAACAGTAAGGCTCCATTAGAAATAGTCAGTGAGCTATTGGATTCAGATAACTGAACAGCACTATGGGAAAATAGTACAAAAAAGACTGAGTGATTAAACTACGGATTAAGAAACAAATAAACCATCAATACTTCATAAAAATTTAATAGAGACGTCAAGTCTTGTCTTTTCCAAATATTATGTTTATCGGATAAAATAATCATATGGATTTAGAGGAAAAGCTAGGAAGTATTTATAATTTAAGAACATGGGGCTTTATCGAATCTGGCATACCTGCCCTAGATGATAATAGCACATTTGAGCAGGGAAAAACAACATTGTTTGCTGCACGCCCAGGAATGTTTGCCAAACGTTTGATAGGTCAGTTAATTTTAAGGGTGTGTATACAATACAAAAATCCCTTAGCCCATTTTAGCTTTGAAAGATCAGTCAAGGAAACCATTGACCATTTTCTTTGGTGCTTGACCTTGGACACTAGGTTTCTATCATCAGATTCATTCTCTGAAGAACTTGGAAATTCAGAGGCAATTGATAATGCCTTTAAATTGATTAAACAATCTCCATATTGGATAGAGACCCGAAAGGAATACGCCTGTCTTGAAAGTTTGATAGACCTCCTTAGAAAAAGGGTGAAAAATCATAATATAAGATTGGTTGTAATAGACTATCTAGAGCTTTGTAGTTCAATTGAGCTTTCAAAAAACAAGTCAATCTCCAATGAGGAAAAGAGGGGTTCTGAGCTAAAAAAGCTAAAAGCAGTCGCTCGTGAATTAGACGTTCACATTATTATAACAAGTGTATTAAGCAATTATGTTGATTTAAGGCCGTATCACGAAAAGCGACCAGAGATTGATGATATCAATATTGAAAAGCCATTTCATTGTGTTGATAGTATTGTGCTTTTCTATCGCCCCGAGTTTTATGGCATCAAACAATGGGATATTTATGGTAATAAAAAAGAAAGACTGTCTACTCGTAATTGCATAGAAATATCTCTGCATCAAAAGGAATCTTTCTCTGGAAAATGTTTATTGGAATTTAATAACCCATGTACCGAGTTTAGAGATATTACACCTTTTTAAAGTACTCTATGCAATCAATTCTAGAAGTGCATTAATATGTAGTTCTTCCTTTTTCCCCATAGGATGCTCGGTGACAATTATATTCAAATTATCCACAAAGTACTGTTTAGTTTCATATTTGGACCACGGAATAACCCTATCTGGCTCGGGTAGGTTGTTTTGTTTATCCAAGCCCATGAGGTTTTTTAGGAAAAATCCCTCCCAACCACCTGTAAACATTATGATGGTCTTAGGTTTGAAAATTTCCAGTTCCTTTCGGAATATACTTATGCAATCCTCCCTTTGTAAATCCCGCAATTTGGGATTTGGATTCATTCCAGTGTTATTCGGTGATACTTTGAAAAGATTGCTCCAAACAACATGCGAAAACCAATTTTCATTTCTTTTCTGGAGATGAGCTTGTGTCGTTTTTTTGATAACTCTCCAAAAAGCTGAACGTTTGGTATTGTATTTATTTTTGTCATTTTCTCGCTCATATACCCAACGCATTTGGTCCCCTCGATTGAAAATTCTATCGTTTCCCTCACCAAAAAGTATATCGGCATCCAGAGAATTGTTTATCCAACCATTTACAGATCGTCCGACAAACATAATACGTTGCTTGGGCTCTAAATCAAAATAGTGTTCGCCCCATTGTGCGCAGAAAGCACAGCTATCATTGGCAAAATCTGATTCTTTGACTTTTTGGAGCATTGGTACATACAATTGTTTCAGTTCTGCTTGGTGATTTTTCAAATCAATCATAATCTTTTGTAAGGTTCTTTGCCAGTTTAACGGTTTGTTTTAATATAGCTTTTTTTAGTGAAGGAGGTTCGACAGATATTAAACTGCCTCCATAGGAAACCAGCTTCATGATAAAATTATGCTTGGGAACAAGCAAAAAACCAAAAGACGTTGATTCTTTGGTCTTACTAATAATGGTTTGACTATAGTGTAACGGTGCTGCTTCCAAGAAGTTGGCCTGAAATTTCGATAGTGTAATTATTATTTCCACTGGTTCCTCATTAAGACTTGGCTCAACACCATAGGTATGTTTAAAATAGTCTTGAATATCATTTTTATCTTCAGGGTAAGTTTCTTTGAGCAATTCAACGTTTTTTATTCGGTCCAAGCTGAAAATCCTAAAAGAATTTTTTTCTATATCGTGCCCAAAAACATACCAGCGTTGGTCATGCTCCTTGATACCATAAGGGAATAGTTTCCTTTTCTGAGGTTTTTTGATATAATCTTTATTGTGAACAAATGAGAGACACTTTTTTTTCTGAACTGCCTCCAAAACAATAGAAAGATATTTTGAGGATGCCTGATTGTTTTCTTGTGGAATAATATAATCAGGAAGACTGGCCGAGGCGCTCAATGCCATTAACACATCAAGGTGGCCCAATATGTATTGTGTGGGCTTTCTAGCATCCGATTGATCGACAATGCTATACTTTAAAGTTGATTTGTCATACTCAATAAATATTTGATATATCGATCCAATATTCTTTATATCCCTTTGAAACGTTCTTAATGAGAGCCTAAGGTCCTTGTCCAACAATATTGATTGGGAATCTAAATAATCAGCTATTTCATCAAAAGTTCTGGGTCTTGTTCGTAGACATTGTACTATTTTTTGTTGCCGTATGGTAATTTCTTCAAACCTCACGTGTTCTCTTGAATTAGGTAAATTTTTCTCGTAGTAGAGGAACTCATTTAATGAATTGCTCCATTTCTCAAAGATAGAATCCATAATGTAAAAGTATAGATGTGCCGCGACAAAAGTTGTCGTCACACAGGAAGGTTAACAAAATTCTTTAGACTGTCCGTTAAGAAAGAGGATTAAGCTACTTTAAAACAAAAAAAAATAACATACACTTCAAAAAGTGTCAATCAAAAAGCTCATTAGGTTTAATCTGGAGGCATTTCACAATGGATTGAACAGTTATTATAGTTGTATTGATGACGCCCCGTTCAATTCTGCTTATTTGGGATATTTCAACATCAAGCTCATTGGCCAGTTGTTCCTGAGTATACCCCTTACGCAAACGCAATTTTCTCAGGTTTTGACCAAATTTAATAAGAAATTCTTTTTCACTTGATTTATCCACTTTCTAAAAATCGTGGACTCAGTAATTCTTTTTATAGGCATATATGCCTATTTTTATCTAAATCGATTCATCATGGGTACACTTGGTTATTTCGTTCTTTTCCTCCTGTTATTTTTGGTGGGAAAGTTTATTTACGATTCTTATTTGACTAAAAACACGGAAATTAAATGGAAGGAGTATTCAAATTCAAAATCTTCTCACGAGAAAACAGCTAAGGCAATAGCGTTACAGGTGTATCATAAAGCCGTAAATGAATTCGATAGAAATGAATTTGAAAATGCTTTGAGCACGATTGAATACCTTTTAAAATTCAAACAAAGAAAAAATGTCGAGTTACCTTTTTTAGGTGAGCTTTATGCACTTAAAGGACTGTCAAATCATGGCCTAGGAAAAACTAAAGAAGCTATTAGCGATTTCAATCTGAGTATAAAAATCGACCCAAAAACAATAAACGCCTTCCTTTATTTATTGATGGTAGAGTTAGAGACCAATAATATGGATGGTGCGCAACAGGTAATGGAACGAATAAAATTGGGCTACTATTCAAACTATTTCAATGCAATGGACGATACAATTTATATGTTCTATCAAAAAATTAAAGAAGAGTACTATTCAAAACTAGAAATAGAAAATGGGAGGAACCTTAATTTTTAATGGTATGGAAGGTAATATTGGCGATTTATTTCTGGCGCTTCTAATTTTTGGCGTTAGTTTTATAGTAGTTGCAACATTAATTGATGTTTTAGGTTCAAAATTTAAGGCACAAGCGAAACGGAAATTGGCAATCAGTTTGATAAAGCAATATGCTAGCAAAATGACTATAAACACAACCGTCGAAACCGCCAAGCAATATGTTTCCTTGTACTTTCCACCATTACGAATCGAACAACTATTAAACCATGCTCGAGAAATAGAAAAATTGATTGATATTACAGGGGCTAACTATATCGTTGCCCACTTTGATGATGAGAGCAGAGGCATCTATGCTGTTTCAGTGGACTTTCGTTCCCAGTTTAAGATGCCTGCTGATGCCGAACCAACTGGAAATACTATTTCTGGTTTTATGGAATATGTGAAGTTATTTCGTGTTGGTGGAGAAAAGCGAGATGAAGATGGAGGTATTATAATGTGGGATGGGATTAAGGAAGGTTATTTCTACAAAAAATAAAAGTCTTTGAATTACGAAAACAACAGGCAGTTAATTAAAAAATCCATTGAAACATTAAACCATTGTTATTTGGATGGTTTGGATGTCGAAGTGTCCTATTCTTATGATTATAGGCATGAATTGCAAGAGAAACTTAGGATTAGGTTTAAGGAACTTAAAGCCATTGGGGTTAATCAATTACATTCTAAACCATTTCACTGTAAGTGCTATCCAAAAGGCGAAGGTTTCATTTTTTATGATTCTCATACTCGTGAAGAAATATTAAGAATTTTTATTTGGAGGAAAACAGAAAGCTTCCTTCACATAGGAGAATGTTACAATCGACCACTTCGAGATAATTTTATGGAGCTATTTGATTAACAACCTAGCTCTTTCGAAAATTTTTTTCAAAATTTTTCTGAAACTGCTTTTTGTTGCTAACCCACAATCACCCCCGCCCTTTTTTTCATTTGGGGAAGGTCCCCTACCTAAAGTATAAACCAAAAAAAGAAAGAAATGGTTAAAGTAATTGATTTTGAATCCCGTCAAAATGATTTGGGAGAGCAATTTAATGTACTCATAGTACAAGGAGGTGTAATGCCTGTAGTAAGCAAGGAAACAGGTAAATTTTATTTGACTTCCAAGAAAGCATCGGTGCCCTGTACCTTAGATGCGCAAACATGCGATGAACTTATTGGCTCTACCTTGGAGGGTTCGGTAGTTAAGGTTGAAACGGAACCCTATTCCTATACCATTGAGGAAACAGGAGAAACCATCCAACTTGACTATCGCTATGAGTATGCGAATGAGGCGGTATTGGTTGAAAAAGAGCATCTTGTTAATACCAGTGATGTGATGTGAAAATTCTAAACAATCAAAAATAAAGGAGGGTCAATTAATGGCTCTCCTTTTTTATTAGATGTCATATGAAAATTTATTAGAAACCATAACAATTTTAGATATGAAGTTGAAGAAAGCAACAAAAAATGGAATTAAACTAAGAATTGGACTCAGTGGTGCCTCTGGTTTTGGAAAAACCTATAGTGCTCTTTTAATGGCTTTTGGAATTACCTCTGATTGGTCAAAAATAGCAGTTATAGATACTGAAAATGAAAGCTCAAATATATATGCTCACTTAGGGCGGTTCAATGTATTTTCCCTCAAAGGACAATATGGTCCTCAGGATTATATTAATGCAATTAAGATATGTGAAAATGCATCTATGGAAGTGATAATCATAGACACTATTACTCCAGAATGGAAAGGTGCTGGAGGATGCCTTGATATACATAGAAAATCTGGTGGAAGGTTTCAAGATTGGTCTAAGGTTACACCGATACATGATTCTTTTATAAGGGCTGTTCAGGATTCATCCTGCCATATAATCACAACTGTAATGTAAGCTCCCCTTAAAACCGAACTGTTTAAAAGTAGAATAATAATCTTAATTTTAAACAGCATTATGAGGAAGAGCAAATTTTCACCAACACAGATCGCAAAGATTTTAAAGGAGTTCGACAACGG